>DASUXZ010000128.1:0-6525 GCA_036377655.1 Gemmatimonadales bacterium
AGGCATCACCACCACCAACACATCCATGAGTGTCGTTGGTGGTGGGCGCGCCCGGAAACCTTTGCGTCCTCATGGCCTCTGCGGTCAATTCAGGGAGAGATGATGCGGAAAGTCCCGATGCGGGTGGCGAGCGGAATCGCCCTGGCTGCGACGCTCGCGATGCCCGTCCGCGCGCAGGACCCGCGCGTGCCGGTCCTGCGCGAGTACCTCGCCGCTGCCGCGAGTCTCGGACACCTGAACGGCAGCGTGCTCGTCGCCGAGGACTCGGTGATCCTCGTGGATACCGCCTACGGCTTCGCGAACATGGAGCTCGGCGTCCGCAATACGCCGGACACCCGCTTCCGCGTGGCATCGGTGTCGAAGCAGTTCACTGCGATGGCGGTCGCGATGCTCGCGGAGGAAGGGAAGCTCGCGATCGGCGATCCGATCTCGAAGTACCTCGACAGCATCCCCGCCGAATGGGCCGGCATCACCATCCATCACCTCCTCCGGCACACCTCGGGCATCAGCGACTACGAGGAATGGTTCGGCGGGTACGACACGCAGGCCTACTCGAACTACATGGCGCAGGACAGCGCCGCCTGGCGCATCGCGCGCGACGCGCGGAAGCGGCCGCTCGACTTCGCCCCCGGGACCCGCTTCCACTACAGCAACAGCGCCTACATCCTCCTCGGGTTCATCATCGAGCGCGCGTCCGGCATGTCGTACGCGGACTTCCTCCGCACGCGCATCCACGAGCCGCTCGGCATGACCCGGAGCGGGCAGGACCATTCGCACGCCCTGCTCCCCGACCGCGCGAACGGCTACTTCATCCGCCCCGGCGCCTTCCCCGTGACGTACTTCAACGGGCTGGGCCCTGCCGACTACGTGAACGCCTTCTACCAACTGATGCAGCCGCCGCAGGCCGACGCCGGGCTCGTCACGACCGCGCGCGACCTCTACCGGTGGGACCAGGCGCTCTACGGCGAGTCGCTCGTGAAGCGCGCCATGATCGACTCGATCTTCACGCCCGGCCTCGGCCGGTATGGCTACGGGTGGTTCGTCACGGAAGGCCCGGAGGGGGTGCGCCAGGGCCACAGCGGCGGACTCCCGGGCTTCACCTGCTACATCATGCGCATCCCGGGCGAGCGCCGGACGATCATCGTCCTCGGGAACATCAACCGGCTCGGCCGCACCGTCCGCGACCTCGCCGACATCCTCCGCGGCGCGCGCGTCGCCCCGCCGCGCCCGCGCCACCTCGTTCCGCTCGACTCCGCGCGCGCGGCGCGGCACGCGGCCTCGTATGCCGGCGTCTACCGGACCGGAACGGGCGACTCGGTCGTCGTCGCCCTCGACGGACCGGCGCTGTCGGCGCACTGGCCGGAGCAGTGGCGCACGCCGCTCCTCGAGGAGGCCGACGGGACCTTCTACCTCCCCGCGGCCGACGCGACCGCGCGCTTCGCCACGCGCAACGGCCGCCGGGAGCTCGTGGTGCAGGACGCCTTCGGCGCGACGGTGCTGCGTGGCGTGAAGCGCTAGCCGCAGCGTGAAGCGCTAGCGCTCGAACCAGAGGTGCGCCACGCCCGGCGCGCTCACCGACCGGACGAGCCGCAGCCCGCCGAGATCCTTCACGCCGTCGAACAGCCGCTCGCCGCCGCCGAGCAGCACGGGGGACTGGCTCAGCACCATCTCGTCCACGAGGCCCGCGTTCAGGTACTCGCGGGCCACGGTGGCGCCGCCGGCGAGTGCCACGTCCTTCCCGCCGGCCGCCCTCCGCGCCTGCCGCAGGGCCGACTCGATGCCGTCGGTCACGAACGTGAACGTCGTGCCCCCCTCGAGCTCGAGCGGCGGGCGCGCGTGGTGCGTGAGCACGAAGACGGGATGGTGGAACGGCGGGTTCGACCCCCACCATCCGTTCCAGGGGGCCTCGGCCTTCCACGGCCCCGGATGCCCGCCGAACATGTTCCGGCCCATGATCGTGGCGCCGATGTTCGCGGCGAGCTCGTCCACCACCTTCGTGCTTTCGTTCACCTCGCCGCCCTCGAGTCCGTGCGGCGCGCGCCACGCCTCGAGCGGGACGACCCACCCGTGGAGCGACTCCCCGCCGATTCCGAGCGGCTGCTCCACGCTCTGCTCGGGGCCCGACGTATAGCCGTCGAGCGAGATCGAGATCCGGAACCGGAGGCGCGACACCTCAGTGGCTCCCGGCCGGCGCGCCGTCGTACGCCGCCTCGAGCGCCGCGATGTCGATCTTCTGCATCCGGAGCATCGCGTTCATCGCCCGCTCGGCGCCGGGCGATGCGGGATCCTCGAGCATCTTCTCCATGCCGTTCGGCACGACCTGCCACGAGAGCCCGTACCGGTCCTTGAGCCACCCGCAGACCTGCGCCTTCGGGTCGCCGCCGGCGCCGAGGAGCTCCCAGTACCGGTCGATCTCCGCCTGGTCCTCGCACATGACCTGGAACGAGACGGCCTCGTTGAAGGTGAAGTGCGGCCCGCCGTTGAGCCCGGTGAACCGCTGTCCGTTCAGCTCGAACTCGACCGTCATCACCGAGCCCGCCTCGCGCCCGTGGATCTCCTTCCCGGCGTTCGAGTAGCGGGTGACGGCGACGATCCGCGAGTTCGGGAAGATGCCCGTGTAGAACCTGGCGGCCTCTTCGGCCTCATCGTCGAACCAGAGGCAGGGTACGATCTGCTTCATGGTGGCCATCTGGCTTCCTCCTGATTGTACGAATGGGGCGGGCCTCCCCGCCGGCCGGTCACCGCGACCGTCCATGGCTCCGACGAACGGGCCATGGCAGATTCGACATCATGCACCGCCGTGCCATCGCCTTCGTGACGCATGCGGGCCATCCCGCGATCGCCCCGGACGACCGCCATGCCCTCGATGTCCTGGCTGCCCGCACCGGAGCGCCGGTCGAAGGCGTGCCGTGGGATGCGGCGGGGGCACGATGGGAGGAATATGCCGCGGTCGTGGTGCGATCGACCTGGGACTACCACCGGCGGCCGGGCGATTTCCTGGCGTGGGTCGACCGGATCGAGGGAAAGGGGGCGAACCTCTGGAACCCGGCGGCCCTGATCCGGTGGAATGCCGACAAGCGCTATCTCGGCGAGCTCGCCCGAGCCGGCGTACCGGCCGTGCCCACCGCGTGGCTTCCGCGCGGCGCCGATCCCGACCTCGCCGCACTGCTCGAGGAGCGCCGCTGGGGTCGCGCTGTCGTGAAGCCGTCGGTCTCGGCCACGGCGTGGCGCACCTGGCTCACCGATCCGGCCGAGGCCGGCTCCGAAGCGGGGCGCGCGCGCCTGCGCGAATTGCTCGCCGACGGCGAGGCGATGGTGCAGCCGTTCCTCGAGGAGGTGGCTGCCGAGGGGGAGTGGTCCTTCGTCTTCTTCGGCGACGGGGCAGGGGAGCTCTCGCTGAGCCACACGGTTCTCAAGCGGCCGGCCGCCGGCGACTTTCGCGTCCAGGACGAGCACGGGGGGTCGTCGGCGCCCGCCGTCCCGCCGGGCTCCCTCCGCCAGAGGGTGACGGCCGTCGCAGGCGCGCTCTGGCCTCTCCTCCCCGCGCGCCCGATCTACGCGCGGCTCGACGGCGTGCAGGTCCGCCCCGACACCCACCCCGGCGGCTTCCTCCTCATGGAGCTCGAGCTCATCGAGCCGGTGCTCTTCCTCGGCGCCGATCCGGCGGCGCCGGGGCGCTTCGCCGAGGCGGTCGCGAGTGCGCTCCCCGGACGACGCTAGCGCGGCCCCTCCCCGCTGGCGCCGTGCCGCAGAGGCACGTATTGTACGGCACCGTGACCGCGGACCCCCGCTCCACCCTCCAAGCTGCCCTCGCCCACCGCTACACGATCGAGCGCGAGCTCGGCCGCGGCGGGATGGCGGTCGTGTACCTGGCGCACGACGTCCGGCACGACCGCCCCGTCGCGCTCAAGGTCCTCAACCCCGAGCTCGCCCACGCCCTCGGCGCCGAGCGGTTCCAGCGCGAGATCCACGTCGCCGCGCGGCTCCAGCATCCCCACATCCTGACGGTGCTCGACTCCGGCGAGACGGCGGGCCAGCTCTGGTTCACGATGCCGTTCGTCGCGGGCGAGTCGCTGCGCGCACGCCTCGATCGGGAGTCGCAGCTCCCGGTGGCGGAGGCGCTGCGGATCGCGACCGAGGCGGCCGACGCGCTCGATTACGCGCACCAGCAGGGCGTGGTGCATCGCGACATCAAGCCGGACAACATCCTGCTGAGCCAGGGGCACGCGCTCGTCGCCGACTTCGGCATCGCGCGCGCCCTGGCGAAGGGGGGCGAGGAGCGGCTCACCGCCACCGGCTCCTCGATCGGCACAGCGGCGTACATGAGCCCCGAGCAGGCCGCCGGCGAGCGCGAGGTGGATGCGCGAAGCGACATCTACAGCCTGGCGATCGTCCTCTACGAGATGCTCGCCGGCGTGACACCGTTCGACGCCGCGACGCCGCAGGCCATGATCGCGCGCCGCTTCACCGAGACGCCCGCGCCGCTCCGCACGCATCGCGAGACGGTGCCGGAGCACGTGGAGCGCGCCGTCGCCGGCGCGCTGGCCCGGACGGCTGCCGACCGGTTCTCCACCGCCCGCGCGTTCGCCGACGCGCTCGGCGCGGGACCCGTCACCGCGGCGACGGTCGCCACGCCGGTCGCGACTCCTGCCGCCTCGCCCGCGCCGCCGCTCTCGCCGCTTGCGCGGGTGCGCCGGACTCCGGCCTTCCTCGCGCTCGTCGCCGGCCTCCTCATCGGTGCGGGCGCGCTCTTCGCCTGGTCGCGAAGCGGCAGCGGTGACGACGCCGACCCCTCCGCCGCCTTGCGCGCAGGATCAGCGGCCACCGGCGCGGTGCGCATCGCCGTCCTCCCGTTCGAGAACCTGGGCGACAGCGCCGACGCCTATTTCGCCGACGGCGTCACCGACGCCGTGCGGAGCCAGCTCGCCGAGATCAAGGGGCTCGAGGTGATCGCGCGAAGCAGCTCGCAGGAGTATGCGGGCGCCACCAAGCCGGCCGAGCAGATCGCCGACGAGCTCGGCGTGCATTACCTCCTGACCGGCACGGTGCGCTGGGTGAAGGACGCGGACGGCACGAGCCGGGTGCAGGTCCGGCCGGAGCTCGTCGAGATCGGCGACGGCAGTGCGCACACCCGCTGGGGCGAGGCGTTCAACGCGCCGCTCACCGACGTGTTCGAGGTCCAGGAGCAGATCGCGGGACAGGTCTCCGGGGCCCTCGACGTGGCGCTCGGGACATCCGATCGCGAGCGCCTCGCCCAGGAGCCGACGAAGGATCTCGAGGCGTACAACCTCTACCTGCAGGCGCAGGCCATCGTCGGTCGCGACCCGGGAAGCCTCCGCCGGATGGTCGCACTGCTCGAGGAGGCCGTGCGTCGCGATTCGATGTTCGCCATGGCCTGGGGCCGGCTGGCTTCCAGCCGGGCAGTCCTCGCGGAGGTGGCGACGGCTCCAGTCGCCGTTGCCGCGGCGCGCGAGGCGCTCGACCGCGCCATGGCGCTGGCGCCCGAAGCGCCGACCACCTACTCGGCGCGCATTCTCTTCGCTCGCAACATCGAGCGCGACCTCCCTCGGGCACGGTCGCTCGTGCAGGAAGCGGTGGATCGCTATCCGAACGATGCCATCTTCCTCCGCAGCCTTTCGGCGGTCCAGCAGAATGACGGGAATGTCGAGGCGGCCCTGGCCACCATGCGCCGCGTGGCCCTGATCGACCCGAGAAGCCTCCAGACGCAGCGGTTGCTCGGGGGCCTTCTCATCCTCGCCGGCCGGATGGACGAAGCGCAGGAGCCGCTGGAGCGTGCCCTCGCGCTCGCACCCGGAGACCTGAACCTTACGAATATCTCGATCATGGCGGCGATCTCCGCCGGGGACGTCGAAACGGCCCGGCGCAGGCTGAACGCGACGCAGCCCGCCGGCGGCCGGGAACGGCTGCTCGCGTACACCGCGACGTACGGCGATTTCTACTGGCTCCTCGACGCCGCGCAGCAGGACACGGTGCTGGCGCTCGGTGTCGAGGAGTTCCAGGACGATCCAGCCGGTCGCGCACTGGTGTTCGCCCAGATCCTCCGCGCCCGGGGAGACTCGGCGGGCGCGAGGCGGTGGGCACGGGAAGCCGCGCGTGACTTCCAGCAGCTGGCATCCGAGACGCCCGATCCGCAGGTGCCGGCGCTCGCCGGGTTCGCCTTCGCGCTCCAGGGACGGCACGACGACGCGCGCCGCTGGCTGGAGCGCGCGATGTCGAAGGGCACCGAAGGCACGCCCGAGTCCCGGGCCTATCTCTTCGAGCTGACAGCACGGGCACGGCTCTTCGCGAACGATCCCGAGGGGGCACTCGCCGCCCTCGAGCAGTACGTGACGATCATCGGGCCCAGCGGCCATGGCCGCGTGCGCGCCCACCCCGAGTACGCCCCGCTCCGCGGCAACCCCCGCTTCGAGCGTATCACCCGGCCCTACCGGGCCCCGCGATGAACCCGCTCGCCGACGCCCTCGCCCACCGCTACACGATCGAGCGCGAGCTCGGCCGCGGCGG
>DASUXZ010000129.1:0-9575 GCA_036377655.1 Gemmatimonadales bacterium
CACCACGCGGTCGAGATCTTCGACCACGAGGACCGCGACGAGGACTACCTGCACGATGCGGAGCTCGAGCGGAGGGAGGGGGGGCGGGAGCGGTAGCGGACCCAGGGTGGGGCAGTAGACGGTAGGCGGTAGACGGTAGGAAGTCGACGGCAGGACAGATACGAAAGCGGCCCGCCCGTGCTCAGGGAAGGCCGCTTCTTTTCTGCGCGCTTTCGTCTACCGCCTACCGCCTACCGTCTACCGCCTACTACCTGCTGCCTGCTGCCTACTGCCCACTCTCGCCCCCCTGCCGCTCGCTCGCGTTCAGCCGCCGGATCATCGCCCGGAGCGAGTCGCTCGGGAGCGGCGCGGTGATGGCGAGGATGCGGTCGCCGCGCCGGACGGCCATGGCGCCATCGGCGCCGGCGATGCCGTCGTCGCCGATCGTCGGCCAGGGGGAGCTCGCGTCGGGACGCTGCGAGGCCAGGAGCTGATTCACGTCGGTGGCGGGGCCCTCGATCGTCCGGATGACCTGGCCCGACTCGAGCTGCTGCGCCACGACCATGAGCGGGCGCGAATCGTCGCCGCGCGATCCGGCGAGCTGCACCTCGACGACCGGCAGCCCGGCGATCCGCGGCACCGACTCCCCCCGCTCGAACCGCGCGCGATCCCACGAAACGGTGCGGAAGAGCGTCCCCGTGGCGACGTTGAAGCTCTCCGAGGGAAGCTGGCCGGACGAGGTCATCGTGGCCGAAGGCTCGCTGAGCGCCGGCCGCCCTGCGGGGCTGGACGCCAGGGGCGGCGCCTCGCGGGCGTTGCCGGTGGCCTGCCGGGGTGCGGGCGCCGGAGCGGATCGACTGCGCGGCGCGGCCGCGCGATCGACCGCAGGCTCGGCCGGCGCCTCCGCTGCGAGCTCGATGCCGGCGGCGGACGAATCGCGCAGGGGACCCTCCACTGCGGGATCCTCCGATCGGGCGGCGATCGGCGCCGCCTCGGCGGGGCCCGCGCCCTGGAATTCGATCGCGCGCGCCCCCCATCCGATCCCGATGGCCAGAAGCACGCTCGCCGCCCAGGCGGCGGCCCGCAGCCGCCCGGCCCGCCGCGCCGAGCGCGCCGCGGCCCGCTCGCTCAGGAGCTCGAAGGACGGCCCGATGCGGCGCCGCGGGGCGAGCGTCGCGAGGAGCGCCGTGGTCCGGTCACGGAGCGACGCGATCGCATCCCGTTCGAGCCGGCAGCGGTCGCAGGCGGCGAGATGGCTCTCGATCTCGACGCACTGCGTGCGGCTCAGCGCCTGGTCGAGGTAGGCGTGGAGCTCTTCCTCAGGAATGTGCCGCATGGCCTCGCGAATCATCCAGGTGTTGGCGGTCGTACGCGTCCACGAGCCGGCGCCGCGCGCGGGCGAGCGTGGTGCCCACCGCGCCCACGGCGAGCCCGGTCTGCCGGGCGATCTCGGGATAGCTGAGCCCCGCGTCCCAGAGCAGGAGCACTTCCTGGTCGCGGTGGGTGAGCGTGCCGAGCGCCTCCTGCACGGCGGCCATCTGCTCGTCGTGCTCGACGATCTCGTCGGCCGCTGCGATGCGGGACGGTGCCTGGCCGGGGTCGTTCGTCATGAGGGTAAGGTGCTTCCGGCGGCGAATCGCGGCGCGGGCCTCGTCCCGCGCCAGGTTCGCGGCGACCGCAAAGACCCACGCGCGCGGCTTTTCCGGGCGGTGCTGGAAGAGGCGCATGAAGACTTCCTGTGCCAGGTCCTCGGCGCGATCCGCATCCCAGACCTTGCGGTAGAGGAAGCGCACCACGGCGCCGTAGGTGGTCTGGTACAGCTTCTCGAGCTCGTCCATCCGGAATCCCCGATTGGCGACGGTCCTTAAGACGTTTCAGGGTACGAAAATGGCACACCCCGGCCGACTACGCACTCGCTGCCTTCCGGCGCCGGCCGAATACGCATCCGGGGTGCAGGACCTGGCGCTTCGGCGGCCAGTCGAAGCAGAGGTCCGGCTTGGCGGTCCGGCCGTCGGGGCGGTGCCGCCCATGGAGGGTGCAATTCACGCCACCCGGCTCCAGGTAGCCACAGGCGGAGATCATCTCGGCGTCGATCGAGTAGTCGCCGTCCCGCTCGATCTTGCAGAGATAGGGCGAGCGGCGGGAGCGCACGAGCGCCTCGAGCTTGCGCTGCTTCCGGGTGCACATGATCTCGACCTGGAGATCGCGGCAGCAGGCCGCGCCTCGGCGATTGTCCGCGGTCCGGCAGGGCGCGCCGGAACACGGGTTCGCGCCGTCCACGACGGGGAGCGCGCGGGCCGGGCTCACCGGCACGGGGTGCGGCAGCCGGCGCGCGGTGACCCGGCGGTGCTCGACGAGCTCGAAGTGATCTCCGCCGAGCTGGCGGGGCTGCCCGCGCCGCGAGCTTCGCGGAACCGGGCCGCGGTACCCGTAGGCCCGGCATTCGACGCCGTCGCCGTTCCGGGCAAGGAACCGGCAGGGGACGTGGAGCACGGCGTCGGTATAGAGGTCTCCCTCACCTTCCCAGAGCTCGAGAAAGGTAATGTTCTCGGTGTGGCCCCGGAGCCAGGTGGCCTCGTGGTCGAGCGAATCGTCGCCTTCCTCGAGCGAGCCGACCCGGAGCGTCACGCGAAGGCTGGTGCACTGGCGCCCGAGGGACGCGCACGGCGGGGGAGTGGTCACGGAGAAGCCGGGAGAGGGGTCGCGGATTACCTGTGGGCAATATATACTTGTGAACTACTTCACAAAGTAGGGGCAAGCCCTGCGGGGCTGCCGGGGCGACAACATTTCATCGTTTCGGAGGCAGAAGAGCAATGCGCGTGACATCGATGGTGGCCGGCCTCGCTCTCGCTCTCGCGGCGTGTGCCGGTGGCGAGAAGGCGGCGGACGATCAGGCAGCGACGAACACGTCGACCCCGGCGGCCGGGACGGAGACCCCGGCGGGGACCGGTGCGACGCACGACGTGGACATGACGCTCGTGGACGGCCAGTATCGCTTCGTGCCCGAGCAGCTCACGATCAAGGCGGGCGACGTGGTCCGCTTCCATAACCGGCAGGGCGGTCCGCACAACGTGATGTTCTTCTCGGACAGCATCCCGGCCGGCGCGGCTGCCATCATCGATGCGGGCATGGACGAGTCGGCTCCGCTCACGTCGCAGATGGCCGTGACGCAGGACGAGATCATCACGGTGGCCTTCAACGGCGCGCCGGCTGGCCGTTACCACTACACCTGCGTCCCGCATCAGGCGATGGGGATGAACGGGAACATCATCGTCGAGTAAGCTCGATCCCGGCGTAGTCGGAGGGCCCCGGTGATCCGGGGCCCTTCGTGTTTCCGGGCGCCAGGGCGATGGCGAGCCCGATCGCGAGGCCGGAAAGCGCATCCACGGCGTAGTGCATCTGGCAGTACACCACCGACACGATGAGCAGCGCGGTCGGCAGCACGAGGATCAGGCCGAGCCTCCGGTCGGCGCGCCACGAAGCGACGAGCGCCGCCACCGTGGCCGCGACGTGCGACGAGGGGAAGGCGGCCCCGTAGGAGCTCCCGTCCTCGAGCGCGCCGTACACGAGCCGCGCCATGATGTTGTCCACGAACGGACCGTCCGGCCGCGGGAACATGTAGTACGGCCCGGCGACCGGCAGGAAGATGAAGAAGACGTAGCAGACGACGAACGCCGTCATCACCATGAGCAGGAACCGCCGGATCCCGGCGATGTTGCGCCGCGCGGCGAGCCAGACCGGCGGGAAGGCGAGGATCGGGTAATAGGCCAGGTACGCCCCATGGAGCACGAACGACCAGAATGCGCTCGGCGACCCGCGCCACCAGTCACGGCTCGGCTGCCCGCCGAAGAGCGCCGCCTCCCACCGCTGGACGAGGTCGTCGTAGATCCGGGGGTTGCCGGCGTTCAGGACGTCGAGCTCGGCATAGAGCCCGACGAGGAGGAGGAGCGGGAAGATCTCGCGGATGAGGCGGCCGGTGGGCCCGATGTCGGCGCGGTTGAGGAGCCAGATCAGGAAGAGGATGAGGAGGTGGGCGAGGGTGAGCCACTCCCACCCGCGCAGGTCCGGCGCGCGTGCCAGCACCACGGCCAGGACGAGCGTCGCATAACCGCCCATGAGCCATTCGAGCGGTCGCACCCCACGAAGGCCCGCGGAGCCCCCGGTCACCCTAGAGCCACCCCGCCTCTCGATACCATCGATACGTCGCCGCGAACCCGGCCGCCGTGTCGTGCTGCGCGGTCCATCCTGCGTCGGCTGCGAGGCCACCCGGATCGGCCGTCCAGGCCTCCTGGTAGAACTCGTTTGCCTTGTCGAGGTTGAGGATGGTCGAGCGCCCGGCGAGTCGGGCCGCGCCGCCGGTGACCGCGAGGATCCCGCGCGCGACCGGCTCGGGCAGGCCGATGATCTTCACGGTGCGGCCGGCCGACTTCGCGATGGTCCGGACGAGCTCGGCGGTGGTGACGACCTCGGGATGATTGGCGTAGTACACCCGCCCCGCCGTCCGGGCGCTCACCGCCGCGGCCCGGAGGGCCTGCGCGAGGTCCGGCGCATACACCGCGCTCATTTCCATCGAGCCGTCGCCGAACACCGGCGCCACGCCGAGCCGAAGTCCCTTGAAGACGGCGAGGAAGTTCTCGCGGTCGCGCGGGCCGTAGACGGCGGGCGGCCGGACGATGGTCCATTCGAGCGGTGACCGCCGGACGAGCTCCTCGCCCGCGAGCTTGCTGCGCCCGTAGGCGGTGACCGGACGTGGCGGAACGTCCCCGGCGTGCGGGGCGCCCTTCCGGGAGGGTCCCGCGGCGGCGAGGGAGCTCACGAAGACGAACCGGCTCGCGCCGGCCGCTTCCGCCGCCGCGAGCACGTTGGCTGTGCCGTCCCGGTTGCCTGCGAGATAGGCGGCCTCGTTCGGCGCCGCTACCGCCCCGGCGACATGGTAGACGACCTCCTGGCCGGTCGCCGCGCGGGCGAGCGCGATGCGGTCGTGGAGGTCACCACGCTCGAGCCGGGCACCGGCCGCCGCGAGCGGCGCGACTCGCGAGAGGGAGCGGACGAGGGCGGTGACCTCGTCCCCCCGCTCGCGCAGGTGCTCGACCAGGTGCCGGCCGACGAAGCCGGTCCCGCCCGTGACGAGCGCCTTCACAGCGGCCGGTCGTAGAGCCGGTAGGTCTTGTACACGGAGAAGTTCATCTTCTCCAGTCCTGCCTTCATCGCGGGATTGTCCTCGAGGATCCACCCCGCCTCGCCCCAGTACATCCCGTGCTCCGCCGCCTTCGTCCAGATCCAGTGATACAGCACGGCATCGAGACCCTTCCCGCGGTACTCGGGCAGGATGCCGAGGAGGGGAATCCTTGCCCGGCGGATCGTCTCGCGCTTGAGCGCCCAGAGGAGCCGCGGGATCACCGGCAGGAGGCGGCCCCCGCGATTGCTTCGCAGGACCACGTTGAGGTCGGGAAGCGCCAGGCCGAATCCGACGACCTTCCCGTCCTTCTCGGCGAACGGGATGATGTCGGGAACGGCGACCGACCTGAACTGCTGCGCGAGATGGTCGATCTCGCGGTCGGTCATCGGCACGAAGCCCCAGTTGCGTTCCCAGGCGGCGTTGTAGATCGCCTTGATCCGCTCGACCTCGGCGTCGAAGTCCTTCATGTCGAGCGGCCGGAGGGTGATGCCCATCCGCTGCTGCATGATCTTCACGGCGCGCTCGAGGCGCTCGGGCACCGGCTCGTAGCGCGTGAACGTCCGGTCCCCGCCCTGATACGCGAAGAGGTCCTTGGCGCGGGTGAAGCCCGCGCCCTCGACGAGGCGCGCGTAGTACGGCGGATTGTGCGGCATCATGAGCGTGGGAGGCGTCTCGAAGCCGTCCACGAGGAGGCCGCACTCATCGTTCACCGAGAACGACGCGGGCCCGCGCATGGTGTCGAAGCCCCGGCTCCGGAGCCACTCGGCGGCCGCATCGAAGAGGGCCGCGGCGACGGCCGCGTCGTCCTCCGATTCGTAGAAGCCGAAGAAGCCGACCCGGTCGTGATGCGTCTCGTTGTGCAGGCGGTTGGCGATGGCCGCGATCCGGCCGACGACGCGGCCGTCACGCTCCGCGAGGAAGTATTCGGCGTCGCCGTGGTCGAAGAAGGGGTTCCGGCGCCGGTCGAGGAGGAGGGCGACGTCCCGACGCAACGGCGGGACCCACAGGGGGTCCCGCGCATGGAGCCGATAGGGAAGGTCGATGAACCGCCTGACGTCCCTCGACCCGCGCGCCGGCCGGACGCGCAGGGACCCGCTCAGACGACCCCCAGCTCCCGCCCGATCGTGCCGAAGGCCTCGAGGCAGAAGTCGATCTGGTCGATCGTGTGCGTCGCCATGACGCTGGTGCGGAGGCGGCACTGCGACGGCGGCACCGCGGGTGGGGTCACGGGATTGGTGAAGACGCCGGCGTCGAACAGGCGGCGCCACATCACGAAGGTCTTCTCCATCGGGCCAATGAGCACGGGCACGATCGGCGTCTCGGTGGGCCCGATCTCGAATCCGAGCGATCGGAACCCCTCCTGGAGGTAGCGCGCGTTGGTCCAGAGGCGCGCGCGCCGGTCCGCCTCCGTGCGCAGCACCTCGAGCGCCGCGAGCACGCCGGCGGTATTCGAGGGAGGGAGCGACGCCGTGAAGATGAGGGGCCGGCTGTGATGGCGGATGTAGTGAATCACCTGCTCGGGCGCCGCCACGAAGCCGCCGATCGAGGCGAGGGACTTGGAGAACGTCCCCGCGATGATGTCCACCTCGTCCACCATGCCGAAATGGGCCGCGGTGCCGTCGCCGTCCGGGCCGAGGACGCCGAGCGCATGCGCATCGTCCACGGCGAGGGCGGCGCCGTACTTCCGCGCCACGCGCGAGAGGCCGGGGATGTCGGCGATGTCGCCCTCCATCGAGTAGACGCCGTCCACGACCACCATCGCGGCCTTGCCGGCGTTCCGCTCGAGCTTCCGCTCCAGGTTGGCGAGGTCGCCGTGGTTGAACCGCTCGGTCTCGCCGAACGACATCTTGGCGCCGTCCACGATCGAGGCGTGGTCGAGCTTGTCGAGGACGACGAGGTCACCCCGCCCGACCAGCCCGCTGATGAGGCCGAGGTTCGCATTGTACCCGGTGGAGAACACGAGGCACGACTCCTTGCCGAGGAACTCGGCAAGGGCGTTCTCGAGCTGGCCGTGAAGGTCGAGCGTCCCGTTGAGGAAGCGGCTGCCGGTGCACCCGGATCCGTAGCGGTGCAGGGCACGGGTCGCCGCCTCGAGGACCTTGGGGTGGTGCGTCAGGCCGAGGTAGTTGTTCGACCCCAGCATGATGCGCTTGCGGCCCTCGATCGTGACGACCGTATCCTCGGATTCCGAGATCGGCTTGAAGTACGGGTAGAGCCCCGCGGCCTCGACTTCCCGCGCCTTGGTGAACTGCCGGCACTTGTCGAAGAGCGCGACATGCTGGAGCGTCTCGGTATCCACGATGCCTCGAGAGAGAGTGTGAGGAGCGGGCCGAACCCCACATCGCCTTGTCACAGAATGGTTTAAGCTAACAATCGCAGGCACCTCGCACAAGCGGATTCCCGCGCCCGGAGTGTAAGTTGTTGCACCCGTGGAGCGTCGGGGGCGGAGCCCGCGGGCGGCTCCGGGAGTTCGCCCCTCCCCCGACGGCCCCGACCCTCCTAGAATCAAGGCCATGAGCCTCGAGATCAGACCCGCCCGCGACGCCGACCTCCCCGCGATCGAAGCCCTCCTCACCGCCTCCCGGCTTCCGACCGACGGCGTTCGCGAGGCGCTCCAGCAATACCTGACGGCCTGGCAGGACGGCCGCCTGGCCGGCGTCGTCGGCCTCGAGATGCACGACGGCTTCGGCCTGCTCCGCTCGGCGGCCGTGGACCTCGGTGCGCGCGGCACCGGCGTCGGCCGCGCGCTCGTGGAACGGGTCCTCGCGGAAGCGGCGAGCTATCGGGTCCGGGAGGTCTACCTCCTCACCACCACCGCCGAGCGATGGTTCTCGCGGTTCGGGTTCCGCCACGTGGACCGCGGTGACGTGCCGGAGCCGATCCGGTCCTCCGCCGAATACCGCGAGCTCTGTCCCGGCTCCGCCGCCGTGATGATGCGCGAGATCGAACGCCGCCGCGAAGGGAGATGATACGTGAGACTGCCTGCCGCACTTGCCGCCTGCCTCGTCCTCGCCGCCTGCTCGCCCGATCCGGAGACCGCTGACGTGACCGCCGCCGCGCCCGACCTTTCCGCGAAGGTCGCGCAGTACACGACCGTGCGGCTCGATCCGGATCTCTCGGCGCTGTCCGATGCGGAGCGGCGGATGATCCCGCTCCTCATCGATGCGGCGACGGAAATGGACCGGATCTACTGGATGGAAGCCTTCGGCGATCGCGACAGTCTCCTCGCGGCCGTGACCGATCCGCAGGCGCGCCGGTACGTCGAGATCAATTACGGACCGTGGGACCGGCTCGACGGGAACGCCCCGTTCCTTCCCGGCGTCGGCCCGAAGCCCGAGGGCGCGAACTTCTATCCGCCCGGCATGACGAAGGCGGAGTTCGATTCCGCGGCAGCGGGGAGCGGCGGCGATTCGCTCCGGAGCCTCTACACTGTCGTGCGGCGGGACAGCGCCGGCCGGCTCGTGGCCGTTCCGTATCACGTCGCCTTCGCCGACCGTGTCCGCGCCGCATCGGACAAGCTCCGCGAGGCGGCGGCGCTGGCGGAGGACCCCGGGCTCCGGCGCTATCTCGAGCTCCGCGCGCAGGCGCTTCTCGACGACCAGTACCAGGCGAGCGATCTCGCCTGGCTCGACATGAAGGACAACACGCTCGAGGTGGTGATCGGGCCGATCGAGACCTACGAGGACGCCCTGTACGGCTACAAGGCGGCCCACGAGGCGTTCGTCCTCGTCAAGGACCGCGAGTGGAGCGGACGGCTCGCGCGGTATGCGGCACTCCTCCCGTCGCTCCAGCGCGGGCTGCCGGTGCCGTCGGCGTATCGCGCCGAGCGGCCGGGCACCGACTCCGACCTCAACGCGTACGACGCCCTCTATTACGCCGGCGACGCGAACGCCGGGTCGAAGACGATCGCCATCAACCTCCCGAACGACGAGGAGGTCCAGCTCCGGAAGGGCACCCGCCGCCTGCAGCTCAAGAACTCGATGCGCGCCAAGTTCGACCGGATCCTCCGCCCGATCGCCGACATCCTCATCGCCGAGGACCAGCGGCCGCTCGTCAATTTCGACGCGTTCTTCGAGAACGTGATGTTCCACGAGGTCGCGCACGGCCTCGGCATCAAGAACACCCTCAACGGCAGGGGCACGGTGCGCGAAGCGCTCCGCGACCAGGCCGGTGCGCTCGAGGAAGGCAAGGCGGACGTCCTCGGCCTCTACATGGTCACGGCGCTCTCGACCCAGGGCGAGCTGCCCGAGAGCCGGGTCGAGGACAATTTCGTGACCTTCATCGCGGGCATCTTCCGCTCGATCCGGTTCGGCGCGTCGAGCGCGCATGCGCGGGCCAACCTGGCGCGCTTCAATTTCTTCCAGGAGATGGGCGCGTTCGCCCGGGACTCGGCGAGTGGTACCTATCGGGTCGATCC
>DASUXZ010000130.1:0-7570 GCA_036377655.1 Gemmatimonadales bacterium
AGAACGACCTCGACGACCAGCTCACCGGCGCCGACGACGTGAACCGCACGCCGATCCTCGGCCTCACCGGCGGTTCGCGCGTGATGCAGCGGGGCCTCGCGACGCGGAGCGACCTCCTCACCGCGATGACTCTCTTCGGGATCCTGAGCGCAGCCATCGGGCTCTACTTTGCGCTCGCGGGCCGGCCGGGCGTGATCGCCTTCGGGCTCGGCGGGCTCCTCGTCGGATGGATCTACACCGGCCCGCCGGTGCGCCTCGCGAACCGCGGGCTCGGCGAGCTGGCCGTGGCGCTCGCCTTCGGCGTGGGCATCGTGACCGGGAGCGCGTACGTGCAGGCGGGCACGGTGCCGCTGATCGCGCTCGCGGCGTCGATCCCGGTCGCGATCCTCGTCTCGCTCGTCCTCTTCGTGAACGGCTTCCAGGATGCGCCGAGCGACGCGCAGGTGGGCAAGCGGACGATGGTGGTGCGGCTCGGTCTCGAGCCCGCTTCGCGCGCCTACCCGTGGCTCGCCGCGCTCGCGGCGTCGGCGCTCGCCGCGCTCGTGATGCTCCGGCTGCTCCCGGTGCAGGCGCTGCTCATGCTCGTCGGGTTCCCGCTCTTCGCGCGCGCAGCGCGCGTGGCCCGGCGGCACTTCGAGCGCCCGATGGAGCTCGTTCCGGCCAACGCCTACACCGTCGTGGGGCACCTCGCGAGCACGCTGTCGCTCGCCGTCGGGCTCACCTGGGCGGGGCTCGACGGGGGCTTTCATCCCGCGCTGATCGGCGCCGCGGCGGCGGGCCTGCTCGTGTTGCTGTATTACAACCGATCGATCAGCCGGCTCGCGCGCGCGTTCTACGGCGTGCGCGACGCGGTGGCGCGGAGCTGACGGTCAGTCGATCGGCTTGAGCCCGGCCTCGATCCGCGCGCGCGCCGGCTCGAGGAACGGGGGAAGCACGAGCTTCTCACCGAGCGACTCCATCGGCTCGTCCACCCCGAACCCGGGGCCGTCGGTCGCGAGCTCGAAGAGGATGCCGTTCGGCTCGCGGAAATAGAGGCTCCGGAACCAGAACCGGTCCACCTTGCCGCTGTTCGGTATCCCGAGCGAATCGAGGCGGTCGGCCCAGGCATCGTAATCGGGATCGGCGATCCGGAAGGCCACGTGGTGGACGCCGCCCGCGCCCTGCCGGGCTGCGGGAAGCGACGGCTGCACCACGACGTGGAGCTCGGCGGCAGGACCTCCTTCACCCATCTCGTACACGTGCAGGTGCGACCCGTCGCCGAGGTCGTGATCGGCCCGTGCGCGCATGCCGATCGCGCGAAGGACGGCGTCCGTCGGCTCGAGCGCGGGCACGTTGAGCTCGATCGGCCCGAGGCCGCGGACCTGCCGCTCCGCCGGCACCGGGCTCCGGTCCCACGGGTGCGAGGCGCCGGCTCCGCCATCGTCCACGAGCGCGAGCCGCTGGCCTTCGCCGTCCTCGAAGTCGAGCGTCGCCCGGCCGGCACGCTCGCCGATCTCGCGTACCGGGACCCCTTCCGATCGCAGGCGCCCCGCCCACCACTCGAGCGCATCGCTGCCGGCGACGCGGAGCGACGTGCGGGTGATCGACCGCGTGCCCCGGGCCTCCGGCGGCGCCGGCCAGTCGAAGAAGGTGAGGTCCGTGCCGGGGCTCCCGACGGCGTCGGCGTAGAAGAGGTGATAGGCGCTCACGTCGTCCTGGTTGACGCTGCGCTTCACGAGGCGCATGCCGAGCGCGCCGGTGTAGAAGCGGCGGTTGTCGCGGATGCGGGCGGAGATCGCCGTCAGGTGATGAATGCCGAGGAGTTTCATGGGTCACGCTGCGTCGAGAGGGATGAGCCGCGCCTCGATCTCGGCGCGCCGAGGCTCGAGGAACGGAGGCAGGGAGAGCCGACCGGGATCGATCGGACCATCGACCTCGAACCCGGGGCCGTCGGTGGCGAGCTCGAACAGGACGCCGTTGGGCTCGCGGACGTAGATCGAGCGGAAGTAGTGCCGGTCCACGATGCCGCTGTGCCGGTAGCCGAGCCGGTCGAGGCGGGCCGCCCATGCGTCCATCGACTGGCCTTCGGGCACACGGAGGGCCACGTGATGCACTGCCCCGGCGCCGTACCGGGCGGGCGCCAGGTCGGGACGCACGTCCACGTGGACTTCGGCGTCGGCGCCCCCGCCTCCCATCCGGAAAAGGTGCACCTCCGGGGAGCCGGGCACCGTCTCCCGAGCGAGGCCGAGTGCGTCTGACAGGAACCGCTCCGTCGGGCCGAGCGACTGGACCGTGATCGTCACCGGCCCGAGGCCGCGAACCTGGTGCTCGGGCGGCACCGGGCTCGCCTGCCAGGGACATGCCGCGCCGCCGCCCCCGTCGTCGACGAGTGCGAGCCGCGTGCCCTCGCCATCCTCGAACTCGAGCGCGGCGCGCCCGTCGGCCCCGTCCATGCGGCGGCGTTCGATGCCGAGCGATCCGAGCCGGTCCTCCCAGTATGCGAGCGCGTCGCTCCCGCCGACCCGGAAGGTCGTGCGCGAAATGCTGCCGTTGCCGCGGCGCTCCCGCGCGGCGCGCGGAAGGTCGAACACCGTCATGTCGGAGCCGGGGCTTCCCGCACCGTCCCCGAAGAAGAGATGGTACATGTCGGGGGAGTCCTGGTTGACCGTCGTGATGAGCGGCCGCAGTCCGAGGATGCGCACGTAGAACTCCCGCGAGGCCCGGATCCGGGCGCTGAGGGCGCTCACATGGTGAACGCCCGCCGGCTGCAGTGTGGTCATGATGCCCTCCTCGAACGCGCCCTTACGCCCTCACGGCCTGTACGTCCAACGTAATCCGGATCTCGTTGGCCACGAGGACGCCGCCGGTCTCGAGCGCCTGGTTCCAGCCGAGGCCGAAGTCCCGGCGGTCGATCCGCGTCTCCGCCGTGAAGGCGGCCTTGTGGTTCCCCCACGGGTCCACCCCGCGGCCCTCGTCACGGGCATCGAGCACCACTTCCCGCGTGACGCCGTGGATCGTCAGGTCGCCGGTGACCTTGAACCGGCCGTCTCCGTCCGCTTCCACGCTGCGGCTCCGGAAGGTGATGAGCGGATACGCCTCGACGTCGAAGAAATCCCCGGACCGCAGGTGCGCGTCCCGCTGCTCCTGCCGCGTATCGATGCTCGCCGCGTCGATCTCGACCTCGACCGCCGAGCCCGCGAGATCCTCCTCGTCGAGCCGGATGGTGCCGCGGACGGACGCGAACCGGCCACGAACCGTCGAGATCATCAGGTGCTTCACGGCGAAACCGACGTCGGTGTGCGCGGGATCGATCTCCCAGGTGGACGTCCGCTCGGCGGAGCCGGTGGTTTCATGAATGGCAGTCATTGCAGTCCTCACTTTGTATAAATGTTGTCCCACATTCTTACTACTGAGATAATTTCGCCGCGAAAGGTCAGGCAGCGTCGCGCGGCGCGCCGCTCCCCGCCGCCTCGGCGTGCTGCCCGAGCGCCCGAAGGAGCGCGATGGCGGTGCGCTGCTCCGCCAGGGACAGCCCCCCGAGCGCGTGCACGAGCCATTCGGTGTGCTCCGGGAAGATCCGCTCGATGAGCGCGGAGCCCTCCCGGGTGAGCGAGGCGTACCGCGCACGGCGGTCCGTGGGGCACTCGAGCCGGCGGACGAGGCCCTTCCCCTCGAGCCGGTCCACCAGGTAGGTGATGCCACCGGTGGACACGAGCACCTTCCGCTGCAGCTCGCCGAGGAGGAGGTCTCCCTTGTGGTAGAGCGCCTCGAGCACGGCGAACTCTCCGAGGGTAAGGCCGTGCGACGCTGCATGCGCGGCCGCCTGCGCCTCCACCGCCGCCTGGGCCTTGCCCAGGACCACCGTCAGCTTGAGTGCCAGCTCTTCCCGTGCCGTGCGTGCCATGCGGTTACCTCCTTTGTCTTAGTCCTAAGATATCAACTACCGGTATACCTGTCAAGACCTGCTCTCGGAGCCCTCCCCGGCGGATGGTATCTTGGGCGATGCCCCATCAGACCGCCCTGATCGCGACCATCGCCGCGGGCCTCGGGCTCGCCTTTCTCTTCGGCCTGCTCGCGGTCCGCCTGCGGCTCCCTCCCCTCGTCGGGTACCTCGTGGCGGGGATCGCGGTCGGGCCGCACAGCCCGGGCTTCATCGCGGACCCCGAGCTCGCGCAGCAGCTCGCCGAGATCGGCGTCATCCTGCTCATGTTCGGCGTCGGGATCCATTTCTCCCCGGGAGACCTCCTCGCCGTGCGCCGGATCGCGCTCCCCGGCGCGGCCGCCCAGATCTCGGTGGCCACGCTCCTCGGCGCCGCCGTGACGCACTTCCTCGGGTGGTCGTGGGGATCGGGGATCGTCTTCGGCCTCTGCCTTTCGGTGGCGAGCACCGTCGTCCTGCTGCGGTCGCTCGAGGACCGGGGCCTGCTGGACTCGGTGGACGGACGCATCGCGGTCGGATGGCTCGTCGTCGAGGACCTCGTGACGGTCCTCGTGCTCGTCCTCCTCCCGGCCTTCGCCGTGGCCCTCGGCGGAACCGCGGCCCCGGCCGCCGGTGCGAGCGAGGGGCTGTGGAGCACGCTCCTCGTCACGCTCGCCAAGGTGGCCGCGTTCGTGGTGCTCATGTTCGCCGTCGGGCGGCGGGTGGTGCCGTGGCTGCTCGCGCGGGTGGCGCGCATCGGGTCGCGCGAGCTCTTCACCCTCTCGGTGCTCGCCGTGGCCCTCGGCATCGCGGTCGGCGCGGCGGCGCTCTTCGGCGTGTCGTTCGCCCTCGGTGCGTTCTTCGCGGGGATGGTGGTCAACGGCTCGGACCTGAGCCACGAGGCGGCGGCGGATGCCCTGCCCCTCCAGGATGCCTTCTCGGTGCTGTTCTTCGTGGCCGTCGGGATGCTCTTCGATCCGCGCATCGTCGTCGAGCAGCCGCTCGAGCTCCTGGCGGTGCTGTTCATCGTGATGGTCGGAAAGTCGCTCGCGGCCTTCGTGATCGTGGTCGCGTTCCGCTATCCGCTCCACACGGCGCTCGTCATCTCCGCGAGCCTCGCCCAGATCGGCGAGTTCTCGTTCATCCTCGCCGCGCTCGCCTTCTCGCTCGGGCTGCTGCCGCCGGAGGGACAGAGCCTCATCGTCGCCGGCGCCATCTTCACGATCGGCCTCAATCCGGCGGCGTTCGCGGCCGCGGGACGCCTGACGAGGTGGCTGCGCGACCATCCGACCCTCCTCGACCGGCTCGAGCGGGAGCAGGCGATCCCGGCGCCCTCGGCCGCCGTCGAGGAGGACCGGCTCCGGGATCACGCGATCATCGTGGGGTTCGGGCGGGTGGGGAGCACGATCGGCGAGTCGCTCGCCGCGCGGCAGGTTCCCTACGTGGTGGTGGAGCAGGACCGGGAGGCGTTCGAGCGGATCCGCGACCGCGGCATCCCGGCGATCTTCGGCAACGCGAGCCGCGAAGCGGTCCTCCATGCCACGCACCCGGAGCGTGCGCGGCTCATCCTCGTCACGGCGCCGGATCCGTTCCAGGCGCGCGCCGTCGTGGAGCTCGCCCGGCGGGCGAACCCCGCGATCCATACCGTCGTCCGCACGCACAGCGAAGAGGAACGCGCGTGGCTCGAGCGGCAGCAGGTCGGCCTCGCGGTGCTCGGCGAGCGGGAGCTCGCGCGGACGATGGCGCGGCAGGCGCTCCGCGTCTGCGGCGTGACGGACGACCTGCCGGGATGAGGATCACCCCTCGCGGCGGGGCGGGCTCCGGAAGACGAAGATCAGGGCACCCGCGACGAGCGCGATGGCGCCGGCGACGAGATTCCAGAGCGTGGCGCTCGCGAGGAGACCGACCGAGAGGAGGAGCGCCGCGATCGGGATGAGCGGGCCGCCGGGCAGCACCACGGTCTTTTCCGTGCGGGGGAACTTCCGCCTGAGGAACGGCACCGCAGCCGCCGTCCCGATGTAGGTGGACATCCGCGCGATCACCGACAGCATCGCGAGCTGGACGAACGAGCCGGAGAAGGCGAGGGCCGCCGCGACCACCGCCTGCGTCAGGATCGCCGCCGACGGCGTGCGGTACGCCGGGTGGACGCGCGCGAGGGCGGCCGGCCCGAACCCGTCGCGCGCGAGCGCGTAGAGGTAGCGCGGGCCGGCGAGCATCGTGCTCCCGATGTTGCCGCCGATCGAGATCGCGGCGCCCGCCGTCATGAGGAGCCCGGCCCCGGCGCCGAGCACGACGACCGCTGCGTCGGCGAGGGGGGCGCCTTCCGCCCGCGCCGCGAGATCGGGCAGCGTGCCGAGCGCGACCAGCTGCACCAGCGTGTACACGACGGTGACGACGAGGGTCATCGTGATGAGCGCGAAGGGGACGTCGCGCCGCGGGTCCTTGAACTCGCCGGCGGCCGCGGCCGTATTCTCGAAGCCCGCATATGCGAAGAGGAGCAGCAGCGCGGCCTCGCCGAAGTTGGCCCGGTCGGGGGCGGGCACCGGGAAGAGCCGCCCCCAGTCCACGGCGAAGATGCCGAACAGGACGAGCACCACGAGGGGCACCAGCTTCGCGATGGTGAACCCGGCCGCCACCCGCGCCCCCTGCTTCACGCCCACGATGTTGATCCAGGTGAGGACCGCGAGCGGGAGCGCGACCATGGCGACCCGCATGATCCCGGAGGCGGCCCCGGGCCAGATGAACGTCATCGCCTGCGCGAAGCCGTTCGACAGCGAGGCCACCGATGCGACCCGCGCGAGCCACGTCATCCACCCCACCTCGAAGCCGACGAACCGCCCGAACGCCTCGCGGGTGTAGACGTAGCCGCTGCCCGGCTCCTCGAAGTGGCTCGCGGCTTCCGCGAAGCAGAGCACGAGGAGGAAGACGGCGAGCCCGGCGAGGAGCACCGCCCAGACGCTCGCCGGACCGAGCAGGGCCGCGGCGGCCGCCGGAAGCAGGTAGACGCCGCTTCCGATGACGTCGTTGATGGCGATGCCGACGAGCTCCCAGCGGGTCACGACCCGCCGGAGGGCACTTGCGGAGGTGTCCGGAGCAGTCACGGCGATGGGTTCCGTTGAGGCGGAAAGAAGGGACCGGGGTCGTGCGGATTCTGCGCGCGCGCGGGCGGAAACGCCAGTGGCCGGGCCCGGGGCTCAGAAGTCGCGCCGGGCGAACACCCTTCCCGCGGCGAGGAGCGGGAGCACGAGCGACGCGGCGAGCGACGCGACGATCACCGCGGCGCCGCCCCCCGGGCCGAGCAGGCGCTCCATGGCGGCACCGGTCGGGCCGAGCAGGACGTCGGCGCCGAGGAGGGTGAGCAGCAGCGCGCGCATCCCGTCGATCGGATTGAGCGCGAGCACGCCGACGAGGAGTGGGCCCGGCTCGCCGCTGCCGACGAACTGGAGCACGGCGATCGCGGCGAAATCGTAGAGCACCGCGAGGCAGAACCACGCGGCGAGCGCGATGCCGATCGCCGCGGACCGCCGCCGGGCGACCACCCCGATCAGGATGCCGAGCGCGAGCGCCGCGAGGCCGACCGCGAGACTCCCCGCCGCGACTGCCAGATATCCGCCGAGCCCGGTCCGTCCCGCCGTTACCGCCACGACCACGCCGGCAAGGCCGAGTCCGATC
>DASUXZ010000131.1:0-10460 GCA_036377655.1 Gemmatimonadales bacterium
CGCGTGGCGCTGGCGCGGTCGCGGGCGCCGTTGGCATAGACGATCGACTGCGCCTCCGCGAGCGCGGCCCACCCCTCCGCGAACCGGTCGTCGAGTGCCACCGCCTGCTCGTAGAACGCCGCCGCCTGCCGCTGCGTCACCGGGTCGCGGCTGATGATGGCCCGGCCCTTCAGGTAGAGGTCATAGGCGGCGAGGTTCTCGGTGGGGCTCGCCGCGAGCTGCGCCTCGTCCTCGCCGGCGAGCGCCACGCCGAGGGCGCCGGCCACCTCGCTCGCGATGGAGGCCTGCATCTTGAGCACGTCCGTGAGCTCGTTGTCGAACCGCTGCTTCCAGCGCGCCACGCCGGTGCGCGCGTTCACCAGCTCGGGCGCCACCTGCACCCGATCGGCGCCGCCGGTGCCGCGGACCCAGGTGACGGTCCCGGTGAGGAGGTAATCCACGCCGAGCTCCGCGGCGATCTCGGACTGTGTCTTCGAGGTCCCGCGATACTGGTCGGAGCTGCTGCGCGCGATCACCTGGACGTTCGGCAACCGGGTGAGCTTGCCGCGCACCTCGTCCGTCACGCCGTCCACGAAGTAATCGTCGCTCTCGTTGCCGCGATTCTCGAAGGGGAGGACCGCGAGCCGCATGACCCCGTCGTCGCCCGCATCCGCCGGCCCGCGGAGCATGAAGCCCGTCGCGAGCACGGTCCAGAGCCCGAGCGCCATGAATCCGCCGGCAGCGGTGTTGCGCCAGGTGAACAGGCCGCCGAGGCCCGCCACATCCGCTCCGCCGCGCCGCCGATGCTCCATCCGCGTCGTCATCCACATCACGCCCGCGCCCACGCCGAGCAGCGCCACCGCGAGCAGCATGGCCCAGGACGGAAGCCCCTGGCGCTCGATGGCGAAATAGATCACCGCCATCGCGACGGCGGAGCCGATGCCGAAGATCGTCCAGGCCCGGCCGGCGGCGATGGGCGAAGCGGGGGGGATCGGGGCGTTCGCCGGGGCAGGCACCGCCGGCGTGCCGAGCGGCGTGCGCGCCGCCTCGGAAGCGGTGTCGAGCGCCGCGACCAGCTCGTCGGCGGTCTGGAAACGGTCGGCGGGGTTCTTGGCGAGCGCCTTCATGATGACCGCTTCGACCGGCGCCGGAACCTCCTCGCGCGTCGCCGTGATCGCGCGGGGTCGCTCGGTCATGCTCCGCATGATGATCGCGCGCGCCGACGGCCCTGTGAACGGCGGCTCGCCCGCCAGCATCTCGTAGAGCACGCTGCCGGCGGCATAGATGTCCGCCCGCCCGTCCACCTCACGGTCACCGCTCGCCTGCTCGGGCGACATGTAGTTCGGGGTTCCGACGGCGAGGCCGGTCCCGGTGAGCGCCTCGCCCTCCGCGCCGATCGCGCGGGCGATGCCGAAGTCGGCGACGAGCGCGTGCCCGGCGGCGAGGAGGATGTTGGCCGGCTTGATGTCGCGATGCATGATGCCGCGCGAGTGGCCGTAGGCGAGGGCCTCGGCCACCTCGCGCGCGAGGCGGACCGCCTCGTTCACCGGCAGCTGCGTGTCCCGCAGCAGCCGGTCGCGGAGGGTGCCGCCC
Organism: Gemmatimonadales bacterium; assembly: GCA_036377655.1. Taxonomy (GTDB): domain Bacteria; phylum Gemmatimonadota; class Gemmatimonadetes; order Gemmatimonadales; family GWC2-71-9; genus CAMLLJ01. Next base: position 1,573 of record DASUXZ010000131.1, read on the forward strand.
TCGACGTGCGGCATCACGTAGTAGAGCAGCGTGGTCGCCGAGCGGGAGTCCGGATCGGTGCGGGTGACCTCGCCCGAATCGTAGACCGGGAGGATGTGCGGATGGCTCAGCTTGGCCGCGATCTCGATCTCACGCAGGAACCGGTCGGCGCCGAGTGTCGCCGAGAGCTCGGGCCGCATCACCTTCACCGCGACCTTCCGCCGATGCTTCAGGTCCTCGGCCAGGTAGACGGTCGCCATCCCCCCCTCGCCGAGCACCCGCTCGACCCGGTACCGGTCCGCGAGTGCCTTCCGCACCTGCGAGACCTCGAAGGCGCCGGTCGCGGCGGTGCGGGGAGGGACACCCGGGTCGGTCGGGGTCGGAAGTCCGCACCGGAGGCAGAACTGCGCCTCGTCGGGGAGCGAGGTGCTGCAGGCGGGACAGGAGCGGGTCGCGCTGGGCAAAGGGCGCTCGCGGGTCGAGACGATGTCGGGAGGGGTGCCGTCGGTGACTGCTTTCCATAAGGTATGTGCGTGAGGCGGGATGCGGGAGGGCGATGCGCGACGACAGGCCGGGCCGTATCTTGCTGCGACCCCTTCCCCCGGTCTCCATGAAGAAGCTGCTCCTGGTCCTCCCGCTCGCCGCCTGCGCGGGCGAGCCTGCGCCGCACGTTCCGGCCCCGTCGCCCTCGCCGTACCTCTTCGTCATGAGCGGCGACCACGGGGAGTCCCCGACCGATGCGGACTTCCTTTCCGTGATCGATGCCGACCCGGCGAGCCCCACCTGGGCTCGCGTCGTCGCCACGGCGCCGATCGGCACCTCGGCCGGCATGCCGCACCATACCGAGTTCACCATGCCGGCGGGTCGGACGCTCTTCGCGAACGCCTTCCTCGCCGGCAAGGTGATGCTGCTCGACCTCACCGATCCGCGCGCCCCGCGCGTCGCCCGCACCGTGGACAGCGTGCCCGGCTACCGGCGGCCGCACAGCTTCTGGCGGCTGCCCGATGGCCGGGTGGTGGCGACGCTCCAGTTCGGGGACGGCACGAGAGAAGGGGATCCGGGCGGCCTGGCACTCTTCAGCCCCGAGGGGGACCTGCTCCAGGCCTCGAGCGCGGCGGATTCGTCGTTTCCCGGCGCGCGGCTCAGGGTCTACGCCATCGACGGCTCGGTCGAGTCGGACCGCATCGTCACGACGAGCAGCCCGATGGACACCGAGGTCACCGCGCACGTGATCCAGGTGTGGCGGCTGTCGGACCTGTCGCTCCTCCGCACCATCGTGATGCCCGAGTCGGCGGCCGACTCCGCGTGGCAGTATCCGTTCGAGATCCGCTTCCTCCCCGGCGGCCGCACGGCGATGCTCAACACCTGGAACTGCGGGTTCTACCTCGTCACGGATGTCGCGGGAGATTCTCCGGCCGTCGAGCGCACGATGGCGCTCGACCCCGGCGTGACCGGGTGCGGGGTGCCGCTGATCTTCGGCCACCACTGGATCATGCCGGTGTGGCAGGCGGGCCGCTTCGACGTGATCGACATCGCGGACCCCCGCGCACCGCGCATCGTGAGCTCGCTCGCCGTGGACTCGGGCTTCTCGCCGCACTGGATCGCGCGCGACGGGGCCACCGACCGCGTCGTCCTCACGTCGGAGGAGCCGGACCACCGCGTCCTCCTCGCCCGCTTCGACTCGGTGCGCGGCGTCCTCTCGGTCGACTCGACGTTCCGCGACTCGGGCTCCACCCGTCCGGGGATCGACTTCGCGCGCGAGCAGTGGCCGCACGGCGCATCCGGCATGGCGATGCCCCACGCGGCGGTATTCGGCGGGAAGTAGCTACTTCATCTCCCAGAGCACGTTCACGATCACCCAGCGCCCGTCGAACCGGGCGAGGTGCATGTAGTCGATCCACTCGTGCATCGTGACCCGCGCGCTCGCGACGTTGTGGAAGATGTCGTAGATCTCGACGTCCGCCTGCCGGCTCGTGGCCGGCGTCTCCCGGCCGAACCCGCGCGCGGTGCCGCCGACGAGCTGGGGACCGTTCATGTGCTGCAGGACCGACCTGCCGTCCCGGGTGCGCACGATCCGCTTCGCGAGGTCGGGATGGACGGCGCGCGCCATGCGCACCGAGTCCCCGGTATACCACCCTTCGGCATAATCGAGCGCGGTGGCGCGGATCGCGGCGGAATCGGCGCCCGTCTGGGCGGCGAGAGGCGCGGCCCCGGCAAGGGCGGCGACGGCGAGTGACAGGACGAGTGGCTTCATGAGCGCTCCCGATGGGGGTCCGACGGTTCCTGCTGCCGGCGCGCCCTTCCGCCGGTCCGCTTCCATACGCATCTTGTCCGACCCCGGATTCGGAGCCGATCTCCCGTGCGCAAATTCGTCCGCTACGCTGCCTGGACCCTCGGCGGCCTCGCCGCCCTCGTGCTCGTGGCGCTCGGCGCCGTGTACCTGCTCTCCGGCCGAGCCATCGGGCGGACGTACGACGTGCCGCTCGCCACGGTCGCGCTTCCCGCCGACAGCGCCGCGCTCGCCGAGGGCGAGCGGCTTGCGCGCGTCCGCGGATGCCTCGGCTGCCATGGGGATCGGCTGCAGGGCACCGTCTTCTTCGACGAGCCCGGCGTCGCGAAGCTCACCGCCGGCAACCTGACGCGCGCGGCGCGCCGCTACTCCGACGCGGAGCTCGCCCGCATCATCCGGCACGGCGTCCGGCCCGACGGGAGCAGCGTCTTCGGCATGCCGTCGCAGACCTACTTCCACCTGACCGATGCCGACCTCGGGAAGATCCTCGCCTTCGTCCGCAGCGTTCCCGAGACCGACGGCCCCGATTCCGAGCTCGAGGCGCGCCTTCTCGGCCGCGTCGGCATCCTCGTGAAGCAGTACCATCCCTCAGCCGTCCTCGCCGACTCCGCCGCGCGCCTCGCCGCAGCCGATCCCGACACCGGGCTCGGCCATTACCTCGCGAAGTCGGTCTGCACCGAGTGCCATGGGCTCGACCTCGGCGGGGAAGGGGGAATGCAGACGCCGGCGCTCTCGATCGCGAGCGCCTACAGCCCGGAAGCGTTCACCCGGCTCATGCGGGAAGGGATCGCGCTCGACGGAACCGAGAAGGGCCTGATGACGGCGGTGGCGAAGGGGCGGTTCAGCTGGATGACGGACGCGGAGATCATGGCACTGTGGGAGTACCTCAGCGGGAGATCCGCGTCGCCTCCATCGTCCACCAGTCGTTGATCCAGGTCCGGCCGCGGTCGAACGTGGCGTCCGCGCGCCAGAGGAACCGGGTCGGCTCGATCGCGAAATAGCGGAACCGGACGAGCATCGTCCCGTACCACTCGGTGAGCAGCCGGTCCGGGCCCGCGCTCCACATGAGGCCGGGCTGGAAGGCGCCGGCGTTCGTATTGATGCCCTGCATCTCCCAGAGCTTCCGCTCCGGATTGTACGCCCGGTAGGTCCAGGTGCCCGCGTCCCACGTGGCGCCCGGATCGTCCGGGCGCCAGTGGTCCTCGATGAGGACGCCCTGCCCGCCGGTCTCCTTCTTCGTGAACACCCAGTGGCCGGTGAACGGTGGGTTGAAGCTGCCGTCCGGTCGGCGCGACTGGAACCTGAACGACCAGGCGCCGACGAGGAAATCGTAGTCGGTCGGGAGGCTCGTGCCCGTCGCGGTGTCGGCGACGGAGAAGTTCGCGCCCATCGTGTCGGGCAGCTGGATCGCGCGCGGGGCGGGCTGCTGCGCCAGCGCGAGGCAGGGAAGGATGCAGAGCGCGGTCACCATCGGAAGGCAGGACGGTCTCATGTCATCGCTCCGCGCACCAGCCGCTCGAACCTCGGATTTCCCCTGAGCGCATCGAAATCCGGATCGATCTTGAGCCACCCGCTCGAGAGCCAGAATGGGACGTGGAGGAGCCCCTCGAGGAGGTCGAGCGCGCGCTCGTGGTCACCGAGCTGCAGGTAGGTGCGCGCGCCGAGGAGCTGATAGTAGGGACCGTTGTCGGCGTCCGTGGCGAGCGGGTTCATGCCCATCCCGCGCTCGACCGCCGCGATCGCTTCATCCCGGCGCCCGAGGTATGCCAGCTGGAGCCCGCCGATGATGATGCGCTGCGCATCGTTCGGCGCGCCCTTCAGGATCTCGACGTTCGCGGCGTGCGCCGTGTCGGCGTAGGCCCGCGAGCGAGCCGAATCTCCGCGAATCGCGTAGAGCTGCATCAGCACTGTCGCCCACGACTCGCGATCGGGAAAGGCGCCGGGGCCCGAGCGCAGGAGCACCTGCTGCTGGGCCTCGTCGAGCACCCAGTACATGTCCCAGTAGAGCCCGAAGAACGCGGTGAGCTCCGCCGGGGTGACCGCGGGCGAGACGAGCCGCATCGCCGCGCGCGCCCCCGCGAGGTCTCCCTGGGCCGCGTACACCATCGCCCGGTCCTGGATGAGGCTCAGGTCTCCCGGCGCGAGTGACAGGGCCGTGTCGCTTGTGGCGAGCGCCTCGGGATAGTGCCGAGTCCAGAGCCAGGCGAGCTGCAGGGCGGAGACGACGCTCACCGAGCGGGGATCGAGCCGGCGGGCGGCCCGCAGCTTGTTCAGGTGGCCGTCCCAGTCGCCCCGCGCGCGTGCGATCTGCGCCGACCGCCGGAGCAGCTCCGCATCGTTCGGCGCCGCGGCGAGGCTGATGGCGATGTTCCGCGCGGCCGATTCGTAATCCTTGAGGACCCCGGCCTGGTAATCCGCGAGTGCTGAATGCCCGTGGGGGCCGGCCGGGTCGAGCCGTTCCGCACGTTCGGCGGCCTCCCGGGCGCGCGTCGCTGTCGCGGGATCGGGCGTGGCGTTCGAATAGAGGAGCGTGTACAGGCGGGCCATCTTGGCCCACGCCTCCACGAATCCCGGGTCGGCGGCGACCGCCTGCTCGTACAGGGCCAGCTTGCGCCGCACCGCAGGGACGTCGGTTCCCACGTCGCTCGACGCGCGGAGGAACGCGTCGTACGCCACGAGGCTCTCCGTCGGCCGGTCCGCGAGCCGGCGGTGCTGCTCCGCGCTGAGCGCGAGGTCGAGCTCGCGCGCCACGCGTTCCGAGATGTCGGCCTGCACCTGGAAGACGTCGGTGAGCGCCGCGTCGAACGGCTGCTGCCACTCGGTGGTGGCGGTGGCGTCGCCGACGCGCACGAGCTCGGGACTCACCCGGACCCGGCTGGTGCCGTCCGGGTTCTTCGCCCAGCGGACCGTCGCGGTCAGGAGGTACTGCGCGCCGAGCTCGCGGCCGATCTCCGGGAGCGATTTCGTCGTTTCGCGGTATTCGCGCGCGCTTCCGCTCGCCACGACCCTGAGCCCCGACAGCCCGGACAGCCGGCCGCGCACCGCTTCCGTCATCCCCTCCGCGAAATACGCTTCCGACGTATCGCCGGCGTTCCGGAAGGGCAGCACCGCGATGAGCGGCGCGTCCCCCTCCGCGCTCCCGCCCCGCCGCTTGCCGTTCCAGGCGAACAGCACGCCGAGGCCGATCACGAAGCCGAGCACGAGCATCGCGAGCGCGGGAGAGAGGCGGCGTCCCGCCGGTGCGCGGACGACGGCCGGCGTGGGCGCCGGGGCGGCCACGGTCGCGGCCGGGGTGGAGATCGGCGTCGTGACGGGTGGCGTGATCGCGAGCCCGAACGCTTCCGCGCTCGGAAAGCGGTCCGCGGGCGTGCGGGCGAGTGCCTTCGCGAGCGCCTGCTCGACCGATGCCGGCACGCTGTCGCGCAGCTCGCGGACCGGGCGCGGCGTCTCCGTGAACCGCCGGGCGATCATCGCCTGCGGCGTCGAGGCGGCGAACGGCACCTGGCCGGTGAGCAGCTCGTAGAGCACCGTCGCCAGACTGTAGATGTCGCTGCGCGCGTCCACGTCCTTCTCGCCCGCCGCCTGCTCGGGACTCATGTAGGCCGCGGTGCCGACGGACATCCCGGTGCTCGTGAGGTGCTCGCCGGTGGTGCCCGACAGGGCGCGGGCGATGCCGAAGTCCGCCACGAGCGCATGGCCCCCGGTGAGGAGGATGTTCTCCGGCTTGATGTCGCGGTGGACCACCCCGTGGCGGTGGGCGTACTCGAGCGCTTCGGCCGCCTGCTGCGTGATGCGGATGGCGGTCTCCACCGGCAGCTGCTTCTCGCGGTCGAGCCGGTCCCGGAGCGACTCGCCCTCGATGAAGGGCATCGTGAACCAGAGATGCCCGCCGGTCTCGCCCGAGTCGTGAACGGTGAGGATGTGCGGATGCTGCAGGCGCGCCGCGAGGCGGATCTCGCGCTGGAAGCGCTCGGGGCCGAGCGCGTGGCCCAGGTGCGGGTGCAGGACCTTGAGGGCGACGGGCCGGTCGTGGCGGAGGTCGTGCGCCAGGTACACGGTCGCCATGCCGCCACGGCCCAGCTCGCGGGCGATGGAGTACCGAGGGGCCAGGCCTTCCTCGAGCTGCGCGCGCAGGTCGGACAATGCGGCCTATGATGGAAGGGACTCGGGGAAGGTAAGGCGAAGGAAGGAGGCGCGGGAGGGGAGTCCCGGGCGTCACCTGGCGGCCGCGAGGCCCTCGAGTGCCGGCCCCGCCAGCCGGATCGCCCCCGCCAGGTCCGTGGCCGAGGTGAGGTAGGCGATCTTTACCAGCCGGTTTCCCCGGATGACGGCGAGCTCGCCCTCGACGCCGATCGCCGCCTCGTCCCACGGGCCCTCGAGCGTGTCCGCCGCCTCGGCCGCGCGATCCACGACCCCGGCCATCCCGAGCCCGCCGCGGCCGCGCACGTACCGCATCTCGTCCGCTCCTCCGGTGAAGACCGGCGTGACGACGAGGGCGCGGTGGCCCCCCGTGTAATAGGCGCAGCTTCCGCCCGCCGGGTGGGCCAGCGCGCCCCCTTCCTCCACGCGGTACGGCGCGACGACGAGACGGCCGAGCACGGCTTCCGCGTCCGTTCGCGAAAGGACGCTGCACGGGTCGCGATCGCCCGCGCGCGGCGCGGCACCCGGTGCGCGCGGATCCACGAACGGCACATCCGGGATCCGGTCGCGCACCCGCGTCGCGAGGGTCGCGAGCACGGAGTCCTCCATCCCGTGGGTCCCGCCTTCGATGTAGACGAGCACCGTGCCGGCGCGCCCCATGAAGTTCGGCTTCCCGGGCAGCTCGCGCCGGTAATCCCATCCGTCCCGCGGCGCTTCCGTCGCGAAGAGCGAGTCGTCGCCCACCCACGACCCCATCGTGCCGAAGGCGAGCTCCGCGGGGCGCTCCTCGGCGCCGGCGCCGACGCTCACCTGCACGAAGACGCCGCCGGTGTCCTCGGGCTCGGCGGGCCAGTCGGACTTCAATCCCCTCCGCTCGAGCGCCGCGCGCACCGAGTCGGCGCGAGCGCGCCGCGCGATCGTGATCGAGTCCACCGGCAGCGGATAGAAGCATCCCCCGCGCTCGGCACGCGGCGCCCCGCTCAGCCGGCCGACCACCGCCGCGACCTCATCCGCGCTGATCCAGTCGCAGGGTGAATCCGGAATCGTCGCGGTCTTCTCCGGCAGTCCATCGCTCCTCGCCCCGGTCGCGACGGGGGTGACTTCCGAAGCCACGGCCGCGGCGCCGGCCACGGCGCCGCCCTTCCCGTCGCCACAGGCGGCAAGCAGCAGGGCGACCGATGCAGCGAGGCAGAGGAATGTGCGTTCCATCATTCGATCACTCCCCGGTCCCGGTATCCGACCTCATCCGCGCGAGAGCGATTTCCGCGAGCCGGATCGCGCCGGCGGCATCCGTGGACGACATCAGGTAGCGCACGCCGAGCACGCGGCCGCCTTTCCGCAGCAGCAGCTCTCCCGCAAGGTCCACGACCGCCTCGTCCCACGCCCCTTCGAGCGTGTCTCCCTCGATCCCCGGGAGGTCCGCCACCTGGCGCACCATCCCGCCGACCATGCGCGCGGCGCTGAGCTCGATCCCGCCGTAGTTCCACACCGGCGTGAGCACGAGCACGCGGTGTCCCGCCGAGAGGTAGGCGCAGCTCTTTCCGGAGGGGTCCGCGAGCGGAGTGCGCTCGCGCGTCCGGAACGGCTCGGCCACGAGCGCGCCAAGAGTCGCTTCGGCCTCGGCGCGGGTGACGACGCTGCAGGGGTGCGGGCCGGGCGGCGTGCGCCCGGAGCGATCGGCGGCCGGATGCATGATCGGGCCTTCCGGAATCCGGTCCCGGATCCGGCTCGCGATCGCGAGTAGCGTGTCGGGCGGAAGCTCGAGCAGCTGCGCTCGCACCGAAACGCGCACGTGGCCCGCGCGACCGTTGAACACGGCGCCGCTCCGGGACGCGCCCGTCTCGTCCCATCCGGGCGGCGTCCCTGCCGCTCGCTCGCCCGACGCCGATCCCTCGCCGCGCACGTCCGCCTCGGCGTAGATCCCCGCGCGCGTGGGGTGATACATGGCGACGGCGCGCTCGTCCATGCCCGACGCCCGGGCGCGCTCGGCGCCTTCGCGGACTCGCCGCCACTCGGCCGTCGTCGTGTCCATCGCCACGTAGTACCAGCAGCCGCGGTCCTCGGGCGTCGGCTCGCCGGCGAGCGGGCCGGCGATGCGCTCGATCTCGTCGCGCGGGATCAGGTCGCAGGGTGCCGGTGAGCTCGAGCCGGGCGTTGTCGCATCGCCGCGCACCGCAGGTCTCGCGTCGGAGGGTGTGTCTCCCGAAGAGGCTGCGCCACTCGTCGCAACCTCGCCTTGCGCGGAGCCGGCCCCCGGAGCGGCGTCGGAGCCGCAGCCGCCCGCGATCGCGGCAGCGCCGATGACGATCGCCAGGGTGAGCTTCATCCCGCCGCCTTCCCGCCAGCGCAGTCCCGCACGAGCTCGACCCGCCGGTTGCGCGCGCGGCCCTCGATCGTGGCGTTCGGCTCGCGCGGCCGCGCCGCGCCGAGGCCGGCCACCTTGAGCCGGGTGGGGCTCACCTTGTGTCCCTCGACGAGC
>DASUXZ010000132.1:0-2270 GCA_036377655.1 Gemmatimonadales bacterium
AAAGCCGATCTCGTAGAAACGGTGACTGCCTCGATCGCACGCACCGCCGGGCCCATGATCTCCAAGAAGGACTGCGCGCGTGTCGTGGACGCGTTCCTCGATGCCATCAAGGACGCGCTGCGCGACCAGCACAACATCGAGATCCGCGGCTTCGGGACCTTCAAGATCCGCCGCCGGAAGACTCGCATGGCACGGAATCCCCGCACCGGAGATCCGGTCGAGGTCGCGGCCCGTCCGGTCCCGGTCTTCAAGCCGAGCAAGGAGTTACGCGCGCTCGTCGCCGACGAGGACGCGCCCGAGTCGGCCGAGGCCTCGGGCCTCTGATGGGCCGTGTGGAGCGGGGCCGCATGATCGCGGCCCCGCTCGCTTATGTTCCCTCCAGATGACCGCTTCGATCTCCGTCCTCCTCTTTGCGCGCTACGCCGAGCTGCTCGGTGCCGAGCGGCTCGAGCTCGCGGCCTCGGCGCCGCTCACCGTCGGCGCCGTGATCGAGCGGCTCCGATCCCTCCCGGGCGGGGCCCAGCTCCCGGCCGCACCACTCTGCGCCGTGAACCTGCGCCAGGCACGGCTCGCCGACATCGTCGCCCCGGGCGACGAAGTGGCGCTCCTGCCGCCGCTTGCGGGCGGTTAGCGCATGTACCTCACCCACGATCCGATCGACGTCGGTTCGCTCGCGCATGCGGTGCATTCGCCCGCGCGCGGTGGGCTCGTGATCTTCGCCGGCCAGGTGCGCGATCATCACGAGGGCCGCGCGGTGCGCCGCCTCGAGTACTCCGCCTACCCGGCCATGGCCGAGGCCGAATGCCGGGCGATCGTGGACGAAGCAGCGACGCGCTGGCCCGTCGCGGTGGCGCTCCGGCACCGGCTCGGCGTGCTCGAGGTGGGAGAGCTCGCGGTTGCCGTGGCCGTGGCCGGCGCGCACCGCGGGGAGGCGTTCCAGGCCTGCCGCTGGATCATCGACGAGGTGAAGCGCAGGGTGCCGATCTGGAAGCGCGAATCGTACGCCGACGGGAGCGAGGCGTGGGTGGACCCGACCGCACCCGGAGGGACGATGCCCGCGGCCGCGCCGGAGTCGAGCACATGACGGCGCCGGCGCTCGACCGTCTCGGCCGGCCGCTCGGCAGCCTCCGGCTCTCGGTCACCGACCGCTGCAACCTCCGCTGCGCCTACTGCATGCCGGAAGCGGAGTACGCGTGGCTGCCGCGGGAATCGATCCTGACGTTCGAGGAGCTGGAGCGGCTCACGGCGATCTTCGCGCGGCTCGGCGCGACGCAGGTTCGCCTCACCGGCGGCGAGCCGCTGCTTCGGTCCGGCCTGCCGGAGCTCGTACGGCGGCTCGCCGGGATTCCCGAGGTCGAGGAAGTGGCGCTCACGACGAACGGCCTGCTGCTGGCTCGACACGCGGCGGCGCTCCGCGACGCCGGGCTCTCGCGGCTCACGATCAGTCTCGACACGCTCGATGCGGGGCGCTTCCGCTCGCTCACGCGGAGCGCGCACCATGCCGACGTCCTCTCGGGCATCGCGGCGGCGCGGCGCGCCGGGTTCCGCGGCACGAAGCTCAATTCCGTCGTCATCCGGGGCGTGAACGACGACGAGCTCGTGCCGCTCCTCGACTTTGCCCGGTCGGTGGAGGCGGAGGTGCGGTTCATCGAGTACATGGACGTCGGTGGCGCGACGGGGTGGGGGAGCGAGCAGGTCGTGTCGCGCCAGGAGATCCTCGCGCGGATCGCGGCGGTGCGAGGTCCGGTCACGCCGGTCACGCCACCCGGCTCGCGCGCGCCGGCCGAGCGCTTCGCCCTCGGTGACGGCACGACCTTCGGCGTGATTGCCTCGACGACGGCGCCGTTCTGCCGTGCCTGCGACCGGAGCCGGGTCACCGCGGACGGCACCTGGTTCCTCTGCCTCTACGCGGAGGAGGGGATCGATCTCCGGGCGCCCCTCCGGAGCGGCGCGACCGATGCGGACCTCGCGAGCCTCGTGGCGGATCGCTGGACGGCCCGCCGCGACCGCGGGGCGGAGCTCCGGGCCGCCCTGCCCGCGCGCGGCGCGCTCTATGCGATCGAGGGCCTCCGCGCCGATCCGCGGCGCGAGATGCACACGCGGGGCGGATGATGGCGCTCCACGTCGCGCTCATCCAGCCGCAGATCCCGCCGAACACGGGGAGCATCGCGCGCCTCTGCGCGGCGACCGACACGCCGCTCCACCTGATCGGGCCGCTCGGTTTTTCGCTCGACGACCGCCACCTCCGCCGCGCCGGCCTCGACTACTGG
>DASUXZ010000133.1:0-17838 GCA_036377655.1 Gemmatimonadales bacterium
CGTCGGCCGCCATCGTCGTCCTCTCGGCCGTCAATTACGTCGGCGTGCGGCCCGGGGCGATCACCCAGAACATCTTCACGGTCCTCAAGCTCGCCGCGCTCGGCGCGCTCATCGCGGCAGGTCTCGCGGCGCTCGCCGGCCTCCTTCCCCTCCCCGCCCCCGAGGCCGCGACCGCCGTCCGGCCCGCGAACGTCGTGCTGGCGGTCGGCGCGGCGCTCGTGCCGGTGCTCTTCTCGCTCGGCGGATGGCAGCAGACGAACTTCATCGCGGAAGAGATCATCGCCCCCGAGCGGAACCTCCCGCGCGCGCTCATCATCGGCGTCGCGGGCGTCGTCCTCGTGTACCTCCTCGCCAACTACACCTACCTCGTCACGCTCGGCGCGGCGGGACTCGCGGCGAGCGATGCGCCGGCGTCGGATGCCATGACGCGCCTCGTCGGGAGCGGCGGCAGGACGCTCATCACGGCGGGGATCATGGTCTCGACCTTCGGGTTCCTCAACCTCGTCATCCTCGTGACGCCGAGGGTGGTCCAGGCGATGGCTGCCGACGGCCTCTTCATCCCGCGGCTCGGCCGGCTCCACCCGCGGTACCGGACGCCGACCGCCGCGATCGTGCTCCAGGGCATCTGGGCGCTCGTGCTCGTGCAGAGCGGCCGCTACGGCGCGCTCCTCGACTACGTCGTCTTCGCGGACTGGATCTTCTTCGGGCTCACCGCCGCGGCGCTCTTCGCCTATCGCCGGCGCGATCGCGACGAAGGATACCGGGGATTCCGCATGCCGGGATTTCCCGTGCTGCCCCTGCTCTTCATCGCGGCGGCGCTCTACGTGGTCGCCGGCTCGGTGTCGTCGAACCCGGGCAATGCGCTGCGCGGGGCGGCGCTCCTCGCGCTCGGCGTGCCGGTGTACCTGTGGGGACGGAGGCGCCGGGGCGCGTGACGCCCCGGGGGCTGGTGCCTATTCGGGCGGGCGCGAGAAGCTGGGCCAGCTGAGCCGGCGGCGGCGGGGCGGCGCGAGCGGCTCGGGCTCGAGCTCGACCGGCTCGCGGGGCAGGTATTCCTCGCGGTACATCCGGATGAGCTCGAAGAAGTACGAGATGGCGAGCGGTCCGATGAGGAGCCCGAGGATGCCGAAGTACTTGATGCCGGCGAGTGCGCCGATCACCGTGATGAACGGGTGGATCTGCGCGTAGCGCCGGTAGACCCACGGGCGGATGATGTTGTCGATGCCCCCGACGATGAGCAGCCCCCAGATCACGAGCGCGATGGCGGCGACCCACCGGTCCTGCAGCGCCAGGACGATGGCGCCCGGCACCCAGATGAGCCCGCTCCCGACGACCGGAAGCACCGCGAAGAGCGCGGTCATCACGCCCCAGAAGAGCGCGTTCGCGAGCCCGAGGAACTGGAAGCCGAGCCCGAGCAGGATGCCCTGCATCGCCGCGGTCAGGAACGTGCCGATGAGCGTGGAGATCGTGACGTCCTTGAACCGCTTCTTGAGCAGGTCGGCGTTCTCGGAGGAAAACGGGATGAACGGGCGCATCCCGCGCCAGGCGTGCGGGCGGCCGCGGAGAAGGTAATAGAGCCCGAAGAAGGCGACGGTGAGCTGCAGGGTGAGCCGCGTCGCCGAGCCGAGGATGCCGAGGGCGTTCGACCCGACGAACGACACGAGCGCGCCCCCGATGTTCCGGAACTGGATGCCGAGCTGCTCGCCCACGTTGTACCGGCCGACGCGGAGCTCCATGAGCCGGTCGATGAGCGGGCTCTCGATCACGCCGCGGATCATGCCGGGGCCCTGCGTGGCCACGAGCGAGATGATCGATGCGACGGGCAGCACGACGAGCAGGATCGCGAGGATGATGATCACCCCCGACGCGACCCCCTCCGGGACCCGCGCCGAAAGCTCCCGGTAGACCGGCGAGAAGATCACGTACAGCACGAGCGCGCCGATGAGGCCGCTCGTGAACGGCCAGACCGCGATCGCAAGCAAAGCGCCGAGGATCATTATGACCCCGGCGGCGCGCTGCTTGTCCGTATCGAAGTAGGACATGGGGGTGGAGTCTAGGTACGAACCGGGATTGCCGCCAGCACCGGGTTCAAACCCGGAGGCGCCGGGCGGCATCAGATCGGAGTGCATGCCGACGCGCTCTTCCTTGCCGGCCACGCGGAGGGACTCCGCCCGGCCCGACCGATGGCCGACCTGACCGTCCGCCGCGCCCAGGCGGGCGATGCGGCCGCGTTCGGCGAGCTCTACCGGGCCCACGCCGGGAGGATCCACGCCCTCTGCCTCCGGCTCGAGGGGGATGCGGCGCGAGCGGAGGAGCTCACGCAGGACGTGTTCGTGCGGGCGTGGGAGCGGCTCGCGAGCTTCCGCGGCGAGAGCGCCTTCGGCACCTGGCTCCACCGGCTCGCGGTCAACGTGGTCCTCGCCGACCGCCGGTCCCTCTGGCGGCGCGGGCGCCGGATCCTCTTCACCGACGACCCCGCGGCCTTCGAGCGACCCGCCGAGGGCCCGGCGCTCCAGGCCGCGGACCTCGAAGTCGCGATCGCCGGCCTCCCCCCGGGGGCGCGGGCCGTGTTCGTGCTGCACGACGTCGAGGGATATACGCACGAGGAGATCGCCCGGCTCGCGGGGATCGCCGAGGGTACGTCGAAGGCGCAGCTCTTCAGGGCGCGCCGGCTGTTGCGGGAGGCACTCGACCGATGAACTGCACCGATGTCCGTGACCGGATCGACGACGCCGTCTCGGGGCGGCTCGCGGCCGGCGAGCTCACGGGGCTCGAGCAGCACCTGGCGACGTGCGCCGAGTGCCGCGCCGACTACGACGCGGCCCGGTACCTCGCGCCGGCCACCGGGCGCCTGCCCCGCTCGATCGAGCCCCCCGCCCGCGTGTGGGCGGGCGTCGAGGCGCGGATCGCCCGGCGGCGCACCGTCACGCCGCGCCTGGCGGCCGCTGCCGCGGTGGTCCTGATGGCCGTCTCGTCGGCCGTCACCGCACTCGTGCTCGGGCGCGACGACGCCCCGGCGCCGGCCGCACTCGCGGCGCCGGCGTTCGAGGCGAGCTACATCCAGCAGGCGAGCGCCCTCGCCGATCTCCTCGCGAGGGACCGCGGGCGCCTCGCGCCCGAGACGATCGAGACGCTCGAGCGGAACCTGCGCATCATCGACGGGGCGATCGCCGAGTCGCGCGCGGCGCTCGAGGCCGATCCCGCCGATCCCGACCTGCGGCTCCTGCTCCGCGCGAGCCACGAGCAGAAGGTGGCGCTCCTCGAGCAGGCGACCCGCCTCGCGAGGGAGCTCTGATGCGCCCGGCGGCCTTCCTCGCGCTGCTCGCCGCCACGGCGGCTGCGCTCGGCGCCGCGCAGCCGCTCGGCGCCCAGGCGCCCGTGCGGCGGCTGGCGGTGGCGCGCGACGCCTCGGTCCGGATCCTCAACCTCACCGGGTCGATCCGCGTGACCGGCTGGGACCGGGACAGCGTCACGATCAGCGGCGCCCCGCCGCGCGGCGGGGGCACGCTCCTCGCCGGCGGGAGCGAGCGGGGAGTGAAGATCGTGGTCGAGGCGGACCCGTCGGTGGACGTGCCCGGGACGGCGCTCGAGATTCGCGTTCCGAGAACCGCGACTCTCTGGGTCAAGTCCGCGTCCGCCGCCATCACGATCGAGAACGTCGCAGGCGAGGTGGAAGCGTCGAGCGTCACGGGGACGATCACGATCCGCGGCGCGCCGGCCGTGCTCGTCGCGGAATCGATGGAAGGCGACATCGACATCTCGGCGCCCGCCCGCGTGAGCCGTGTCAAGACGGCCGGTGGGGACATCACGGTGCGCGAGGCGGCAGGTGAAGTGAGCGCCACGAGCGTTTCGGGCGCGATCCGCCTCCTCGATGCGCGCGGGATCACGAGCGGCCGAGTGGAGAGCGT
Organism: Gemmatimonadales bacterium; assembly: GCA_036377655.1. GTDB lineage: Bacteria > Gemmatimonadota > Gemmatimonadetes > Gemmatimonadales > GWC2-71-9 > CAMLLJ01. The sequence goes on from DASUXZ010000133.1 coordinate 3,909, forward strand.
GTCCGGCGGCGTCACGTTCAACGGGGGCGTCGCCGCGGGCGGAAGCCTCGACCTCCAGACGCACGATGCGCCGATCGAGATCTTCCTCCCCGCCACCCAGGGGGCGGTCGTGGACGTCGCGGCGTATGGCGGGAAGACGATGAACCGGATCCCGGGCCTCGTCGGAAAGCCGACGCGCGGCAAGGCGATGCAGTACGTGCTCGGCAACGGCGGGGCGCGCGTCACGGCGCGCTCGCTCAAGGGAGACGTGAGCCTCCGGTCGCGCATGCCGCGTCCAAACCCTTCTCCGTGAGGCGGCATCTCATCGGCACGTCCCGGCAATGATCCACGACGACCGGAGGTTCCGATGACCCGACGCATCGCCGCACTGCTTTCCGCCTGCCTTGCCCTGCCGCTCGTTCCCGGCGCCCTCCATGCGGGCCCGCCCTGGGTCTCGATCGAGCTCCCCGCCAACCCCCTCAATCCGACCACGCGCGGGATGTTCCTCCTCGTGAGGAGCTACCATCACGGCGACGCGATGCAGTATCCCGTGACGGGCACCGCGACCGGCGTCGTCGGGGGAAAGCGGCAGGTGCTCACGCTTTCCTTCGACCGCACCAGCATCCCCGGGGTCATGGCGCTCCGGAAGAGCTGGCCGTCGGGCGGCGCGTGGGTCCTCGCGATCAACGTCGGCGGGCGCGAAGGGCCGACCGCGCTCGTCGGCATCGGCAACGACGGGCGCGTGCGCTCGATCGACGTGCCGACCCGGAGCGAGGGCGGCCATACCTGGGGCCGGGAGGTGACGGGAAAGGACATCGACGACGCGCTGCGGGAGGTGGCCGCCGTTCCAGCAGGGCCCGCCAGGCATGCCGGCGCGGCGGGACTCGCGCTCGTCGTGCCGGCGGCACTCGTCTTCGCGCTTCGCCGCCGTCAAGGGCCGGCCTGAGCCTTACGGGCGGATCGCCGCTGCCGGCGTGCCCGGGCGTGTCAGGGAGTACATCCTCACACGCTCGGCGCCGTCGGGGGCGGCGGAGACGCCGAGCACCCAGGAATCGCCGACCGACTCCACGCGGAGGCCCATCGGGGTGATGATGTCGCCGAGCCACCGCCCTTCCCGCGTGAACACGCTCCACCGCCTCGGCTGGTCCCGCCGCACCGAATACTCGAGCACCCAGATGTGGCCGTCGGCGTCGGCCAGCACGCGCTCGTAGGCCGGCATGACGGCGGGAAACGGAGCCGAATCAAGTGCGCCGACGAGCGCCGAGTCGACCCGCGCCTGGAGTCCGCGGCTCCCGGCCGGAAGCCCGACCGTGGCCCGGTAGGCGGCGACCGCTTCGGGAGTGACCGGCGTCGGCGTCCGCGGGCGCCGGACGATCCTCCGGAGCGTGCCGTCGGGATCGTAGATCCTCACCGAGTAATCGCTGCCCTCCCCGACCACGATGTCCGAGCCGGTGAAGACCGCGCTCGCCCGGCGGCCGAACGGGCGCGGCATCGGCGCCACGAAACGGTTGTCGCCGGAGCCGATCGCGACCCCGAACGTCTCGCCCCATTCGATCCGCGCGAGCGTGTCGCGGATCGCGCCATCGCCCCCGAACCGGAGGAGTCGCGCCGAGTCGGTGCGCGCGGCTCCTTCCTTCCCCGCGAAGGGGAACGTCGGCCCGCCGGCGACGACGAGCCATGTCCCGTCGTCGAGGCGCCCGAGCGGCATCGTGAGCGTCGGGCCCTGCGACTGGAGCTGGGTGGTGCGCACCCGCCCGGCGGCGCCGAAGAGCGTGATCCGCCGGGTGACGAGGTCGTACGCGAGGAGCGAATCGCCGTCGGCGCCGAGCCAGGCGAGCGCCTGGAACTCGCCAGAGCCCGACCCGCGCCGGCCGACGGAGCGGACGAGCCGGCCATCCGGCGCAAAGACGCGGATGATCTGCGAGCGCCCGTCCGCGACCGCGATCGCCCCCGACGGCGTCCGCACGATCCCGGTGATCTCCCCGAGCGCCACGCTGCCATCGCCGCCGACCTCGAACACCGCCACGTCGCTCACGCGCCAGTTCGAATCGGCCGTCCACACGGGGTCCCGGTTCGTGACGACCTCGACGCCCGCGCTGTCGCGGACGGACGCGCCCTGCCCGAGCTCGGCGCTCGTGTCGGCGCAGGCGGCCGTGAACAGGAAGAGAAGAATCGCAGGTCGCCGCATCGATCGTCGCCCGGGTTGAAGGTGACCGTCGCCGTTGCGCCGCTCGCCGGCCGGTCCCTAAGTTGCGCGGAAACTCGAACTCGGAGCACTTCATGCCCACCAGCAACGCCGAAGCTCACTGGGACGGTGGCCTCAAGGGCGGCAACGGCCACTATGCCGCCGGCACCGGCACCTTCTCCGGCTCCTACAACTTCCCCACGCGCTTCGAGGGAGCGACCGGCAGCAACCCCGAGGAGCTCCTCGCCGCCGCGCATGCGGCGTGCCTCAGCATGGCGCTCGCCGGAGCGGTCGAGGCCGCCGGCAAGACGCCCACCCGCATCTCCACGAAGGCCGCGTGCACCGTGGAGAAGGTCGAGGGTGGCTTCAAGATTACGAAGATGAAGCTCACCGTGCGCGGCAACGTGCCCGGCATGGACGAATCGGCGTTCCGGCAGGCCGCAGAGGCCGCCAAGCAGGGCTGTCCCGTGTCGCGCCTGTTCGAGGGGAACATCGCGATCGAGCTGGACGCGAGGCTGGACACCGCCTGACGCGTGGACAACATCTGCCACACGCTGGCCGGCGCCGCACTCGCGGAGAGCGGGCTCGCCCGGCGATCGGCGCTCGGCTATGCCACCCTCCTGATCGGCGCCAACCTGCCGGACCTCGACGTGCTCGCCTTCCTTGGCGGGCCGCTCGCGGACCTCGAGTGGCGGCGCGGCTGGTCGCACGGCGTGCTCGCGATGGCCGTGCTGCCGTTCGTCCTCACCGGCGTGATGCTCGCGTGGGACCGGGTGTCGCACCGCATGCGTCGGGCCGTGATCCCGTCGGAGGTGCGCGCCGGATCGCTCCTCGTGCTCTCGTTCGTCGCCATCCTGAGCCATCCGCTCCTCGATACCCTCAACACCTACGGGGTTCGGTGGCTCGTTCCCTGGAGCGGTGACTGGTCCTACGGCGACACGCTCTTCATCGTGGATCCGTGGATGTGGCTCCTCCTCGGCGCTGGCGTCCTCCTGAGCCGGAAGCGACGACGGGCGCGGGAGCGGAACGTCGTTCCCGAGGTACCGGCACGCCGCGCGCTCGTCGCCGCCGCGGTCTACGTGGCCGTGATGATCGGGCTCAACGTCGCGACGCGACGGGCCGTGGTGCGCGAGATCGGCGCGCTGTTTCCCGGGCCGGTCCGCTCGATGATGGCGGGACCGGTGTTCGCCAACCCGTTCCTGCGGCAGGTCGTCGTCGAGCAGGAGCGTGCCTACCGCGTCGCATCCTTCGACTGGCTCTCGCGCCCGCACATCGCGCCCGCCGAGGTGGAGACGTTCGCCGCCGCTCCGCCAGCGGACCCGTCCACCCGGCTCGCCGCCGGGACGCTCGAAGGACGGCGCTTCCTCGGCTGGGCCCGCTATCCGTTCTTCACCGTGGACTCGAGCGGCGGGTCCCGTGCCGTCCACATCGTGGACCTGCGGTATGCCCGCCGGCCGGGGGTCCGTTTCGGGGCGGTGACGATCCCCGTCGCGCCGCCCTCACCCTGATCAGCGGCGCGCAGTGACCCGCGCGGCCCGCTCGCGGAGGATCGGCTCGAGGACGCGCCACACGGTGTTCGCCATGCGGCGCTGGCCCTCCGCGGTCGGATGGATGCCGTCGCCCTGGTTGAGCGAGGGCACGCCGGCCACGCCCTCGAGGAGGAAGGGCACGAACGCGGCGCCGTGCTTCTCCGCCGTCTCGCGGAAGACGTTCCGGAAGTCGGTCGTGTAGCGGGCACCGAGGTTCGGAGGCGCCTCCATGCCGACGACGACGAGGGCGGGAGGCGGATCCTCCCGCGAGGCGCGCTCCAGGATCCCGTCGAGGTTCTTCCGCATCGCCTCGGGGTCGAGCCCGCGCAGCCCGTCGTTGGCGCCGGTCTCCACCACGAGCACCGCCACCGGCCGCCGGAGGATCCAGTCGATCCGCTGCCGCGCCCCCGCCGAGGTCTCCCCGCTCACCCCCGCGTTCACCACGGAAAAGGGCAATCCCTCGTTGTCGATCCGCCGCTGGACGTAGGCGGGATACGCCTCGTCCGGGTCGAGCCCGAGGCCGGCGGTGAGGCTCGTGCCGAGGAAGACGACGGCCGGCCGCTCGTCGGTCGCGATGGCTGCACCCTGTCCTGCCGCCGGCGCCGGCTCGTCGTCTCCCGCGCACGCCGCGACGGCGAGCAGGATGGGAAGGAACCCCCACCCCTTTATCATTCGGTTCGCGCCCGACCCGATCCTGCGACTCATTCCGGACACCTCATGCTGCGCTGTGAACAGCTCACGAAAACCTACGTCTCCGGCGGCCGTGACCTGACCGTCCTGAAGGATATCACGTTCCATCTGGAGCCGGGGGGCTTTCTCGCGGTGATCGGACCGTCGGGCAGCGGAAAGACGACGCTCCTCGGCCTGCTCGCCGGGCTCGACCGGCCGACGTCGGGCACGGTCGTGCTCGACGGCACCGACCTCGGCGCGCTCGACGAGGACGCCCGCGCGCGGCTCCGGCGGGATCGCGTGGGCTTCGTGTTCCAGTCGTTCCAGCTCGTGCCGACGCTCACGGCGCTCGAGAACGTCCTCGTGCCGCTCGAGCTCGCGGGGAGCGGGCGGAACGGCGCCGCCGACATCGAAGCGCGCGCGCGCGACCTCCTCGACCGGGTGGGGCTCGGCGCGAGGGCGCATCACTACCCGGCGCAGCTCTCGGGCGGCGAGCAGCAGCGGGTGGCGCTCGCACGCGCGTTCTCCAACCGGCCGCGCATCCTCTTCGCCGACGAGCCGACCGGCAACCTCGACGCGCGGACCGGCCACGTGATCGTGGAGCTCATGGGCGAGCTCAACCGCGATCTCGGCACCACGCTCGTGCTCGTGACGCACGATCCCGACCTCGCCTCCCGGGCGCAGCGCACCATCCGCCTCGCGGACGGCGCGATCGTGAGCGACACGGCGGCATGAGCGGCGGCTTCGTCTTCCGGATGGCGTGGCGCGAGGGCCGCGCCGCCGCGCGCCGCCTCCTGCTCCTCACCGTGGCCGTCGCCGCCGGCGTCGGCGCGCTCGTCGCCATCAATTCGTTCACCGACAACCTCCGCGAGTCGGTGGCGCGGCAGGCGCAGGCGCTGCTCGGCGCCGACATCGCCTTCCAGGGACGGCGCGCGTTCCCGCGCCGCGTGGACTCGCTCATCGATTCGCTCGGCGGCGGCGAGGCGCGCACCGTGACGTTCGGCGCCATGACGTACGTCGGGCGCACCACGGGCGCCCGGCTGGCGCAGGCCACCGCCGTCACCGGCACCTTCCCGTTCTACGGGGAGATCGCCACGAGCCCGTCCGGCGCATGGGCGGAGCTCCAGCGTGGGCGCAACACGATCGTCGATCCGTCGCTCCTCGCGGCGCTCGGCGCGCGCCTCGGCGATTCGCTCGCGGTGGGCGAGACGTCGTTCGCCATCATCGGCACGATCGTGAGCGTGCCGGGCGACGTGGGGATCCGCTCGGCCTTCGGCCCGCGGATCTTCCTCGCCGGCCAGTACCTCGAGGAGACCGAGCTCCTCGGCTTCGGCGCGCGGGCCGAGTACGAAGCGTACCTGCGGCTGCCGGCGGGCGCCGACGCCCAGGCCATCGCGGAGCATTACCGGCCCGAGCTCCGACCCGAGCGCGTCCGGATCCGGACCGTCGCGGACGACCGGGAGCGGCTCGACGCCGCGCTCACCCGGCTCGGGAATTTCCTCGGCCTCGTCGCCCTCGTGGCGCTCCTGCTCGGCGGTCTCGGCGTCGCGAGCGCCGTGCACGTCTTCATCCGGCAGAAGCTCGGCACCGTCGCCGTGCTCCGCTGCCTCGGCGCCACGTCCGGACAGGTCTTCGCGATCTACCTCGTGCAGGCGGCCGCGATGGGACTGCTCGGCAGCGTCGCCGGCGCGGGGATCGGGCTTCTCGTGCAGCAGGCGCTCCCCGCGCTGCTCTCCGACCTCGTGCCGGTGGACGTCGTGATCAGCCCGTCGTGGCGGTCGGTGGCGATGGGCATCGGCACGGGCCTCTGGGTCGCCGTCGTGTTCGCCCTGCTGCCGCTGCTCGGCGTGCGGCGGGTGCCGCCGCTCGCGGCGCTCCGCAGCGACTTCGAGGCGGCGCCGCGGCCACGCGAGCCGGCGCGCGCCCTCGCGCTCGTGCTCCTGGCGCTCAGCGTGCTCGTGCTCGCCGTCGTGCAGGCAGGCAACCCGTGGCACGGCCTCGCGTTCACGGCGGCGATCGCCGGGGCCATCGCGCTCCTCGCCGCCGCCGCGTGGCTCCTCATCCGGCTCGCGCGGCGGCGCCTGCCCCCGACGGTGCCGTACGTCTGGCGCCAGGGCGTCGCCAACCTGCACCGCCCCGCCAACCAGACGATGATGGTGGTCCTCGCGATCGGGTTCGGCGCCTTCCTGCTCGCGACGCTCTTCCTCGTGCAGCAGAACCTCCTCGCCGAGCTCGACCTCTCGGGCGACGCGGAGGCGCGGCCCAATTTCGTCTTCTTCGACGTGCAGCCCGATCAGCATGCGCCGCTCGACACGCTGCTCGACGCCGCCGCGGTGGAGCGTGCCCCGCCCGTGCCGATCGTCCCCATGCGGATCCTCTCCCTCCGCGGCCGGCCGGTGGGCCTTCTCCTCGCCGATACGACGGACGCCGATACCGCGGCGCCGTCGGGCTGGGCGCTTCGGCGCGAGTACCGGTCCACGTACCGCGATTCGCTCACGGACTCGGAGCGGCTGGTGGAAGGACGCTGGTGGAGCGGAGGCGGCGGGCCCGTCGAGATCTCGGTGGAGCAGGAGCTGGCGCGCGACCTGCGCGTCGGTGTCGGCGACGAGATCGTCTGGGACATCCAGGGCGTCCCGCTCGCGTCGCGCGTCGCCAGCATCCGGACGGTGGACTGGGCGCGGTTCGAGCCGAACTTCTTCGTGGTCTTCGCCCCGGGAGCCCTCGAGGCGGCACCGCACTCGCTCGTGACGCTCGCGCGGATCGACGACCCGGCGCTCCGCGGCCGCCTGCAGCGCGCGGTGGCCGAGCGGTTCCCGAACGTCACGTCGCTCGACCTCACGCTCATCCAGGCGGCGATCGAGCAGCTCGTCGGGCGCGTCTCGCTCGCCATCCGCTTCATGGCGCTCTTCAGCCTCGTCACCGGCGTGCTCGTGCTCGTCGGCGCCGTCGCGACGAGCCGCTACCAGCGCGTCCGCGAGGGGGCGCTCCTCAAGACGCTCGGCGCGACGCGGAGCCAGGTGCTGCGCGTCGTGTTCTCGGAATACCTCTCGCTCGGATTGCTCGCGGCGGTGAGCGCGGTGGGGCTGTCGGCGGCGGCGGGGTGGGGCCTCGCGCGCTTCCTCTTCGAGGTGGGCTTCCGGTTCCCGGCGGAGGCGATCGCCGGCGTGATCGTGCTGACGACGCTGCTTACGGTGACGGTGGGCCTGTGGGGGAGCGTGGAGGTGGTGCGGAAGACGCCGCTCGAGGTTCTCCGGGCCGAAGAGCGCTGACGGCGAGGAGCCCCCAGCCGGCGATCCACGCCGTGCCGCCGACCGGGGCCACGGCACCGAGCCAGCGCGTGCCGGTGAGCGCCAGGAGGTAGAGACTCCCCGAGAAGAAGAGCGTTCCCGCGAGAAAGAGCCAGCCTGCTGCCGTCACCGCCGCACCGGGCCGCCGCTCGGCCCAGAGTCCCGCGGCCACGAGGCCGAGGGCGTGGTACATCTGGTAGCGCGCGGCGGTGTCGAAGGTGGCGGCGAGGTCGGGCGTGAGCTGCCCGCGGAGCCCGTGCGCGCCGAACGCCCCCAGGGCGACGGCGACGAGCGCCGAGAGGGCGCCGACCCCGACGAGGATGGGGCCGCGGCTCACGCGGCGGGCGGCGGCTCCGGCGGGAGGACCGCCATCCCCATCGCGTGGTAGCCGTTGTCCACGTAGACGACGCTGCCGGTGATCGCCGCCGCGAGCGGGCTCGCGAGGAAGGCCGCGGTGTTGCCGACCTCCTCCGCCTCGAGGCGGCGCGGAAGCGGCGAGTTCTCCTCGCAGTAGCGGATCATCGTGTCGATGAAGCCGATCGCCGTGGCCGCGCGCGAGGCATACGGGCCGGCGCTGATCGTGTTGACGCGCACGCCCCACCGGCGCCCCGCCTCGAAGGCGAGCGTCCGGGTGTCCGCCTCGAGCGCCGCCTTGGCGGACGACATCCCCCCGCCGTATCCCGGGATCACCCGCTCTCCGGCCATGTACGTGAGCGAGAGGAAGCTTCCCCCGCGCCGCATCATCGGGGCGAGCTCGCGCACGAGCGAGATGTTGCTGTAGGCACTCACGCTCACGGCCTCGAGGTAGCCGCGCCGGCTCGTCTCGACGAGCGGCTTCTTCACCTCCGGCCCGTTGGCGAGGCTGTGCACCACGATGTCCAGTCCCTGCTCGCCGAAATCGGCGCGGAGGCGCTCGCGGACGCCGGCGATGCTGAAGTCGCCCTGGTCGCGGTAGCGCTTGCTCTCGCGGACCTCGGCGGGCGCGTCCTCGAGGGTGTCGTAGGCGGCGTCGAGCGGATAGATCCGCTCGAACTCGAGCCGGCGGCCGCCCGCGAGCTGCATCGACTCGGTCATCTTGCCGCGCTCGAGGAGCTTCTGGAAGATCCCGAGAGCCGGCGGCCAGGTGCCGACGGAGATGGCGGCCCCGGCCTGGGCCATGGCCCGCGCGATGGCGAACCCGAATCCTCCGTCGTCCGCCACCCCGGCGACGAAGGCGCGCTTTCCGGTCAGGTCGATGGCAAGCATTCCGGCCTCGGGCTCGAGGGTTCGTCCCGCTCCTGCTCCTTCACCCACTTGAAGAAGAGAATCGCGATCGCGCCGAACATCCAGAGATTCCCGGGCACCCACATGAGGAGCCCGCCGATCTTCTGGTCGTCGAGCGGCGAGAGCCCCCAGGTGCGCGGCGCGCTCACGTACCATTCGTACAGCGGCCGCTCGGCCATCGTGATGATGGCGGCGACGGCCTGCATCGGGAGGCTCACGAGGAAGAGATAGAGCATCCGCGCGCCGAGGGGGAGCGGCGGCACGGCCTCGAGGGGACTCAGCACCGGCCACCACATGATCACCGACACCACGATGAACATGAGGTGGGTGGCGATGTGCACGTCGTGGCTCCGCATCATGAGGTCGTAGAGCGGGACCGTGTGCCAGGCCGCGACGCAGAGCGTGAAGAGGAGCCCGGCGATGACCGGATGGCTGATGGCGCGCCCGAAGCGCTGCACGCCCCGCCGGCGGACGAGCGGCGCGAGCAGCCATCCCGGCGTCCCGAGGATGAGGAGCGGCGGGAACAGCATCGTGAGGAGCAGATGCTGCAGCATGTGGATCGTGAACAGGTAGTAGTCGCTCAGGTCGTGGATCGGCCCGTTGAGCGAGGCGAGGAGCACGGCGAGCGCCGCCGTGAACGACGCCACCTGGAGCGGCCGCGCCGGCGGGCCGAGCCGCCACCGCCGCCGGGCGTACGTGATCCCCCAAAAGTAGAGGGCACCGAGGATCGCGGTGCCCACGAGCGTGCTGACGTGCGGAGACAGTGCCGGAACCCATTCGCCGTCCGGCCTGGCTCGCGCGTCGAGCAGCAGCGCGGCCGGCCACACGGTCACAGCATGCCCCTCTGGTACGTGTAGTGATAGATGAACAGCGCGATGAGCGAGACGATCACCACCGTCGCGATGATGAGCGGGAAGACGAAGAGCCCGCTCAGCAGCTTGCTGTCCTGCTTCAGGTGCATGTAGAACATCGCCACGAGGGCGAACTTGAAGGCGCTGAGGAGCAGCAGCACCGGGACGACGATCGGCTTGAGGAAGGCCCCGAGCGCCCCGGGCCGGTGCGCGATCTCGTACGCCGCCACCTCGAGTCCGGTGAGCACGAAGAGGACGATGCCGATCTTGACGTAGAGGCCCGGGCCGGGATGCGCGTGCGCCGCGTCCTCGTGCCCCTGGGGTGCCGCCGCGTGAGAGTCCATGGGTCCGTCCCTCACTTCATCAGGTAGACGACCGGGAAGATCACGATCCAGACCACGTCCACAAAGTGCCAGTAGAGCGCCGCGATCTCGAGGTTGAGCGCGCGCTCGGGCGGCAGCTTGCCGCGGAGGGCGGTGATGAAGACCGTGATGAGCCAGATGACGCCGATCGTGACGTGCGTGCCGTGGAACCCCGTCAGCGTGTAGAAGCTCGCGCCGAAGAGGTTGGTCTGCATCTTGAGCCCCTCGTGCACGAAGTGCTGGAACTCGTAGACCTGCATGCCCACGAAGAAGAGCCCGCAGACGATGGTCATCCCGAGCCAGAGGATGAGCCGCTTGCGGTTGCCGGACTGCGCGCCGTTGAGCGCGAGCACCACGAAGAGCGAGCTGAAGAGGAGCAGCGCCGTGCCGAAGGTGACGAGCGGGATCTGGAGGATCTCGTCCGGCGTCGGGCCCCGCGTGTCGCGCCCCTTGTACACGAGGTACGTGGAGATGAGCGACGCGAAGAAGAGGCACTCCGACCCGATGAAGGTCCAGATGGCCACCTTTCGGTTGTCGAGCCCCGTCGTCGTCGGGGGATGCAGGGCGTGCGCGTGGTCGGTCAAGGCGTACTCCGTGGTGCCGGGTATCTCATGGTCGATGGTCTCGGGCCTGGCGCGCCGCGCCGCGTCATCCCGCGGGCTCGAACGCCCACTTGAAGACCCCGAAGAAGAAGAACAGCACCGCCGCGGCGATCCCGATGGGACCGATCGTGTGCACCATCATGATCGAGATGAACACGGAGGCGACGCCGAGCGCCGTCACGATCGGCCAGAACGAGGGATTCGGGAGGTGGATTCCCGCCCCGCTCACGCGCTGGGGCTCGGGAAGCGGCCCGCCGTGCGCCCGCTTCCGCTCCCAAAGCGGATCGCGGCTGTGGACCTCCGGCTCGTCCGCGAAGTTGAACTCCTGCGGCGGCGACGGGATCGACCACTCGAGCGTGGCGCCGTTCCAGGGGTCGGCCGGCGCGTCGGCGGGGCGCCGCGCCGTCACGATCATGTTGTAGATGAAGACGAGGAACGAGAAGCCGAGGATCATCGAGCCGACGGTCTCGATCATGTTCATCGTCTCGAACCCGAGCCCGGCCGGATAGGTGTACACCCGCCGCGGCATGCCGTGCAGCCCGAGGAAGTGCATCGGGAAGAACGTCAGGTTGAAGCCGATGAGCATGAGCCAGAAATGCACCTTGCCGAGCCCCTCGCTCAGCATCCGGCCGAACATCTTGGGCCACCAGTAGTACGCGCCGGCCACGAGCGCGAACATGCTGCCGCCGAACATCACGTAGTGGAAGTGCGCGACGATGAAGTACGAGTCGGTCTGCTGCAGGTCCGCCGGCGGCGAGGCGTGCATCACGCCCGAGAGCCCGCCGATGATGAACATCGCGATGAAGCCGAGGCAGAAGTAGAGCGGCGTCTTCATCTGGAGCGACCCGCCCGCGAGGGTGCCGATCCAGTTGAAGATCTTCACGCCGGTCGGGATCGCGATGAGCATCGTGCCGAGCGCGAACACGGTGTCCGCGATCGGGCCCATGCCGGTCGCGAACATGTGGTGGCTCCACACGCCGAACCCGAGGAAGGCGATGAAGACCCCCGAGAACACCATCGCCGCGTAGCCGAAGAGCGGTTTCCGCGAGAAGACCGGGAGGATCTCGCTCACGATCCCGAACGCCGGGAGGATGAGGATGTAGACCTCGGGGTGCCCGAAGATCCAGAAGAGGTGCTGCCAGAGGAGCGGATCCCCGCCGAGCGACGCGGTGAAGAACATCGTCCCGAAGAGCCGGTCGAACATGAGGAGGATCAGCGCGACCGTGATCACCGGGAAGGCGAGGAGGAGCAGCACCTGGGTGATGAAGCTCATCCAGACGAACATCGGCATGCGCATGAGCTTCATCCCCTTCGCGCGCATGTTGACGACGGTCGTGAAGAAGTTGACCGCCGCCGCGAGCGAGGAGACGCCGAGGATCTGGAGGCCGATCACCCAGAAATCGATGTTGAGGCCCGGCGAGTACTGCCGGCTCGTCAGGTTGGCATAGCCGAACCAGCCGCCGTTCGGCGCCGCCCCGAACAGGAAGCTCGAATTGAGGAAGAGCCCGCCGAGCAGGAAGACCCAGAAGCTGAAGGCGTTGAGCCGCGGGAACGCCACGTCCCGCGCGCCGATCATGAGCGGGATGAAGAAATTGAAGAACGCGGCACTGAGCGGCATGATCCCGAGGAAGATCATGGTGGTGCCGTGCATCGTGAACAGCTGGTTGTAGAGCTCCGGCGAGAGGAACGTGTTCTCCGGGCTGCCGAGCTGGATCCGGAGCAGGAGCGCCTCGAGCCCGCCGATCAGGAAGAAGAGGAAGGCGGACGCCCCGTAGAGGACGCCGATCCGCTTGTGATCGACCGTGGTGATCCAGCTCCAGATGCCGGTCTTTTCGGCATGAGCGGCCGCCGGGACGTGCCCGGGGTGGCTGACGGCGGAGGTTGACATACGCTCCCTGTACCTGGAGTGGTTCCGTTACTTGTGCGTCCGGAGGTAGGCCGCGACCGCGCGCGCCTGCTCCAGCGTGAGGCCCATGTTCTGCATCAGCACCCCGTGCTTGATCGCCTGGGGGTCCTGGATCCAGCGGGCCAGGTTCTCGTCCGTGTTGAGGAGGGTGCCGGCGGCGATGTAGCGCCGGCTCCCGACGTTGGCGAGGTTCGGGCCGATCATCTTCGCCTTGCTCGTGGCGTCGAGCGTATGGCAGCCGATGCAGCCCCCGCGCCCGCGGAAGATCTCCGCGCCCTGCGCCACCGCGCCGGCCGGGGCCGCCGCGCCGGTGTCCGGAGCTGCCGCCGGCGCCGAGTCCTGCCGCGCGGGCTGCTGCGCCGCGAGCGACGTCGTCGTCACCTCCCGCGAGGCCGCGGAAGGCGCGGCCGGTGCCGTCGTGTCCGCAGGAACCGGGGTGCCGGTGCGCCGGAGGCCGGTGATGTACGCGTCGAACTCCTCCGGGCTCGTCGCGGCCACGTGGAACGCCATCCGGGCGTGCTGCACCCCGCAGAACTCGGCGCACTGGCCCGAGTAGTACCCCGCCGAATCGGCACGGAACCAGATCGTGGTGATGCGGTTCGGGAAGACGTCGCGCTTGGCGGCGAGCTGCGGCAGCCAGAAGCTGTGGAGCACGTCCACCGTGTTCATCTTGAGCGTGACGGTGCGGCCCACCGGAACGTGCAGCTCGTTCGCGGTGGTGACGCCGTGCTGCGGGTAGCGGAACTCCCACCACCACTGGTGCCCGATCACCTCGACCTCGAGTGCCTCGCCTTTCGGGACCTCGTAGGTCTGGAAGATGGCCCTGACCGTCGGCACGGCGATCATCGCGAGGATGAGCGCCGGAATGGCGGTCCAGATGATCTCGAGGAGGGTGTTGCCGTGGGTCTGGGAGGGCTCGGCGTCGTCCGGCCTTCCGCGGTAGCGGAAGACGACGTAGATCAGCGCCCCTTCCACCAGCACGAACACCAGGACGGCCCACCAGACGGTGTTCATGAACACGCCGTCGATGATGCCGGTGAGGTCGGACTTCGGGTGCAGCGTGCTCTGGGGGTACTGCTCGCTCGTCCCGCCGCAGGCGGCTGCCGCCAATGCGATCAGGAGGACGGGCGCCAGCCGAAGGGCGGCCAGGAAGGCGCGAGCCCGGAAGGCCATGACTCTGTTATCCTGTCGGGAAGAGGACATCGTATCGCGCGAGCGCTGAAGTGGCGGCATCTTACCGAGAAACGGAGGGGAATGCAAGGAAATCGTGGTGGCGGGCGGGGTTAGGTGGTGGGGG
>DASUXZ010000134.1:0-7196 GCA_036377655.1 Gemmatimonadales bacterium
CCGCGGGCGAGGATTCCGCGTACGCCAGGAGCGCCTCCCCCGTGGAGAGCACCTCGGGCCACATCCGGCGATCGACCGCGTCGCGTGCCGCGTCGGCGAGGCGCTCGAGCTCGGGATCGGCGTCGGGATCGATGCCGCCGAGCGCCACCGGCGTGGCGGGAAAATCGATCGGCGCGGCGACCGGCGCCTCCGGCAGCGGGACGAGCTCGGCGCGCACCGACCCGGTCAGCGGAAGCGGCTCGTTCTCGGAGAGAAGCGCCCGCGCCATCGTGAGGAGGTCCTCCGGCGATGCGCCCTTGTCCGCCTCGACCCAGTCGGCCGCGCGCGCGCGGAGCCGGCCGCGGAGCGTGAGCCGCGACGAGATCTGCGAGCCTTCGACCCCCGCGCTCACCCGGGCGGGCTTCTGCGCGACCGCGGCGGCCGCCGCCGCCGCCGCGTCCTTCCAGCCTTGCTCGTCGTCGGGATCGTCGTGCAGCTGCACGAGGAGCCGCTCGAAGGCGGCGGGAAAAGCCGTCACGCCGATTGGATCTCCGTCCAGAGGCGGTCGTAGAGGGTCGCTGCGTCGCCGGAGCATGCTGCGGGCTCGAGCCGGTCGAGCTGGATCGCGGCGGGCGCGGCGTGCACCGGATGGCGCCCGGCCGCCGCGGCGAACGCCGCATTCGGCTCAGGGCGAAGAATGTAGTCGAGGAATGCGTGGGCCGCGCGCGGGTGCGGCGCCCCCGCGGCCAGCGCGGCGACCTCTGCGAAAAGCGGGCCGCCTTCCTTCGGGATCCCGAACCTGATCCGCGCGTCGGCCGCCGCCGCGCGCAGGGCCTCGCCGCTTCTCGCCTGCGCGACGACGACGCCGCCGCCGAGGACCGGTGCCGCGCCCGGCGCGCGATAGCCACGCAGGAATGCGCGGCTCGCGAGCGCATCGTCGCGCGCCTGCTGCAGCAGCGACGCATCGTCCGCGCACCCGCGGTGCCCGCGCAGCCGCAGCATCGCGCCGAAGACCTCGCGCGGATCGTCGAGCATCGTCATGCGTCCGGCGAGGGCGGGCTCGAAGAACACGCACCAGCTCCCGGGCGATGCCCCGGGCACGTCCGGCAGCTCGCCGGCGATCCAGGCGGTGCCCGTCGCCTCCCAGGCGAGCGGTGCCACGACCGGATGCTCGCCGGCGGCGCCACGCAGCACGGGAAGCACATCGGCGAGCCCCGGCACCTGCGCCGCGTCGAGCGACGTGAGCCGGTCGGCCGCGCCGAGCGTCGCCGCGAGCGCGGCGGGCAGGACGATGAGGTCGATGCCCGGCACCTCCGGCACGGCCGCGCTGCCCGGAGCGCCGAGCTCGTAGCGCTCGACCGTCACCGCGATGCCGTGCTCGCGCTCGAACGCCGCGAGCAATGCCGGCTCGAGGAATCCCTGCCGCGCAAGGACCCGGAGCTCGCGATCGCCGCCGCGGTCCGGGCCCCCGCAGGCCGCGAGGTGCGCGAGCGGGCCCGTCGCCGCGAGCGAGGCCGCGAGCCGGAGGAGTTCACGCCGCCGCATAGGGACGCAATGTAAGGCGGGCGTTAGCTTTCCCGCATGCAGGTCACGATGCCCGGCCCGGTCACGAGCGCCCTCGAGCTCGACGCGGCGCTGCTCCAGGCGGCGATCACGGCGGGCCTCGCCGCGGTCTCCGGCCTCCTGTACCGCCGGTACCGGAAATCCTACCTCGGCTGGCTCACGGCGGCGTGGACGCTGTACGTCGTTCGGGTGTCCGCCATCATCGCGTTCCTGCTCACGACCGAGCGCTGGCTGCTCTTCGCCCACCAGATCATCACGGGGTGGGCGGCGCTCGCGCTCCTCTGGGCCGCGATCGTCTTCTCCCAGGGCTCGCCCGTGCGGCGCAGCTACCTCGCCGCGGCGGCGCTCTTCCCTCCCCTCTGGTCGTTCTTCGCCGTCTACCGCCTCGAGAGCTTTCTCCTCGCGGCCGTGCCGATGGTCCTGTTCCTGAGCCTCGCGACGCTCTGGAGCGCGGCGGTCTTCTTCGACTACCGGCGGAAGACCGGATCGGCCGGGGCGCTCGTGCTCGGCGCCGCCCTCTTCCTCTGGGGCCTGCACCACCTCGACTACCCGTTCCTGCGCGCGCAGGGGGCGTGGGCGCCCTGGGGATACTACCTCGACATCGTGTTCGAGCTCGCCGTCGGTGCGGGACTGCTGCTCCTGGTGCTCGACGACGTCGGGCGCGGGGCGCACGCGCTCACCGCGCTCTCCGGCGACCTCCAGCGGAGCGGCGGCGGCAACCACGTGCTGGAAGCGCTGCTCCAGCGGCCGCTCACGCTCGGGACGGTGCACGGGACCGCGCTCTACCTCCGCACCGCCGAGGGCGATGCGTTCGCCGGCGGCGCCGGTTCCTGCCGCGACTGGGCCGGCGCCTCCGCCGATCCGGTCACGGCCCGGACGATCGACGCCGCGATCACGGGCGGACGCCCGATCGAGGTGAACCGCGAGGAGGGCGGGTTCCTCGCCGCGATCCCGATCATCTCCGCGTCACGTCCCGCCGGCGCCCTCGTCGTCACCGGCCATGGCCGCGACCCCTTCGCCGCCCTCGACGACGACTTCCTCCTCGCCCTCGGCCGCCAGGTCGGGGCCGCGCTCGACAACGCCGAGCTCGCGCAGCGGCTCGAGGCGCGGCGTCTCGACCTCGAGCGCCTCTCCGCGCGCGTCGTCGAACAGCACGAGGACGAGCGGCGCCGCATCGCGCGCGAGCTGCACGACGAGTCGGCGCAGGTGTTCAGCGCCGTCAAGATGGAGCTCGCGATGTTCAGGAACGTGGCGTCGCCCGAGGAATCGGAGCGGCTCGACCGGATCCTCGGGCTCGTGGACAGCGGCATCGCGGGCATCCGGAGCGTCGTGAACGACCTGCGCCCCGCGCTGCTCGACGACCTCGGGCTCCTGCCGGCGCTCCGCTCGCTCGCCGAGCGGATCGAGGCGCGGAGCGGGCTCCCGATCACGCTCGAGGCCCCCGCCGCGCTCGCCCCGCTCTCGCAGGAGGCGGAGCTCGTGCTCTACCGCTCCCTCCAGGAAGCGCTCACGAACGTGATGCGGCATGCGGACGCGCGGTCGGTCGCGGTGCGGCTCTCCGCGACCGAAGGGGAGGTCGAGCTCGTCGTGACCGACGACGGCCGGGGACTGCCGGCGGGAAAGCGCGCGGAGGACTTCCAGCGCGCGGGACACATGGGCCTCACCGGCATGCGCGAGCGCGTGCACGGCGTCGGCGGGCGCATGCGGGTGGAGAACGTGCCCGGCGGCGGGCTACGGGTGATCGCCGCCGTCCCCGTGGCGCCTATTCCGCCGCGAGCATGACCTGCCGCAGCGTGTCGGCCGCGTCCTCGATGCGGTCGAGGAGGCCCGGAACGCCGAAGTCGCGGTCGTCGATCTGCTCGAAGCCGGCCTGCACGAGCTCCACCATGGTGCAGTTGCCTTCCCGGGTGCACTCGGCGACGGGCGACAGCGTGACCTCGAGCGTCCTCGGCCAGTTCTCGTCGAACTCGAACGCGATGCGACGCCCGGTCTCGATCGCGGTCACGCGCCCGCGGACGCGGCCGAAGGCCGGGTCGATGAACGACACCGCGCCCCCGACGCGCGCGTCGAGCTCGACGTCGTCGATCGTGCTGAACCACCGCTCGATCGTGTCGGGGTCGGTGAGCGCGTGGAAGATCGCGTTGGCCGGCGCGTCGATCTCGATCGAGCGGCGCACTTCCCGGATGCCCTCGTAGAGCCGGAGCACGTTCCCCTCGGTGTCGAGGAAGCGGAGCTCCCGCCCCGGCCCCATCTCGGCCGGCTCGCCGAGGATCCGCACCCCCGCCGCCTCGAGGCGCGCCCGCGCCTCGTCGAGCCCGTTCACCTTGAGCCAGCACCAGATTCCCTGCGCCTCCGCCGGCGGAAGGGCACCCTCGTGCGCGTGCAGGCCGATCATCGGGCTCTCCGCATGGCTCGCGCGGAAGATGTGGAATCCCTGCTCGTGGAGCTCGACGAGCGGCTGGAGGCCGAGAATCTCGGTGTAGAAGCGATGCGCGCGCGCCGGGTCGGTGGCGGGCAGCGAGATGAGGGGATCGACGGCGCGGATCATGGGATGGCTCCACTTCACGCTGGGGGTCGGTTTGGTCTCGGGGCGAGGACGCTTATCTTCCCCGCCATGATCGGTGCACCCATCCGGGTCCTCGTCGCCGACGACCATGCCGTCGTCCGCGAAGGGATCCGCTCAGTCCTGCACGGCGAGGAGGGCTTCACCCTCGTCGGCGAAGCGTCCACCGCGGCGGAGGCGGTCCGCCTCGTCGGCGATCTTCATCCCGACGTGGCGGTGCTCGACGTGACGATGCCCGGCGGCTCCGGCCTCGAGGCGGTGGGGCGGATCCGGCGCGAATCGCCGTCCACGCGGGTCCTCATGCTCAGCATGCACGATAATCCCGAATACGCCCGGGAGAGCGTGCGGGCCGGCGCCCACGGGTACCTCCTCAAGGATTCCGCCGCCGCCGAGCTCCGCCAGGCCGTCCGCGCGGTCTCGAGCGGCGAGACCTACTTCGCCGCGCCTCCCGCCGGGGAATCGGCCCCCGCAGGCGCCGCACTCCGGCCGCTCACCGGGCGCGAGCGCGACGTTCTCGCCGGCGTCGCGCTCGGGCGCACCAACAAGGAGATCGCCGCGAGCCTCGGCATCAGCTCGCGCACGGTCGAGACGCACCGCGAGAGCCTCATGCGGAAGACGGGAGTGCGCACCGTTGCCGGCCTCACCCGCCTCGCGATGGACGCGGGCCTCGTCCCGCCGAGCCGCTAGAGCTGCTTCCGGAGGAGCGACGCGAGCCGCTCCGCCAGCTTTTCCTTCCACGGTCTCGCCCGCCACGCCTCGAGGGTGATCTCCCTCGAGCGCTTCAGGTCCTCCTCGAACACCCGCGCCTGCGCCGCCGCGAATTCCCGGTCCAGCACGTTGAGGTTCGCCTCGTCGTTCAGCTGGAACGACCGGTTGTCGAAGTTGGTCGAGCCGACCGAGACCCACTGCTCGTCCACGATCATCACCTTGCAGTGGTACATCGTCGGCTGGAACTCATAGATCCGCACGCCGGCCTCGAGCAGCGCCCCCCACGAGGCGCGCGAGGCGCGGCGCACGAGCGGCGCGTCGATGTGGCGCCCGGGGACGATGATCTCCACCGTGACCCCGCGCTCGCGGGCGCGCACGAAGGTCGCGATGGCGAGGCTGTCCGGCACGAAGTACGAGGCGGAGAGCCGGATGCTCTCCTGCGCGCTCGAGAGCGACAGGAGATACATGAGCCGCACGCTCTCGCTCCCGTCGTCGGACGAGCTCTTGAACGTCTGGGCGAGGTGCGGCCCCGAGGTGTCGATCGCCGGGAAGTACTCGGTGCCGTGCAGGACGAGCGCGCGCGTCTTGATCCAGTTGTCCATGAAGGCCGCCTGCATCTGGGCGACGGCCGGCCCGGTGACGCGATAGTGCGAGTCGCGCCAGTGCAGCGAGTCCTGCGCGTGCCCGAGCCACTCGTCCGCCACGCCCACGCCGCCGGTGAACCCGATCCGCCCGTCCACCACGAGGAGCTTGCGGTGCGTCCGGTTGTTCACCCGGTCGAGCGTATGCCACTTGATGGGGTGGTACTTCACGACCTCGACGCCGGCGCCTTCCATCATCTCGAGCAGGGCGTCATCCATCCGCCCCGACCCGAGCCAGTCGAGCAGCACGTGGACCTTGACGCCCGCCCTCGCGCGCTCCGAAAGCGCTTCCGCGAATTCGCGCCCGATCGTGCCCGACCAGTAGATGTACGTCTCGAAGGTGATGGTGCGCTCGGCGGAGCGGATCGCCTCGAGCATCGCCGGGAAGATCTCGTCGCCGTTCTGCAGGGCGGTGACGCGGTTGCCGCCGACGATCGCCGGCCCGAGGAGGACGCCCATCGTGCGGACGAACTGCGGGTCGTCGATGCCGTACAACGTCGGAATCTCGTGCTCGATGCGGTTGCGCCCACCCGAGAGATTGAGCGCGAGAAGCACGGCGGCTGCCGTGAGCACGACGGCGAGTACGATCCACATCGCAGCTCGTTTCCGGTGCAGGGCCATCTGGCCTCGGCGGCGAAACGGAAAGCCCTCCGGGCGGAGGGCGGGAGGACGCAGTTTGAACCCGATAGTATGGAATCCGGATCGGTGCGGCTGTGCGGCGGGTCACGCGGGCGGCGGGAGGCCGCCCGCGTTCGCATTTCCTACGGGAGCTGCCAGATCTCGACCCGGTTCTCGGTGAAGAGCGGCACGATGACGCGGCGCCGCGCGCGGTCCACGGTGAAATCCGCCGGGCTCGGGAGGCCCGGAATGAGCCGGGTCGCGGAGTCGCCGACCACGACGATGCTCGAGTCCTCCCAGGTGCTCGCGATCACGCGCCCGTCGTCGAGCACCTCGAGGCCGTCGATGCCCCCGATCGAAAGGCCCGTCGGCGCGAGCCCGTCCTGGCCCGCCGTCCAGGCGAAGATCCGCGGGCCCGCGAAGCTGCCCATGAGGAGCCGCCCCGCATGCGCCGTGATGCCGTTCGGCGCGGCGAGCGCGGAGTCCCGCGCGACGAGCGTGATCGCATCGCGATCCCCGACGCGGAAGACGCCGGCGGTGCCGGTGAACTCCATCCCGCCCGACTCGGTGAAGCGCACGCCGGTCTCGGACACGTACACCGCGCCGTCGGGGCCGACGGCGACGTCGTTCAGGAACGTGGCGCGCGTGCCGAAGGGCACGCTCCGGATCGGGGCGCCGGTGCGCCGGTCGAACGCGCGGAGCACGTCGATGTCGGCCACCCAGAGCGTGTCGCCCACGATCGCCATGCCCTTCGGGGCATGGAGGGTGACGCCGCCGCGCCCGCCGGCGATGAAGCGGACCGAGTCCACCACGCCGTCCGGAAGCAGCCGGCTGATGAAGCCGTTGCCGTCCTTGGCGGCGGGGCCGCCGTCGATGTTCGACACGAAGTACACGTCCGCGGCAGTGTCGTGCACCACGCCCTCGGGGGTGCTGAAGCCGGCGACGGCGTGGAGGCGGGTCGGGTTGGTCGGGGTGGTATCCGCGGCGGCGGGGCCGGCAGCGCGGGGCTCGGATTCGCAGGCGAGGAGCAGGACTGCCAGCGCGGAGGACAGGATGCGGCGCACGGGGCCTCACATGTCGGAGAAGAAACGGTCCAACGAAAGTACGCTGGACCGTTCTCCGTG
>DASUXZ010000135.1:0-17201 GCA_036377655.1 Gemmatimonadales bacterium
CCGCGAACGCCTGGTCGAGGTCGGCGATCAGGTCGTCCGCGTCCTCGATGCCGCAGCTCAGGCGGATGAGGCTGTCCGTGAGGCCCATGGCTTCGCGCATCGGCTTCGGGACCGAGGCGTGGGTCATGGAGGCGGGGTGTCCGATCAGGCTCTCGACGCCTCCAAGCGACTCGGCAAGTGCAAAGACCTTTGTCTTCTCCACGAACCGCCGGGCCCGCGCCGCGTCGCCCAGGTCGAGCGAGATCATCCCGCCGAATCCGCGCATCTGCCGCTTCGCGAGCTCGTGCTGCGGATGATCGGCGAGGCCCGGATAGTAGATCTTCGTCGCGACCTTCGAGCCCACGCACCACTCGGCGACGCGGCGGCCGTTCTCGTCGTGCTGCCGCATGCGGAGGGGCAGGGTCTTGACGCCGCGGAGCGCGAGCCAGCAGTCCATCGGGCCCGGCACCCCGCCCGCCGCGTTCTGGACGAATCCGAGCTGCTCGGCGAGGTCGTCCCGCGCCGTCACGAGCATCCCGCCCACCATGTCGCTGTGGCCGTTCAGGTACTTGGTGGTGGAATGGAGGACGATGTCGGCGCCGTGGCGGAGCGGCTGCTGGAAGTACGGAGTGGCGAAGGTGTTGTCCACGACGTACAGGAACCCGTGCGCCTGCGTGAGGTCGCCGACCGCCGCGAGGTCGGCGAGCGCCATCATCGGGTTGGTGGGCGTCTCGCAGTAGACCATCCGCGTCTTCGGCGTGATCGCGCGGGCGACGTTGTCGAGGTTCCGCATGTCCACGAAGGTGAACGAGAGCCCGAAGCGCGCGTAGATCCGCTCCATGAGGCGGTGCGAGCCGCCGTAGACGTTCTCCCCCGAGATCACGTGGTCGCCGGCCTGGAGGAGCTTGAGCGTCGCGTCGAGCGACGCGAGGCCGGAGGCGAACGCGAATCCGTGCTCGCCCCCTTCGAGGCTCGCGACGCAGCGCTCCCACGCCTCGCGCGTCGGATTCTGCGTGCGCGCGTACTCGTAGCCCTTGTGCTTGCCGAGACCTTCCTGGACGTAGGTGGAGGTCTGGTAGATCGGGGTCATGACGGCGCCCGAGAGCGGCTCGCGCACCTGGCCGGCGTGAACGGCGCGGGTGCCGAAGGCGTGCTCGTGATCGGTCGGGAGGATGCGGGTCATCGCGTTGCTCGACAAGAGGATGCGGAAGCGTAAGGGCGCACCCGGCGCGCGGCAAGCTGGGCCGCCGAGCGGTTGCCGACCGAATCGGTGACGGATTAGCTTCGCAGCTGTGAATCCCCCTGCCCAGCCGGCTCCCGCCGCCGCGCGCTGCCTCCTGGTGGACGACGATCCCCAGGTGCGCGCCGTCCTCGCCCGCTCCATCCAGTCGCAGGGCCTCGAGTGCCTCCAGGCCGGCAACGGCGCCCAGGCGCTCGCGGTCCTCGAGGAGCAGGGCGAGGTCCCGATCTGCATCACGGACATCTACATGCCCGAGATGGACGGCGTGCGCTTCCTCCGGGCGGTGCGCGAGCGCTACCCCGACATGGCGGTCATCATGCTCACCGGCGTCGCCGAGGTCGGCACCGCCGTGGAGTGCCTCCAGATCGGCGCGCTCGATTACATCTCGAAGCCGGTGCTCCTCGACGAGGTGAAGGCGCGGGTGGCCAACGCGCTCGAGAAGCGCAACCTCGTCCTCCAGAACCGGTTCTACCAGCAGTCGCTCGAATCCCGGGTGAGGGAGCTCGACACGCGGAACAAGCAGTCGCTCCTCAACGGCGTCGAGATGCTCGTCTTCGCGCTCGAGGCGAAGGACTCGTACACGAGCGGCCACTCGATGCGGGTCAAGGAGTTCGCGGCGCGCACCGCCGTGCACCTCGGATTCACCGGCGATGCGCTGGCGCAGGTCGAGCTCGGCAGCAAGCTGCACGACATCGGGAAGATCGGGATCCGCGAGACCATCCTCAACAAGCCCGCGATCCTGTCCCCCGAGGAGTTCGAGCACATCAAGCTGCACGTGACGCTCGGCGAGCGGATCCTCCAGCCATTCCTCGCGGAAAAGCCGCCGGTGCTCCGGATCGTGCGGCACCATCACGAGCGGTGGGACGGCACGGGGTTTCCCGACGGCCTCGAGGGCGAGGCCATTCCGATCGAGGCACGCATCGTCGCCGTCGCCGATGCGTACGACGCCATGACCACGAACCGCGCCTATCGCCCGCCGCGGAACCCGGCCGGCGCGCTCGAGGAGCTCCGGCGCGGCGCCGGCTCGCAATTCGATCCCGATGTGGTCGCCGCGTTCCTCCGGGCCTGTCCCGACCTCGCCACGCATCCCCTGTCCGCCTGACCCCGGGACCATGTCCGATACCCTGATGATCAGCGTCTCCGGCATGCGGGGGCACGTCGGCACCGACCTCACCCCCGAGCTCGTCGCGCGGCACGCCGCCGCCCTCGGCGCCTGGGCGCGCTCGGCCGGGCGCCCGCTCGTGGTGCTGGGGCGCGACGCGAGGACGAGCGGGGCCATGTTCTCGCAGGCGGCGGCGGCCGGCCTCATGAGCGTGGGGTGCGATGTGATCGACCTCGGCGTGGTCCCGACACCGACGGTGCAGCTCGCGGTGGAGCACCACCACGCCGGCGCCGGCCTCATCCTCACCGCGAGCCACAACCCGATCGAGTGGAACGCGCTCAAGTTCGTCGGGCCCGACGGGATCTTCCTCGACGCCGAGGCGGGCGCGCAGGTACGCGAGCTCGCGACGCACGGGCCGGCGCGGGCCGGGTGGGACGGGATCGGCACGCTCCGTAACGATCCGGATGCGGTCGAGCGCCATCTCGACCTTGTTCTGGCGCGCCCCGAGATCGACGTCGAGGCGATTCGCCGCCGGAGCTTCCACGTCGCCCTCGACTGCGTGCACGGCGCCGGCGGCGGGACGATCCCCCGGCTCCTCGCGCGGCTGGGCTGCCGGATGACGGGCATCGGGCTGGAGATGGACGGGCGGTTTCCGCGGCCGCCCGAGCCGCTGCCCGAGAACCTCGGTGACCTGGGTCGCAGTGTCCGGGAGAGCGGCGCGGATATTGGGATGGCCGTGGATCCGGACGTCGACCGCCTGGCGCTCGTGGACGAGTCGGGTCGGCCGATCGGCGAGGACTACACGCTGGCCTTCGCCGTGCGCGCGGTGTTGGATGCGCACCGCAGCACCGGCTCCGGCGCCGTCGTCGTGGTGAACCTCTCCACGAGTCTCGTCGTCGAGGACGCCGCGCGGGATTTCGGCGCCCGGTTCGTGCGGGCGCCGGTGGGCGAGGCAAACGTCGCGCGTGCCATGCGGGAAGAGGGGGCGTTGATCGGCGGGGAAGGCAATGGCGGGGTTATCCTTCCGGCGCTCCACATCGGCCGTGACGCCCCTCTTGGGGTGGCCCTGATCTTGCACCACCTCGCGCGGTCGGGGAAGGCGGTTTCGGAGCTGGTCGCCGCCTCCCCGCGCTATGCGATCGTGAAGGCGAAAGGCCCGCGTGGCGCCGAGCTCCGGCCGCTGTACGACCGGCTCGCCGCCCGCTTCCGCGATGCGGCGGCCGACGAGCTCGACGGCCTCCGTCTCGCCTGGCCCGACCGGTGGCTCCACGTCCGGCCGTCCGGCACGGAGCCGATCGTCCGGATGATCGCCGAAGCGCCGACCGCCGCGGAGGCGGAGGCGCTCGTCGCAGCGGCCCGCGAACTCATGAGCTGAGGGACCATCGATCGATGTGTGGCATTGTCGGATATACCGGCCCGCGGCAGGCGGCGGCGCTCCTGGTCGAAGGGCTTCGGCGGCTCGAGTACCGCGGGTACGACTCCGCGGGCATCGCCGTCGTGAACGGCAAGGGTCTCGAGATCGCGAAGGCGGCGGGCAAGCTGAGCGCGCTCGAGGGACAGCTCGCGGGGAACCTTCCCCAGGGGACCGTGGGCATCGGCCACACCCGGTGGGCCACGCACGGCGCGCCGACCACGCCGAACGCGCACCCCCACACCGACCAGACAGGGAGCATCGCCGTCATCCACAACGGCATCATCGAGAACGCCGGCGCCATCCGGAAGATGCTCGAGCAGCGCGGCCACACCTTCACCTCCGAGACCGACACCGAGGTGCTCGCGCACCTCGTGGGGGAGCTCTACGACGGGAGCCTCGAGGAGGCGGTGGCGGCGGCGCTCCGCGACGTGGACGGCGCCTACGGCCTCGCCTTCATCTCGGACCGCGAGCCGGGCGTCGTGGTGGCCGCGCGCAAGGGCTCGCCGCTCCTCGTGGGCGTGGGCGACGGCGAGTACTTCGTCGCGTCGGACGCTTCGCCGCTCCTCGAGCACACCCGTTCCGTGGTGTACCTCGACGACGGCGAGATGGCGATCCTCACGCCCGGCGGCTACCGGATCCGCAACCTCGAGACGCCGCAGATCGACAAGCCGGTGAACCAGATCGAGTGGGACCTCGCCACGATCGAGCGCGGCGGCTTCGCGCACTTCATGCTGAAGGAGATCTGCGAGCAGAGCGAGAGCGTGATGAACACGCTCCGCGGCCACCTGCTCGAGGAGGAGGGGACGTCGCGCGTCACCGGCCTCAACCTCTCCGACGACCAGCTCAAGCGGATCGAGCGGATCGTGATCACCGCCTGCGGCACCTCGTGGCACGCCGGCCTGATCGGCGAGTACATGCTCGAGGAGATGGCGCGGATCCCGGTGGAGGTGGAGTACGCGTCGGAGTTCCGCTACCGCAACCCGGTGGTGGACGAGCGGACGCTCGTCATCGCCATCTCGCAGAGCGGCGAGACCGCGGACACGCTCGCCGCGGTGCGTGAGGCCAAGCACCGGGGCGCCCGGACGATCGGGCTCGTGAACGTGGTGGGCTCGACGATCGCCCGCGAGGTGGACGGCGGCATCTACCTGCACGCGGGGCCCGAGGTGGGCGTCGCGAGCACCAAGGCGTTCACGAGCCAGGTGGCGGCGCTCGCCCTCGTCTCGCTCCGCATCGCGCGGCTCCGGAACCTGAGCATCCTCCAGGGGCGGGACTTCATCCGCCACCTGCAGGAGATTCCCGCGAAGATCCAGCAGATCCTCGACCGCTCGGCCGAGGTGGAGGCGCTCGCGGAGCGGTTCGTGCGGGCGGGGAACGCGCTCTACCTGGGCCGCGGGGTGAACTTCCCGGTGGCGCTCGAGGGCGCGCTCAAGCTCAAGGAAATCTCGTACATCCACGCGGAGGGATATCCCGCGGCGGAGATGAAGCACGGGCCGATCGCGCTCATCGACGACATGATGCCGGTCGTGTTCATCGCGCCGAAGGACGCGGTGTACCAGAAGATCATTTCCAACATGGAAGAGGTGAAGGCGCGGGGCGGGAAGGTGATCGCCCTGGTGAACGACTGCGACGCGCAGGTCGATCGCCTCGCCGACGCCTGCATCGAGATTCCCGAGACGCACGAGCTGCTCTCGCCGATCCTCACCATCATCCCGCTGCAGCTCTTCTCGTACTACGTCGCGGTGCGCCGGGGCTGCAACGTGGACCAGCCGCGGAACCTCGCCAAGTCGGTGACGGTGGAGTAGCCGGCGAACCGATAACGCCGCCCCACCCGCAACGCCCCCGGGAACCCGGGGGCGTCTGCATTTCGCAAGGTGATCTTCACGACGGCTTCCCGATTCCCTCGCGGCTCACGGCGGAGCTTTCCTCCGTCCAGCATGTACCCGGGATCCGCCGAGTACCCCGGACAGGAGGAGCCGATGATCGTTCCGTGCGTCGTTCCCCGCCGTGCCCGCCTGCTGGCCGCCGTACCGCTCGCCCTCGCGCTGGCGGGAACGGTCGAGGCCCAGCGAGGCGTCGCCCCCACCATTTCGTTCCGGACCCGCGCCGAGGCCTGGGACTGGTTCGACGCCGGGCCGGAGGGCCGCTACGCCTATTCCGGATCGATCCTCCGGGCCGGCGCGATCTGGCGGGGCAGCGGCGCCTCCGCGCGCTTCGAGCTCGCGGTCCCGGTCCTCCTCGGCCTCCCCGACGATGCGACGCGTCCGCCGCCGGCCGGCGCGCTCGGCCTCGGAGCCAACTACTACGCCGCGAACGACGGGGAACGGAACGACGCCCACCTCTTCCCGAAGCAGGCGTGGATCCAGCTCGGCCGCGAAAGCGGCCACCGGCTCCGAATCGGCCGGACCGAGTTCGCCGACGGTGCCGAGGCCGTTCCGGCGTCGCCGACGCTCGCGGCAGTGAAGGCCCAGCGGATCTCGCAGCGGCTCCTCGGCCCGTTCGGGTGGTCGCACGTCGGGCGGAGCTACGACGGCGGGCTCTATGCCTGGACCGGGCCCGGGTGGAACGCGACGCTCCTCGCCGCCCGGCCGACCTCGGGCGCCTTCGACGCGAACGGGTGGAAGCAGCTCGACATGGACCTCGGCTATGCCGCCATCACGGCGACCGGCAAGCGCGGCGACGTGCGGCTCTTCGCGCTCTACTCCGCCGACGACCGCCGGCTTCCCAAAACCGATAACCGGCCCGCGCCCGTGCGTACCGCGGACAGCGCCGGTCTCGAGGTCGTGACGATCGGAGGCCACCTCCTGAGCGAGGCGCGCACCCGCGCGGGCACGGTCGACTTCCTCGCCTGGGGCGCGCTCCAGACCGGCAGCTGGGGAGCTGCCGATCACCGGGCCCATGCGGTCGCGCTCGAGGCCGGCATCCAGCCGCGTGGCTTCGAGCCGCTCAGGCCGTGGCTTCGCGCCGGGGTCTACCGCGCGAGCGGGGATCCCGACCCCGGCGACGGGCGCCACGAAACGTTCTACCCGGTCCTGCCGACCCCTCGCGTGTACGCGCGGACGCCCTTCTACACCACCGCGAACCTCGAGGAGGCCTTCGTGAGCCTTGCGGTCCGGCCGGGCCCGGTCTCCCTCCGGAGCGACGCTCGCTTCCTCCGCCTCCATGAGGCGCTCGACCTCTGGTATGCCGGCGGCGGCGCGTTCGAGGAGGAATCGTTCGGCAACGCGGGCCGCGCGGCGGGCACCCGACCGCTCGCGACGCTGCTCGACCTGAGCCTCGACTGGCGCGCATCGGCGTCCGCCACCGTGAGTCTCTACGGGGCGCGCGTGCTGGGCCGCGACGGCATCGACGCCATCTACGGTCCCGATGCGAGCGCCGCCTTCGGGTACCTCGAGATCGAGCTCCGCCGCTAGACTGGCGATACGCGCCGGATCCCTCCATGATGAAAGGAGGGTCCGACTTCGGCGCGGAGGGGCGATTGCTCGGCGGGCGGCTACTGGTGGCGGCGGCGGTGCTGATCGGCGTGATGGCGGGCCTCGGCGCGTTCACCTTCGGGTACGCAAAGGGCGCCTCGTACCTCACGACGGACCCGGCCGCGTGCGCCAACTGCCACGTCATGGCGGAGCACTACGCCGCGTGGCAGCGCTCGAGCCACCGCGCCGTGGCGACCTGCAGCGACTGCCACATGCCCCACAATCTCGCCGGGAAGTATGCGGCGAAGGCGGTGAACGGGTTCCTGCACTCGCTCGCCTTCACCACCGGCCGCTTTCCCGATCCGCTCCAGATCCGCGAGGCCAACCGCTCGATCACCGAGGGCACCTGCCGCCATTGCCACGAGCCGATCGTGGCCGCCATCGAGCCGGGCGCCACCGGGCGCCGGGTGGCGGTCCCCGACGGCGCGCCGCCCGATACGGTGGCCCGGCGCCAGATCCACGACGGCATCGCGCGCGACGACGACCGCGCGTCCTGCATCCGCTGCCACACCTACGTCGGCCACCTGGTTCGCTGACCGCCGTCCCACCCGGAGACACCCATGACCGACCCGGCCCCCCGTTCCCCGCGGCTTCGCCGATGGCTCCTTCCCATCGTGCTCGCGTCCGCCCTCGGCGCAGTGGCGATCGCGGCGCTGCTCACGAACATTTTCGAGCGGCGGCAGGAGGCGCGCAATCCGTTCTACCGGGTCGTGGAGCTCACCGACACGACGCAGGACCCGGCGGAATGGGGAAAGAACTTCCCGCAGCAGTATGATTCGTACCGGCGGACGGTGGACATGGTGTACACCCGGTACGGCGGGAGCGAGGCCACGCCGCGCACGCCGACCGCGATCGATCCCCGCGCCGTCGTGGCGCAATCGCGCCTCGAGGAGGATCCGCGCCTCCGGGAAATGTGGGCGGGCTATGCCTTCGCGCAGGATTTCCGCGAGGAGCGGGGCCACGCCTACATGCTCGACGACCAGGTCTTCACCGAGCGGCAGCAGGTGGCGAAGCAGCCCGGCACCTGCCTGCACTGTCACGCGAGCATGTACGTCCCCTACATGCGCGCCGGCAACGGCGACCTGATCCGCGGCTTCGAGACGCTCAACCCGATGCCGTACGCGGAAGCGCGGAAGCACGTGCAGCATCCGGTGGCGTGCATCGACTGCCACGATCCCGAGTCGATGGCGCTCCGGGTCACCCGGCCGGGATTCCTCGAGGGGATCCGCGCCCTCAAGGCGACCGAAGGCATCGAGGACTACGACGTGAACCGGATGGCGACGCGCCAGGAGATGCGGACGTTCGTCTGCGGGCAGTGCCACGTGGAGTATTACTTCCGCGGCCCGGAGAAGCGGCTCACCTATCCCTGGCAGCGCGGGATCAGGGTGGACAGCATGCTCGCCTACTACGAGGCGGACGGCCACACCGACTGGACGCATGCGAGAAGCGGCGCGAAGGTCCTCAAGGCGCAGCATCCGGAGTTCGAGCTCTACAGCCAGGGCATCCATGCGCGCTCGGGCGTGGCCTGCGCCGACTGCCACATGCCGTATGAGCGGAGCGGGGCGCTCAAGATCAGCGACCATCAGGTCCGGAGCCCGCTGCTCAACATCAATCGCGCCTGCCAGACCTGCCACAAGATGAGCGAGGAGGAGCTGCGCGAGCGCGTGTACACCATCCAGGACCGCACCTTCGAGACGCGGAACATCGCGATCGACGCGCTCCTCGATCTCGTGCGCGAGATCGAAGCGGCCCAGCGGGCCGACAGCGCGAATCCGCGCCTCGCGACCGCGCGGCGCTACCAGAAGGCGGCCCAGTTCTACGCGGACTTCGTGGAAGCGGAGAACTCCATGGGCTTCCATGCCGACCAGGAAGCGGTGAGGATCCTCGGCAACTCGATCAACTTTTCGCGGCTCGGCTCGGCGGCGCTCCGGGGAGCGGCGGTGCCGGCGTCACCGCTCGAGGCGGCGGCCGCGTCCGCGCTCCGCCCCAAGCGGGCGGCCGGCGCGGCGGCCGGCGGCACGCCCTGATCACGCGGAACGTCTTCTGACCACACGCTCCTCTCACGCGGACCAGGCCGCGCGCGACGGCGCGGAGCGCGCGGCCGATCGCGCCTTGCGCCTGCAGGCAGTGAGCTCGGCGCTCGCCGCCGCGTACACCGAGAAGCAGGTCGGGGCGGTGGCGCTCGAGGCGGTCTTCGGGGCGCTCGCGCCACGTGGCGCCGGGGTCGTCCTCCTCGACGGATCGGGCACGATGCTCGAGATCGCCGAGGCCCGCGGCTACCCGCCGGACATGATCGAGCGGTACCGGCGGATCCCGCTCGACGCGCCCATTCCGGCGAGCGCCGCGGTGCGCTCCGGCCGCCCGGTGATCTTCGAGAGTCGCGAGGAGCGGCGGAGGAACTATCCGGCGATCGACCGCGAGCTCGCCGAGACGCGCTCGGGCGCCATCGCCGCGCTGCCGCTCATCGTCCACGGGAAGGTGCTCGGCGTCCTCACGCTCAGCTTCGCGGACGAGCGGGTCATCCCCGAGGCGGACCGTGCCTTCATGCTCACCGTGGCCTCGCAGTGCGCCCAGGCGCTCGAGCGCGCCCGGCTCTTCGACGCGGAACGCCGCGCGCGCGAGCAGGCCGAGGCGTCGCTCGCGGCGCTCCAGGCGAGCGAGCTCCGGTTCCGGACGGTCTTCGAGTCGCGCATGCTCGGCATCGCCTTCTGGGACGGCGAGCGGGTGAGCGACGCCAACGCAGCGTTCCTCGACCTGCTCGGATTCACCGAGGAGGACCTCCGCTCGGGCGAGATCCGCCACGGCCGCCTGTCGCCCCCCGAGTACCGGGACGCCGACCTCCGGGCCACCGAGGAATCGAGGGCACGTGGCAGCTGCACGCCGTACGAGAAGGAATTCTTCCGGAAGGACGGCACGCGCGTCCCGGTGCTCGTCGGCGGGACGCTGCTGCGCGACGGCACGGGCGTGTTCTTCGTGCTCGACATGACGGCGCACCGCGAGGCGATCGAGCAGCTCCAGGCGTCCCAGCGGATGGAGGCGGTCGGCCGCCTCGCGGGCGGCGTGGCGCACGAGATCAACAATGCGCTCCAGGGCGTACTCGGCTTCAGCCGGTTCGTGGCCAAGGCGCTCGACCCGGCCGACCCGGTGCGGGCGGACGTGGACCAGATCGAGCGCTCGGCGCGGCGCGCGGCGGAGATCACCCAGCAGCTGCTCGCGTACAGCCGCCGGCAGCTGCTCCGGCCCGCGGCGCACGACCTCGCCGCGATCGTGGCGTCCTTCGAGCCGATGATGCGCCAGGCGCTCGGCCCCGGCCGCCGGCTCGAGGTGCGCGTGCCCGGCGGTCCGGTCACGATCCTCGCGGATCGGGGGCAGATCGAGCAGGTGCTCCTCAACCTCACCCTCAACGCCCGCGACGCGATGCGGGGCGACGGGGAGCTCGTCGTCGAGATCGGCACGTCGGAATCCGCCGCCGGGCCAGGGCGCTCCGCCCGGTACGTCACGCTCACCGTGAGCGACAACGGGCACGGGATGGACGGCCGCACGCTCTCGCAGATCTTCGACCCCTTCTTCACCACGAAGGCGCCGGGCGAAGGAACGGGGCTCGGGCTCGCCGTGGTGCAGGGGATCGTCCGGCAGAGCGGCGGGCAGATCTTCGCCTCGAGCGAGCCCGGCCGCGGCGCCACCTTCCGCATCCTTCTCCCCGCCGCGGGGCCGGAGCTCGCCCCGCCGCCGCACGCGGAAAAGCCCGCATTGCCGCGTGGCGGCGAGACGGTCCTGCTCGTCGAGGACGAGGACGCGGTGCGCAGCTACATCGGCCGGCTGCTTCGCGAGCTCGGCTACCACGTCATCGAGGCGGCGACGCCCGACGCGGCGCTCGCCGCGCTCGACGGGTCGGGGCGCGGCGGCGCGCCCGTCTCGCTCATCGTCTCGGATGTCCTCATGCCCGCCGGCGGCGGCGAGGCCGTCGGGAAGGGCGCCGAGGCCTGGGCCAGCCGGCTCGGCGTCCCGGCCGTCCCGATCGTCTACGTCTCGGGCCAGAGCGACGAGCAGACGGCCCGGCGCGAGCTCGCGGGGCGCGCCGCCTTCCTGCAGAAGCCCTTCGACGCCGATGACCTCGCGCGGACGGTACGGGCGCTGCTCGACGGCGCGCGCACCTGATGCGCATCGTGCTCCAGCGCGTGGCCCGGGCCTCGGTGACGATCGCGGGTGAGGTGCGCGGCCGCATCGGCACCGGCTTCTGCCTCCTCGTCGGGTTCACGCATTCGGACACGCGGGACGACGTGGCGTGGATGGCCGAGAAGGTGGCCGGGCTCCGGCTCTTTCCGGACGCCGACGGCAGGATGAACCGCTCGCTCGCCGACGCCGGGGGCGACGTGCTCGTGATCTCCCAGTTCACCCTCTACGGCGACACCTCGCGCGGCCGGCGCCCCTCGTTCGTGGCCGCTGCGCCGCCGGAGATCGCAGTGCCGCTCTACGAGGCGTTCATCGGAGCGCTCCGTGGCCGCGGCCTGACCGTCGCCACGGGCGAGTTCGGGGCGCACATGGACGTCGACCTCCTGAACGACGGCCCGGTGACGCTCGTGCTCGAGCGGGGCGCGCCGTGAGCCGGGTCCTGACGCTCGCGTCCGCGTCGCCGCGGCGCCGGCAGCTCCTCGAGATGCTGGGGATCCCGATTGCCGTGAAGCCCGCGCACATCCCGGAAGTGCCCGCGCCCGGCGAGGCGCCCGAGGCGTACGCGGCGCGCCTGGCCCGCGAGAAGGCCGCGAGCGTCGCCGGCGACTGGGTGCTCGGCGCCGACACGACGGTGGTGCTCGACCACCACCTCCTCGAGAAGCCGGCCGACGCCGGCGATGCGCTCCGGATGCTTTCGCTCCTCCAGGGACGCACGCACGACGTCGTCACCGCGGTCGCGCTCGTCGCGGACGGCAGGACGCGCGAGCGGATCGACGTCACGCGCGTCACCTTCCGGCCGGCGGACGAGGCGTACCTCCGCGCATACGTCGCGACCGGCGAGCCGATGGACAAGGCCGGCGCCTACGGCATCCAGGGCTACGGCGCGGCGCTCGTCGAGCGGGTGGAGGGGGATTTCTTCGGCGTCATGGGCCTGCCGGTGCGGCTCGTCCTCGAGCTCATGGCCGAAGCGGGGTGGCCCTACGCGTTCGGGAGGAAGGACGGGTAGTTTCCGGGCATGCCGCTGTACCGCCTCGTCGCCACCGAAGGAACGCAGAGCTTCGACCTCCCCGCCGGGCGGAGCGTGGTCGTGGGCCGCGGCGTCGCGTGCGACATCGCGCTGTACGACCCGACGATCAGCCGGCGTCACGCCGAGCTCACGGCCGGTCCCGACGGGGTGCAGGTGCGCGACCTCGGAAGCTCGAACGGGACGTCGGTGAACGGGGCGCGGATCGCGATCGGGCTCATGCAGGCGGACGATTCGATCGCCTTCGGCAAGGTGAGCTTCCACCTCGAGCAGCTCCCCGATCCCGGCTACGACCGGCGGCGCTCGAGCGGCGGGCTCACGCCCCACGGCACCATCGTCCGGCAGCTGCACGTGCGCGGCGGGATCGTCCCGGTCGAGATCACGATGTCCGGTCCGACCGCCGTGGGCCAGCTCCGGATCGGCGAGAGCCTGCGCGATGCGGAGCGCGCCGCGCGGAAGCTCACGCTCCTGCTCGAGATCTCGCAGAAGCTCTCCGGCGAGCTCGATCTCGACCGGCTCCTCGGCACCGTCGCCGACGTGACCTTCGAGATCATGAACGTGGACCGCGTCTCCATCCTTCTCCGGAACGAGGCGACGGGTGAGCTCGTGCCCCGGATCTCCCGCAGCCGCCTCGGCGACGCCCAGTTCAAGCACGTCCCGCGCTCCATCGCGCAGAAGGTGGTGGACGAGCGCGTCGCGGTCGTCTCCCACGATGCGTCGTCGGACGAGCGATTCCAGGGGCAGTCGATCGCCCTGCAGAGCGTCCGGAGCGCGATGTGCTCGCCCCTCATGGCCGAAGGGGACCGGGTCCTCGGCCTGCTCTACGTGGACAACCTCACCTCGCCGAATTCCTTCTCGGACGAGGATCTCCAGTTCCTCGTGGCCTTCAGCGGGCTCGCGGCCGCCGGCATCCGCAACAGCTTCTATGCCGAGCAGCTCCAGCGCGAGGCGATGGTGCGCTCGAACTTCGAGCGGTACTTCGCCCCGAACATCGCCGCGGAGATCGGCCGGAACGAGGAGGCGGTGAAACCGGGCGGCGAGCGGCGCGAGCTCACGGTCCTCTTCAGCGACATCCGGGGCTTCACCACCCTCGCGGAGGCGATGCCGCCGGAGGAGCTCGCCGGCCTCCTCACGGACTACTTCTCGGAGATGGTCGAGATCGTCTTCGAGCACGGCGGGACGCTCGACAAGTTCATCGGCGACGCGATCATGGCGCTCTGGGGGGCGCCGATCGCCCACGTGGACGATCCCGACCGTGCGCTCCGCGCGGCGATCGCCATGCAGCGCGCGGTGCGCCACCTGAACGCGAGGTGGAGCGCCGCGGGGCGCCCGCAGATCGGGGTCGGCATCGGGATCAACTACGGGGAGGCGTTCGCGGGGAACCTCGGGAGCCAGCGGCGCCTCGAGTACACGGTCATCGGCGACGTCGTGAACACGGCCGCGCGCCTCTGCAAGGACGCGGACGCGGGCGAGATCCTCGTCGGCTCGGCACTCAAGGAGGTCGTGCGGCGGCCCGAGCTCTTCGAGCCGGCGATCGAGATGTCGTTGCGCGGGAAGTCCGCGACCGTGGAGGTCTGGCGGGTGCGGCCGGAAGACCTGGTGACTCAGGAGCTGCCGGGTGGCGAGGGCGGCGCGCGCGGCGCGCTCACGACGTAGGATCCCGCCGAGGGGATCTCCGCCCGGAGGTTGTCGGTCGCGGGATGCGCGGAGGGAAGGAAGACCACCTGCCCGCCTTCGAGCCGACCGACGAGCAGCTGCCGCTCGAAGGTGATGTCGCTGCCATAGGCGGCCCGTGCGTCCGCCGGCGCGAGGAAGTGCACCGCGTACTTGAACGTCACCGTGGCGCGGCGGAGCGGCTGGCTCGTCTCGAGGTCGATGCCGTAGATGCCCGGCCGCGGGCGCAGCGTCGCCGTCACCGTACCGCTCTCGCCGAACGATGCGCTGTCGAACGCCACCTCCGCGAAGACCGTCTGGTCGGGCGGCGGATGGCGGAGGACGACGACCCGCGCGCTCCCGGCCGCGAATTCGACCGTCGTGTCCGGCGGCGGCCCGCCGCTCGCCTCGAGCACGTAGACCTCGGCCACGGGTCGCGGGGCAGGGACGCGCTGCTCGGGCGGCACGTCCGCCGTGGACGGCGTGCCCCCGCAGGCGGCCCCGGCCAGTGCAGCGAGCGCGGCGGTGCTTGCCCGCCCCCACCGCGCCCGGGATATTCCCCTCGATGGCTTCACGCGCTCTCCTTCTTCTCGGCCTGCTGGCCGGGCTCGCCGCACCGGCCGGGGCCCAGCAGTGGAACTCCCCCCGCGCACTCACGCTCGCCCGCGAGGGCACGGACCGCCGCCTCGAGGCGCAGGCCGATTCGTCGCTCGCGAGCTACCGCACGCGGGCGCACGGCTTCGTGTTCTTCCTGGCCCAGGTCGGCGAGGAGGGGCTGAGCGAGCCGCCGCGCCTCGTCAAGGCGGATGAGCTGCAGGTCGAAGTGTATTGGCGCGCCCCGAACCGGAGCAAGCAGGTCATCCTCGGCTGGCGCGACGGGACCTTCCTGCCCACCGACATCAACTATCACCGCGATCATCTCGGGATCGTCACCAACAACTTCGGCAACCTGATCCGCATCGGGGAAGGCGACGAGGTGCGGGACGTGCCGCATCCGCTCTCGCCGGCCGGCCTCGAGGCGTACGACTTCGCGGTCACCGATTCGCTCACGGTCGAGGGGATCGAGGGGTCGGTGAGCCTCGTGGCGCTCTCGGTGCGCCCGCGCGACTTCGGCCGGCCGCTCGTCGTGGGCACGCTCTTTCTCGATGCCGCCACCTCGCAGCTCGTCCGCTTCCGCTTCAGCTTCACGCCGGCGGCCTACCTCGACCGCCAGCTCGAGGACATCACGATCACGCTGCAGAGCTCGCTCTGGGACGGGCGGTACTGGCTGCCGCACCGCCAGGAGGTCGAGATCCGCCGGCGGTTCAGCTGGCTCGAATTCCCGGCGCGCGGCATCATCCGCGGGCGGTGGGAGATCGACGACTACGACCTCAACGCCGAGTTCCCCGCATCGGTGCTTTCGGGGCCCGCCATCGCCGGGCTCCGGCGTCCGGGCGGGCCGGACTCGCTCTTCGCCGCGCCGCTCGCCGACGCGATCGCGGCGGTGGCCCGTCCGCTCGACGAGCGCGACATGGCCCAGATCCGCGCCGACATCGAGCGCATCGCCGGGAACAATCTGCTGAGCGGCCTGCCCGCCGCGCGGATCGGCGGCGCGGGCGTGAGCGATTTCGCGAGGGTGAACCGGGTACAGGGCCTCGCCCTCGGCGCGCGCGCGGTGCTCGGCCTCCGCCGGAACCGGGTCCAGCTCACTCCTTCGCTCGGCATCGGCACCGCGGATGGGCGGGTCACGGGCGGTCTCGCCGCCAGGCTCGGCGCCGGCGCCCTCGAGGCGGCGGCCTCGGTGTCCCGCTCGGTACGGGACTTCGCGGACGAGCCGGTCATCGCCCCGGTGCTCAATTCGATCGCCGCCCAGGAGTTCGGTAAGGACTACGGCGATTACCTGCTTCTCGACGCCGCCGGCGCCGGGCTCCGGTACCGGATCGATGCGCGGCATGCGATCGCCCTGGAGGGCTCGATCGAGCGCAGCCGCTCGGTCGAGGTCGAGGCCGCACCGGCCAATGGCGCATATCGCCCGAATCCGCCGCTCGGCGCGGGGATCTACCGGGTGGGACGGCTGAGCGTCGAGCGGGGTGCCGGCGCTTCGGTCGCGGAGCGCGGGGACCTGCGGGGTGCGCTCCGGCTCGAGGCGGGGGACGGCCCGTCCGACTACGTGCGCGCGACGCTCGGCCTCCGGTGGCGACGGCCGGTCGGGGCCACCGAGCTCGTGACGCGGCTCGCCGGTGGGGTCGCGAGCGACGGTCTCCCGGCCCATCGCGGCTTTGCGATGGGGGGACGCGGGACGCTGGTCGGGGAGCCATTCCGCGAATTCGGCGGCCGGCGGGCGCTCCTGGGCCATGTCGAGTGGCGCTTCACCGCGCCGGCCCCGGCCATTCCGCTCGGCTCGTTCGCCTCGACCGGGAACACCATGGTGCTGGCTCCCTTCCTCGCCGCCGGGTGGACCGGTCGCGAGATCCCCGGTGGCATCGGCATTGCGACGGACGGCGGGCGTCCGGTCGCCGGGGTCGCGGCCGAGCTCTTCATGCGGCTCATCCGGGTCGAGGCCGGAGTAGCGCTCCGGACCGGGGAGGTGGGGGTCACCGTGGATATCGGCCGGGACTGGTGGGGGGCCCTCTAGCCGGCTGACCCGCGGGCCAGTGCCGTTCCGCGGGGGCCGCCGTTATCGTTCAGCACTCCGATCCTGCATCCTGTCGCCCAAGAAGCCATCGCATGCAATTCACCGACGAATGGCTGGTACCGACCCTCGAACCGCTCCTTCCCGCCGGAAGCGTGGCCTCCATCCGCGCGGAGGCCGGGGGGAAGCCGATCTCGCTCTGGGACATCGCGGTCCAGCGCAAGCTGATCGCCGACGACAAGGTCCTGGCGGCGCTCGCCACCCGGTTCCGGTTTCCCGTGGTGCCGGCGGTCTCGCCGGAGCCGGCGGTGAAGGAGGCGGTGAGCGAGGCCGTCGTTCGCCGCTTCAATGTCCTGCCGTTCCGGGTGACCGACTCCCACCTGGACGTCGCCACCGCCACGCCGTTCGACATCGACGCGGAGAAGGTGCTCGCCTTCACGAGCGGGCGGGAAGTGCGGTTCTTCCTCGCCTCGCCGTCGCGGATCGCGGAAGGGATCGGGGAGCTGTTCCCGTCTGAGGATGCTGTCGCCCGGCT
>DASUXZ010000136.1:0-2757 GCA_036377655.1 Gemmatimonadales bacterium
ATCGCCGACCCGCACCCTGACGGACGATCCGCGCGGCAGGAAGAGATCGACCCGCGACCCGAACCGGATCATCCCGAGACGCTGCGCCTGCTTCACCTCGGTGCCCTCGGCGTGATCGGTCACGATGCGCCGTGCCACGAGCCCGGCGATCTGCCGGATGAGCACCCGGCCGCGCGGCGTCTCGAGCCCGACCGACGACTGCTCGTTCGAGAGGCTCGCCTTCTCGGTCCCGGCGTGGCCGAACGAGCCCGGGTTGTAATGGCGGTACGCCACGGTGCCGGCGCACGGATACCGGTTCACGTGGCCGTCGAAGACGTTCATGAAGATCGAGATCCTGATGGCCCGGTCACCCAGGAAGGCCGGCTCGTCGGTCTCGATGATGCTCACGACCTTGCCGTCCGCCGGTGCCAGCAGGATCGCGTCGTCGAGCCGGCCGCGGGGCATCGGGTCGCGGAAGAACGCGACGACCCACACGGCGACGACCGCCCAGAGCAGCGCCGTCGTGGTCCATCCGATCGCGACGAGCACGAGGCCGATCGCGGCCGCGCCGATGATGAACGGCCGTCCCTCCGGAGCGATGCGCATCAGGGTGCCTCCAGCCGGGTGCCGGTGAGCCTGCGGAACGCGTCGAGGTACCGTTCGCTCGTCGCGGTCACGACCTCCGTCGGGAGCGGGGGCGGGGGCGCCTCGCCGTTCCACCGGCCGGCGAGCCGCTCCGCCGCGAGGTAGTCGCGCAGCGGCTGCTTGTCGAAGCTCGGCTGCGGCCGGCCCGGCGCATACCGGTCCGCGGGCCAGAAGCGCGACGAGTCCGGCGTCAGCACCTCGTCAATGAGGAGCAGGGAGCCGTCCGCGGCGATGCCGAACTCGAACTTGGTGTCGGCGATGATGATCCCGCGCTCGGCCGCGAGATCACGGCCCGCCGCATACACCGCGAGGCTCGCCGCGCGGAGCCGGCCCGCGAGGTCCGCGCCGACCGCATCCGCCATCCGGCTGAACGGCACGTTCTCGTCGTGACCGGAGGCCGCCTTCGTGGCGGGGGAGAAGAGCGGCGGCTCGAGCCGCGCGCTCTCGACGAGCCCGGCGGGCAGCGCCTCGCCCGCGAGCGTGCCGCTCGCCTTGTACTCGGCCCACGCCGATCCGGCGAGGTAGCCGCGGACCACGCACTCGAAGGGCACCGGCTCGGTCCGGCGCGCGAGCATGGCGCGCCCGCGGATATCGGCTTCGAGGCCGGCGAGGGCGGGGACCGCGGCGACGATCGCCTCGGCGTCGGCCGTCAGGTAGTGCGAGGGCACCACGCCGGCGAGGCGCTCGAACCACCAGGCGCTCACCTGCGTGAGGACGGCGCCCTTGCCCGGGATCGCCTCGCGCATGACGACGTCGAACGCGCTCACCCGGTCGCTCGCGACGAGCAGGAGCCGCCCGGCGCCCGCGTCGTACACCTCGCGCACCTTGCCGCGGCGAACGAGCGGCAGCGGCAGCCGGCTCGTGACCACGGCGCTCATACCCGGACCTCCGCCGTCTCCGGCGCCGTCGCGAGCGGCCGCACGCGCTCGAGGAGCGGATCGAGGAACTCGGCCACGAACTCGCCGACCTGCTGCTCGGAGCGCCCCGTGTAGTTGGAGGGATCGAGCTCCGCGGCGAACGCGGCCGCCGGAACGGCCGCGAACGCGGGATCGCCGCCGAGCCGCTCCATGAGGTCGTTGGCCGCGCCGGCGCTCACCGCTTCCGCGACGGCGAGGCTGTGGCGCCGCACCACCTCGTGAAGTGCCTGCCGGTCGCCGCCCGCGCGGACGCCGAGCATGAGCCACCGCTCGGTGGCCATGAAGGGCATCTGGGCATCCACGTGCCGCCGGATCACGGCGTCGCGCACCTCGAGGCCCGCGGCGACGTTCGCGACGAGCACCAGGATCGCATCGGTGGCGAGGAACGCCTCGGGCAGGGTGAGGCGGCGGTTGGCGCTGTCGTCGAGCGTCCGCTCGAGCCACTGCGCCGCGGCGGTCTGGCCACCGTTGGCCTGGAGCGACATCACGAAGCGCGCGAGCGCGTTGATCCGCTCGGAACGCATCGGATTGCGCTTGTACGCCATCGCGCTCGAGCCGATCTGCTCGCTCTCGAACGGCTCGAGCAGCTCGCCCTCGTGCTGGAGCAGCCGGATGTCGTTGGCCATCTTCGCCGCCGACTGCGCGATCCCGCTCAGCGCATCGAGGACGACGCTGTCCGCCTTGCGCGGGTACGTCTGGCCGGTGACGGGGAAGGGTCGCTCGAAGCCCATCCGGGCGGAGACCCGCCGGTCGAGCTCGCGGACGGCCTCGTGGCTGCCCTGGAAGAGCTCGAGGAAGCTCGCCTGGGTGCCGGTGGTGCCCTTGCACCCGCGGAAGCGGAGCTGCTCGAGCCGGTGGGCGACCTCCTCCGCGTCGAGCGCGAAATCCTGCATCCAGAGCGTCGCGCGCTTGCCGACCGTCGTGAGCTGCGCCGGCTGGAAATGCGTGTAGGCGAGGCAGGGCGTTCCGGCGTGCCGCCGCGCGAAGGTGCGGAGGGCGTCGAGCACCGCGACGACCCGCCCGAGCACGATCCGGAGCGCATCGCGCTGGATGATCAGGTCGGCGTTGTCGGTGACGAAGCAGCTCGTGGCGCCGAGATGCAGGTAGGGCCGCGCCGCCGGGGCCTGCTCGCCGAAGGCGTGGATGTGGGCCATGACGTCGTGGCGGAAGCGCCGCTCGTACCGGGCCGCGACCGCGAGGTCGGCGTCGTCGAGAT
>DASUXZ010000137.1:0-7734 GCA_036377655.1 Gemmatimonadales bacterium
GGATGATCTTCGCCGGGGCCGACCTCGCGGACATCGCCTTCGAGCCGGCGGACGACCGGGTCCTGCGCCTCGCCTACCGTCTCACGGCGCCGGCGCCCACCGGCATCCTCCTCGGATCGTCGAACGCGGGCTCCGCTGCACCGGGCTTCGTGACGTTCGCGCGCGTCGCGCTCGCCGACACGACCGTCTTCCAGGCGGTGCCGCGGCTCATCCTCTTCCAGAGCTCGCTCGAGTCGGCGCCGGACGGCGAGCCCTCGCCGGACCTGCTCACCGTCGGCGGCGCGCCGTCGTCGCGCGCCATCCTCAGGTTCGTGCTGCCGCCGCGGGTGCGCGACTCGTCCGAGATCATCCGGGCGACCCTGCAGCTCGTCCCGGTGGCACCGATCACCGGGCTCGCCGGCGATTCGGCATCGATGGACATCCGCGGGGTCTTCTCCGATCTCGGGGCAAAATCGCCGCGGATCTCGAGCTCCAACGCGCTCATCGTGCTCGAACGGCTGGTCCCCGGCTTTGCGGACACGGTGTCGGTCGAGGTGACGCCGATCGTGCGGCTGTGGGCCACCGACCCGGCGCCGCCGTCGGCGCTGTTCCTCGCGCTCACGCCGGAGGCATCGTCGTTCACGCTCGCCCAGTTCGGGTCGAGCCGCACGCCGCTGGCCCGGCCGACGCTCCGCATCACGTACGCGCTCCCGTATCCCTTCGAGGTGCAGTGATGCGGCACGTCTTCCGGCTCGGCCTGCCGTTCCTGCT
Organism: Gemmatimonadales bacterium; assembly: GCA_036377655.1. Classification (GTDB taxonomy): domain Bacteria; phylum Gemmatimonadota; class Gemmatimonadetes; order Gemmatimonadales; family GWC2-71-9; genus CAMLLJ01. The sequence continues at coordinate 751 of DASUXZ010000137.1, forward strand.
CGCCGTTCCCGCGATCCTGCCGGCACAGTCGTCGCAGTTCGGCGTCCGCGGCCTCGGATTCCCGGGGCGCGCCACGTCGGTGCCGTCCCTCGGCGCGGGAGGCGCATTCGCCTTCTTCGACCCCGCATCGAGCCTCAATCCTGCCGCGCTGAGCCAGGCGCGCGCGTTCACGGCGACGTTCACGGGGATCCAGAGCTTCCGGTCGTCGCGCATCGTCGACGAGTCGGTCTCCGGGCGCGACACTCGGTTTCCGCAGATGGCCGTCGGCGGCCCCGTGCGGGGCACGCGGCTCGCGCTCGGCGTCAGCTTCTCGAACCTGACGGACCGGGATTTCGAGCTCGCGTCGTCCTCGACGGTGCTGCTGCGCGGCGCGCCGGTCGAGGTGCACGACACGCTGAGCTCCACCGGCGGCCTGAGCGACCTGCGGCTCGCCGCGGCGTACGTCGTGGCCGGCTGGCACCTCGGGGCCGGTGTCCACGTGATCACGGGGTCGAACCGGGTCGCGCTCGACCGCACGTTTGCCGATTCCCAGTACTCGCCGATCAGCCAGCGCGCCGAGGTATCGTACGCCGGGGCCGGCGTGTCGGCGGGAGTCATGCGGCCCGTCGGCGATGCGCTCGTCCTGAGCGGCGTCGTCCGCGTGGACGGCGACGCGTCGCTCGACCGCGACAGCAGCCGCGTGTCGTCGGTGCCGCTCCCGCTGAGCTACGGCGGCGGCCTCCGGTGGCGCGCGACGCCGCGGCTCGCGGTCGGCGGGCACGCCCTCTTCCGGAACTGGTCGCGCGCGGACGAGGCGCTCCGTGCGCTCGGCGGGACCGGCGCGGAGAACACCGTCGAGCTGGCGGCCGGCGTCGAGCTCACGCGGGACGCGCGCCGGGCGCAGCATCGCCCGATCCGCTTCGGCGCGCGCTTCGCGACGCTCCCGTTCCCGGTCGAGAGCGGCGCCCGCGTCCGCGAGTTCGGGCTCGCGCTCGGCACCGGGCTCCGCTTTGCCCAGGACCGGGCGGGGGTCGACCACGCCGGCGTGGACCTGTCGCTCGAGCGCGTCTGGCGGGGCGCCCGCGGCGGCTACCGCGAGAGCGCGTGGCTGATCGGCCTCGGCGTGACGGTGCGCCCGTAGCCGGTCCGCGCGCTATCTTTCCTCCCATGGCCAAGCGCGTCTACATCGAGACCTACGGCTGCCAGATGAACGTGGCCGACACCGAGCTCATGTTCGGGGTCCTCGGCCGCGAGGGTTACGAGCGCGCGGCCGCGCCGGACGAGGCCGACGTCATGCTCGTCAACACCTGCGCGGTGCGGGACAACGCCGAGCAGCGGGTCGTGGGGCGGGTGGGCGAGCTGATGCGCTTCAAGCGCCCGGGGGACGTCCTCGGCGTCGTCGGTTGCATGGCCCAGCGCCTCGGGCCGACGCTCCTCGCCCAGGTGCCGAGGGTGGACCTCGTCGTCGGCCCGGATGCGTACCGGAACCTCCCCGAGCTGCTCGGCCATGCGCAGGGCGGCGAGCGGGTCTCGGACACCGGGTTCCGGTCGTGGGAGCATTACGAGGACGTCCCGGCGGTGCGCGAGCCGGGGCCGACGCAGTTCGTGACGATCCAGCGGGGCTGCGATTTCAAGTGCACCTTCTGCATCGTTCCGTATACGCGCGGGCCGGAGCGGAGCCGTAAGCTGGAGGACGTCGTCCGCGAGGTGCAGGCGCTCGCCGGGCAGGGCACCTCCGAGGTGACGCTCCTCGGGCAGACGGTCAACAGCTACCATGACGGCACGCACGATTTCGCCGCGCTCCTCCGTGCCGTCGGCCGGGTGGACGGGATCCGGCGCCTGCGCTTCACCAGTCCGTATCCGACCGAGTTCACGGACCCGGTCATCGCGGCCATGGCGGAAACGCCGGCCGTCTGCGAGCACGTGCACCTTCCCGCGCAGAGCGGCTCGAACGCGGTGCTGCGCCGGATGCTGCGCCGGTACACCCGCGAGGCCTATCTCGAGGTCGTGGCCCGGTTGCGGGCGGCCATCCCGGGGATCACCTTCTCCACGGACCTCATCGTCGGGTTCCCCGGGGAAACCGAGGAGCAGTTCGCGGAGACGCTGTCGCTCGTGGCGGAAGCGGAGCTCGACGACGCCTACACGTTCAAGTACTCGGTGCGCGACGGCACGCCGGCCACGCGGCTCCGCGACCACGTGGACGACGCCGTCGCATCCGAGCGCCTCGAGCGGCTCATCGCGCTCGTGCGGCAGCAGGCGCGGGGGAAGAACATCGCGCGGGTCGGGACCGTCCACGAGGTGCTCGTCGAGCGCCCCGCGCGGCGGGGAAACCTCATGCTCGGACGGACCCGGACCAACCACCTGGTGCTGCTGGATCTCCCGGCGTCGGCCGCCGGCGAGTATCACGCGGTCCGCCTCACCGGCACCACCGGGTCCACGTTCACCGGAGCCAGTGCGGCCGACGGCTCCCGTCTCCTCGCCATCGCATGATCAAGAACCTCGTCGAGGACCACGTCCATCATGCGTACGGGCAGCTGCGGGATCATTTCCCCGATTTCTGCGGATGCGACACCTGCCGGGCGGACGTCTACGTCTACGCCCTCAACCGCCTGCCGGCGCGCTACGTGAACACGCAGGTCGGCGCGGTGATCACCGACTTCAATCTCGACAAGGACCAGAACCGCGCGCCCATCGACGTGGCGGTCATGGACGCGATCCGGCGGGTGATGCTGGCGCCGAGGTGCGGAAGGGCCGCCGCCCGGCCATAGCGGGAAGGGGCGCATGACCCCGGCTGCCGGGGTCTTGATTCCAGTCGCCTACGGGGCCGGTCTCGCGACCGGCCTCGTGCGTTTCTGGGGTGCTGCGCTCGTGGTTTGTGCCGTCTGGCTCGTGCTCGCGCGATCGCCGCTCCCGCGGCTCCTCGCGGGAGTCGCCGCCTGCGGCGCGCTCGCCGGGGCGTTCTCGCGCGCGCTCGACGCGGAGGGGTGCGCCGCGTCGATGCCGGACGGCCGGGTGGAGGTCACGGTACGCGCCATCGATGCGTCGGCGGGGCGCGGGCTCGTTCGCGCGGAGCTTCCCGGCGCCGGGTGCGCCGGCACGATCGACGTCCGCTGGCGGGGGGGTGCCGCCGTCGCGGCAGGCACGGTCGGCAGGGCCACGGGGCAGTGGACGACGAGGCCGCGGACCGGGGGGCGGTCCGGGGGAGTGCTCGCGGTCGCGCGATTCGACACGATCTCGATCGATCCCACGTTCCCCGAATCGGCGCGCAACGGCATCGTGCGCCAGGGGCTCCGGCTCTACGGCGATCGCGCGCCGCTCGTCGAGGCGCTCGTGCTCGGCACGCGCGGCACGCTCGATCCGGCGGTGCGCGATGCGTTCGCCCACGCCGGGCTCGTGCACCTCCTCTCGATCTCCGGCTTTCACGTCGGCCTGCTGTCGGCCTGGGTGGCGCTCGTGGCGCGGCTGCTCGGTGCCAGCCGGGCGCGCGCGCTCGCCGCGGGCTCCGTGCTCGGGATCGTCTACGTCGGTTTCCTCGGATGGCCCGCGCCGGGGACGCGCGCGGCGGCGCTCGCCGGCGTCCTCGCGCTCGCCTACCGGCGGCAGCGTTCGGTCCAGGCCAATGCGCTCCTCGCGCTCACCTGCCTGCTCGTCATGCTCGTCTCGCCCTGGTCGGTGTTCGACCTCGGGGGCTGGCTCTCCGCCGCCGCGCTCTGGGGCGCGACCGCGGCCACCCGGTGGAGTGACCGGGCATGGGGCGAAGGCTTCCTTTCGCGGACGATCGCGTCCTCCGTCGGCGCGACGCTCGCCACCGCCCCGATCACGGCGGCCGCACTCGGTGCGGTCGCCCTCGCGGGAATCGCGCTCAACCTGGTCGCGATTCCGCTCGCCGCCGTCGCGGTGCCCGGCGTGGCGGCGAGCCTGATCGTCGCGCCGCTGCTCGACGGCCTCGCGGGCGCGCTCGCGGCCGGCTCGGGCATCGTGCTGCACCTGTTGGAGGTGATGGCGGAGCTCGGAGCGCGCGTGCCCGGCGGGCACGTCATCGTGCCACAGGAGCCGCGATCCGCGCTGCCCTGGCTCGTCCTGCTGGTCGTCGCCGCATGGGTGGCCGGCCGCCGCAACACGCGGCGGGAGGCGGCGCGGCGGCTCCTCCTTGCAGGCACGGCGTGCCTGTGGCTGCTCTTCGCGGCCCCGCTCCTTCGCGCGCGCTCGGGTGACGCAGGCCGCGGGCTGACGTTACATTTTCTCGACGTCGGCCAGGGCGACGGTGCCGCGATCCGCACGCCCGGAGGCCACTGGGTCCTCGTCGATGCGGGCCCGCGGATTGCAGGCTCGGACGCCGGCAGGCGCGTGGTCGCGCCGTTTCTCGCCCGGCACGGCGCCCGGCGGGTCACCGCGCTCATCGTGTCGCATGCGCACCTGGATCATTTCGGTGGCGTGCCGGCGGTGCTCGAGCGGCTCGGGGTCGACGCCCTGCTCGAGCCGGGCGACCACGTCGCCGATCCCGCCTACGGCGAGCTGCTGGGCCTGCTCGCGGCATCGGGCATCCGGTGGCAGCCGGCGCGGCGCGGCCTCAGCTTCGAGCTCGACAGCGTGCGGTTCGAGGTGCTGCACCCCGATACGGCCTGGCCGGAGTGGGGGATGGACGTGAACGAGGGGTCGGCCGTCGTGCGCGTCGCCTATCGCGACTTCTCCGCCCTGTTCGCGGGCGACGCGGGGTTCAGCGCGGAGCGACGGCTCGCCGGGCGCGTGGGCCGGGTGGACGTGCTCAAGGTGGGGCATCACGGCAGCAGCGGCTCGAGCGGGGAGGCGTGGCTCGCGGAGCTCGCGCCCAGAGTCGCGATCGTGAGCGTCGGCCGGAACAGCTACGGGCATCCGGCGGCGGATGCGATGGCCCGCCTCCGGTCGAGCCGCGCCGATGTCCGGCGCACCGACACCGACGGCACGATCACGATCACGACCGACGGCCGCACGATGACCGTGGGCGGACGTCACGGCGCCGCGCACTACCGGGTGGACTAGGAGACAGCGTGCAGACGAGCGTCACGACGATCGAGAAGTTCATCTTCGAGCAGGAGAACCGCTATCCCGAAGCGACGGGCGAGCTGTCGAACCTCCTGTACGACATCGCGCTCGCCGCCAAGATCATCGCGGCCGCCATCCGGCGCGCCGGGCTCGTCAACATCCTCGGTACCGCGGGGTCCGGCAACGTCCAGGGGGAGGAGCAGCAGAAGCTCGACATCCTCGCCAACGAGACGATGAAGAACTGCCTGAGCCATGGCGGCCGCGTCTGCGTCATGTGCTCGGAAGAGGAGGAGGACATCATCCCGGTCCCCGTGCACGCGGAGGCCGGAAAGTACGCGGTGCTCTTCGATCCGCTCGACGGATCGTCCAACATCGACGTGAACAGCGCGGTCGGCACGATCTTCAGCATCTATCGCCGCGTGTCGCTCGAGGGGCGCGGGACGGTGGAGGACGTGCTCCAGCCGGGCTGCCGGCAGGTGGCGGCGGGCTACGTGATGTACGGCTCGAGCACCATGCTCATCTACACCACCGGCCAGGGGGTGCACGGATTCACCCTCGATCCGACGATCGGGGAGTTCCTCCTCTGCCACCCGCGCATCGTGACGCCGCGGGTCGGGAAGTACTACAGCGTGAACGAAAGCAACTTCGGCCGCTGGGACCGCGCGGTGCAGCAGGCCGTGCGCGGCTTCCACGGCGACCGCCCGCTCGAGATCGCGGGGAAGAACAGCCGCTACATCGGATCGCTCGTCGCCGATTTCCACCGGAACCTCATCGCCGGCGGCGTCTTCATGTACCCGGCGGACACGAAGAACCCGCGCGGCAAGCTCCGGCTCCTCTACGAGGCGGCGCCGATGGCGTTCATCGCGGAGCAGGCGGAGGGCTCCGCCACCGACGGCCTCAACCGCATCCTCGACATCGTTCCCACCGCGCTGCACCAGCGCACGCCGCTCGTGATCGGCTCCCGCGAGGACGTGGGGTACGTGGCCGACACGCTCCGGCGGCTCCAGGTCTCGCCCCGACCCGCGGGCACGCTCGAGACCTCGGTCCTGTGACGCGGGTGTTCGGCCCGGGCGACTGGACCGGCGACCCTTCCAGCGACCTCGCCGCGCCGGGCCGGTTCCCGTTCACGCGCGGCATCTACCCCTCGATGTACACCGAGCGGCTCTGGACAATGCGCCAGTACGCCGGCTTCGGCACCGCCGAGGAGACGAACGAACGGTTTCGTCGCCTCCTCGGCAGCGGGCAGACCGGCCTCTCCACGGCGTTCGACCTCCCGACCCAGATGGGGTACGACTCCGACCACCCGATGGCGCAGGGGGAAGTCGGCCGCGTCGGCGTCGCCATCGACACGGTGGACGACCTCGCCGACCTCTTCCGGGGCATTCCCCTCGGCGAGGTCTCCACGTCGATGACGATCAATGCGACGGCGGCGATCCTCCTCGCCATGTACGTGGTCGTGGGCGAGGAGCAGGGGGTTCCCCACGCGACGCTCACGGGCACGGTGCAGAACGACGTGCTCAAGGAGTACGTGGCGCGCGGCACGTACATCTATCCGCCCGGGCCGTCACTCCGCCTCATCGGCGACATCATGCGCTTCGTCGCGGACGAGGGCATGAGCTTCAACCCGATCTCGATCAGCGGCTATCACATGCGCGAGGCGGGCGCCACGGCGGTGCAGGAGGTGGCCTTCACGCTGGCGAACGCGCTCGAATATTGTCGCGTGGGGCTCGCCGCGGGGCTTGCCATCGACACCTTCGGCCCGCGGCTCTCGTTCTTCTTCGCGAGCCACAACAACCTGCTTGAGGAGGCGGCTATGTTCCGCGCCGCCCGCCGCCTCTGGGCCCGCCTCGCGCGCGAGCGGTTCGGCGCCGGGGACGCGGCCGCCCGGCTCCGCTTCCACACGCAGACCGGGGGCGTCACGCTCCAGGCCCAGCAGCCGCTCAACAACGTGGTCCGCGTCGCGATGCAGGCCCTCGCGGCGGT
>DASUXZ010000138.1:0-7402 GCA_036377655.1 Gemmatimonadales bacterium
TCGGCTGGATGTTCCAGCCGCTCCTCGCGCGCGTCGTCCCCGCGGTCAGCGACACGGCCATCGCGCTGGCCGGTGCGCTGCTCCTCTTCGCGGTGCCGGTCCAATGGGAGGAGAAGCGGTTCCCCCTCGGCGGCGCGGACATCGACCGGCTTCCCTGGTCCGTCCTGCTGCTCTTCGGCGGAGGCCTCTCCCTCGCCGCCGCGATCCAGTCCTCCGGTCTCGCGGCGTGGATCGGCGCTGCACTCGAACGGCTTGGCGGGCTTCCGCTCCCGCTGCTCGTGCTCGGGGTCGTGGCCTCGGTGGTCTTCCTGTCGGAGCTCGCGAGCAACACGGCAGCCGCCGCCACGTTCCTGCCGATCGCCGGGGCGCTCGCGGTCGGGCTCGGCGAGAGCCCGCTGCTCCTCGTGATCCCGGCGGCCCTCGCGGCGTCGTGCGGCTTCATGCTGCCGGTTGCGACGCCGCCGAACGCGATCGTCTATGCGAGCGGACGGATCCCGATGGGACGGATGATCCGGGCAGGATTCCTCCTCAACGTCGTCATGATCGCGCTCCTGACGCTGGCGGCGTTCGTGCTCGTCCCGGCGGTGCTCGGCCGCTGAGTGTCGGGCGGGGGGCTCGGCTCCCCCGAGACATCCGGGGCGTATATTCGGGAATGCCTCGAGACCTCGCGCGGCGCGCCACCGTCCCCCACCTCCGGTCCGCGCTCGCCGCGCTTCTTGCCGTGGGGCTCGCCGGAACGGCGCTCGAGCTCGTGCTCATGGAGCACCTCGAGGACTGGTGGCAGCGGATTCCGCTCGCGCTCATCGGCGCGGGGCTCGTGGCGCTCGCGTGGCACCGGAAAGCGGCGAGCCGGGGGAGCGTCATCGCCCTCCGGCTCGTGATGCTGCTCTTCCTCGTGAGCGCGGGGCTCGGCGTGGTGCTGCACGCGAAGGGCAACCGCGAGTTCGCCCTCGAGCGTGCGCCCGACCTCGCCGGGCGCGAGATGCTCGCCGAGATGGCGACGGGCGCGTTTCCCGCACTCGCCCCCGGCACCATGGCACTGCTCGGGCTCATCGGCCTCCTGCTTACCTGGCGGCACCCGTCGCTCGGGTATCCCGAATGAACTTCTCGAGGTCCCGCACGAACTCGGCCGGCCGCTCCCAGTGGGTGGCGTGGCCCGTGTCCGCGTAATCGATCCGCTTCGCCTTCGGCAGCATCGCTGCGAGGGCGTCCCGCTGCGCCGGCGAGAAGACGGCGTCGCGATCGCCCCAGACGAGCAGCACGGGAAATGGCGCGCTCGCGAGCCCGGTGGCCGGACCCGTCGCCAGCATCCCCCGCAGCAGCTCCTTCCAGACCCGCGCCGTCAGCCGGGTGCTCTCCACCACGACCGAATCGAGGAAGGCCGGCGGCACCGGGTGATGGATGGTGCTCACCTGGAACGCCCGGATGAAATCGAGCGAGACGGGATCGCCGAGCCCGAACACCGCCTCCTCGAACGCCGCCCGGTCGTTGATCTGGTCGAAGACGTGCGCCGACCCGATCAGCACGAGGCGGCTCACCCGCTCCGGCGCCGCGAGGCCGACCTGCTTGGCGACGAAGCTCCCCATCGAATGCCCCACGATCGTGGCCCGGGGAATCCCGAGCGAGTCCATGAGCGCCACGACGTCGCGGGCGAGGTCCCGCATGTGGTAGCCCCCCGCCGGCTGGCTCGACGCGCCGTGGCCGCGCTGGTCGAGCGCGATGAGCCGGTACCGGTCGCCGAGCAGCGGCAGGATCGGGCTGAACGAGTACCAGGAGTCGCTGTACCCGTGGAGGAAGACGATCGGCTCGCCCGAGGGATTCCCGGATTCGGCGTAGCGGATCCGCACGCCGTCGTCGAGCTGAACGTGCCCGAAGCGGACGGGGGCCGCGCCGGGATCGTCGGCCATCCCCGGCGCGGCGGCGGCGAGCGCGAGGGTGAAGAAGCGGGTCGGGGTGAGCATGGGGCCTCCTCGGCGGTGCGCCAGATGTCGACTGCTCCTGCACCTTCTCATCTCCCATGCGCATCCCGCCTCACCCGCCCGACATGCAAAACCCCGCCGGGATCCCTGGGGACGCCGGCGGGGCGGTTGGCATCGAGCTCGAGGCGAGCGCCTCGCTCGGATCGATTGCTAGGCTCGGTGAGCCAGGCGATCGCTTGCCCTGTTCGAGCTCATGCAACTCTCACTAGACAATGGATCACCTCCTCGGTTGCGGTGGAACATTGGGCGGAACTGCTCCCACAATATCGCCAGGCGGCGCCCGCTCCGGTAGCGGCAGAACTTGACAAATATTTTTGTCGAGCGTAGTATCGGCCATGCAGAACGCCCTCGCCGTCGTCCGCGAGCCGGCCCCCGCCGCCTCCCTCCTCGAGCCCGTCCGCCGGCGGGTGCTCGAGCTGCTGCGGGAGCCGGGCTCCGCTGCGGAAGTCGCCCGGACACTCGGTGTCCCGCGGCAGCGCATCGGCTACCATGTCCGTGAGCTCGAGCGGCAGGGCCTCCTCCGGAAGGTCGGCACCCGGCGGAGGGGCACCGCCGGCGAGCGCCTCCTCCAGGCCACGGCTCGCCACTACCTCATCTCGCCCGAGCTGATCGGGGCACTCGGCGCCGATCCCGCCGCCGTGCGGGACCGGCTGTCGAGCACCTATCTCGTCGCCGTCGCAGCCGAATCGATCCGCACCGTCGCCGCCCTGCGCGAGGGCGCGGAGCGGCAGGGAAAGAAGCTGCCGACGCTCACGCTCGACGTGGACGTGTGCTTCGAGAGCCCGGCAAGCCAGCACGCCTTTGCGGAAGAGCTCGCCCGCTGCCTCGCAGGGCTCGCGGGGCGCTTCCACCGCCCCGATGCGCCCGACGGGCGCACGTTCCGCTTCGCCGTCCTCGGCCATCCGAAGCCGGCATCCACCCCCTGACCCGAGGAGCTCCGATGCGGTCGCGCCTGATTCTTTCCCTCCTCGTCGCCGCCGCGTTGCCGGTTTCGGCGCAGCAGGGCCCCGCCAACGAAGCGCAGCGCCGGATCATGGAAGCCATGATGGCCGCCATGCAGCCCGGTCCGGAGCATGAGCGCCTGGCGCGGCTCGCCGGGAGCTGGGACGCCGAGATCACGATGTGGAGCGGGCCCGGCGGTCCGTCACAGACGATGAAGGCCACCACGGAGAACCGGATGATCCTCGGCAACCGGTTCCTCGAATCCCGCACCACCGGGGGCGCGCCGCCGATGGTCATCGAGGCGCTGAGCATCGTCGGCTTCGACCGGCGGTTCGACCGGTACACCACCGTCGGCTTCGACACGTGGGGCACCTATTACGTCACCGCCGCGGGCACCATGCAGGACGATCTCGTCACCATGCACGGCACCGACGAGGACCCGATCGCCGGGCACACCCAGGAGTACGACTTCCATCTCCGCTTCGTGGACGACGACACGTACGTCACCGGCGTCACCTTCACCGATTCGGTGCATACGAAGGGCAAGGGGCCCTTCAAGGCGGTCGAGATCGTCCATCGGAGGAGGAAATGAGCGGCGGGGAGGGCGGAAGCGACCGCGACGCCGGCACGCGCTCGATCGGCAAGGAGATCGCGATCGCCGCGCCGCCCGACGCGGTATGGCGCGCGCTCACCGACGCGGAGGAGCTGCGCCGGTGGTTTCCCGCCGACGCCAGGGTGGAGCCCGGCGTGGGCGGAACGATCTGGGTCTCCTGGGGCGGCGAGATGGCGTGGGAGAATCCGATCACGATCTGGGAGCCCGGAAGGCATCTCCGGACGGCGATGCCGGCGGAGCCCGGCGCCGTCCCGTTCGCGGTCGACTACTACATCGAGGCGCGCGGCGGCGCCACGATCCTGCGCCTCGTCAACTCGGGGTTCGGCAGCGGTGCGGAGTGGGACGACATGTACTTCGGCATGGACGGCGGCTGGACGTACTTCCTCTACAACCTGCGGTTCTACCTCGAGCGGCACGCCGGCAAGCCGCGCGCTCTCGCCTTCGAGCGGCGGCCGATGCAGGACCGGACCGTGTTCCCCGCCCTCTTCCGCGCGCTCGGCCTCGATTCCGAGGCAACGGTCGCGCCGGGGACGCCGGTGTCCGTGCCGCTCGGAGGGTCGGCCCTGCCCGGCACCGTCGTGCTCTCGCTGCCGAGCCATCTCGCCGTCGAGATCCCGGGGCTCGACGATGCGCTCCTCTTCTTCGAGCTCGAGCCCGGCCCGGCTCCGCATTTCGGCATGTACCTCTCGACGTACGGAACGCCACCCGGACGCGCCGCCGAGCTCGAGCGGGAGGTCGCCGGCTTCCTGGACCGGGTCGCCTAGGCGGGGGTCACGGGTGCTCGATCACGCCGCGGTCGAAGAGCCGCGGCGGCCCGAGCCGGCCGCCACCGAGCGAGTAGAGATACGCGGCGATGTCGCGCGCATCCCCGGCCGACACGCCGAGATTCGGCATCGCCGTCCCGGGCGCAACCGCCTCCGGGCTCCGGATCCACCGCACCAGGTTGTCGGGCGCATTGACGACGACGCCCGCGATGTAGCTCCGGCGGCCGAAGTTCTCGAGCGGCGGGCCCACCTCGCCGCGCGCACCGGGCACCCCCGGCACGACATGGCACGCGCCGCACCCGTAGGTCGCGATCGCCTGCGCTCCGCGCGCGGGATCGCCGCCGGTCGCGGCGCGGGCGGTCTCGATCGCCTCGCCCCCCGCGCAGGCCAGCGAGGCGAGCCCGCACGCGACGATGCTTCCTGCTCGCGCCACGATCCCGCCTCCTCCCGCACGCCGCGCGCTCACGGAATCACGCCACTCTGCGAGCACGCCGGCACGAGCAAGGCCGACAGTCCCTGCAGGACGATGGTGAAGGCGGACAGCGCGCCGAGCACGATCCCGGACAGCATCAGGAATGCCCGCCATCCGCGCGGCTCGTTGAGCGCGGCGTCGAGCCGCTGTGGCGCCCGCGTGCGCCGCCATCCGCGGAGCCCGACGATCGTCGTCGCCCCCGCGACGATCGCGAGCATCACCGTCGCGGCCGCGAGCGTCGCCCCGAGTCCCTCCCAGCCGGTCGTGCACGCGAGCGCCACGAGCACGTAGCTCCCCATGAAGTGCACGACCCACGCGAGCGGCCCGCCGAGCGCGGCGAACGCCGCGGCGCCGACGCCCCGCGGATCGGCCGCGAGCACGCTTGCGCGGCGGCTCACCAGACCCTCGGCGTCAGGTACAGCGTGGCGAGCACGACGACGGCGGTCGCCGCCGAGAACCAGCTCACGAGCGACACGTTGTGGGCGACGCCGTGTCCTCGGCGGTCGCCCGGCTGCCGCCACGCCCAGAGCCACCCGGCGAGCACCATGATCGCCTGGATCAGGATCACGATCCACTGGAACCCCTCGACGCCCAGGTGCGCCGACGCGTACCCGCTCGCGGCGGGATCGAGCCCGCTCCCGAGGAAGCCGGCGACGGAGAGCGCGAGCGCGGCGAGCGTGAGGACGAGCGCGAGGAAGAGCGGCGGCGCGAGGCGCCCATCGCGGCCGATCCGCCGCACCGCGGAGCGGGTGGCGAGCGCGGCGAGTCCGAGGCAGGCGGTGACGGCGAGCGGCCACGCGAGCGACGGCGGGTCGTGCGGCGGCCAGACGGGCGATGGGCCTTCCGCGAGGTAGAAGTAGCTCGCGACGAAGGAGGTGAGGGCCGTCGCCATGACGAGCAGGAAGACGCCGGTGCCCCAGTAGCCGTTCGCCTCCGGGCCCGCCACGGCGAGCGGAAGGTCGTCCGGCCGCCTGGCCGCGTCGTCCTCGAGGGCGTGCGCCTCCGCCGCGCGCGGCCGGAACCAGGTGACGAGCGCGACCGCGATGATCAGGAGCCCGGCGCCGATCGCGATCACGTGATCCACGATGAGCGCCGCGAAGAGCACCAGGAACCCGACCGACATCAGGAACGGTGCGATCGTGGGCCCCGGTACCTGGACCACGTAGAGCGGCTGCCCGTCCATCACGGACACGGCGAGCGCACCGCGCCATCGGGTCGGCCAGTGGTGGAGCTCGTCCACCCGCCGCTGGGCCTCGGCCTCCGGCATCGCCGTTTCCTCGGGGTGCCGGTCCTCCATTTGCCACGCCTCGTCCCACATCGGGTGCCGGTCCACCACCACCGGCAGGCGCCCGAACTGCGCGGAGGGCGGCGGCGACGTGACCGACCACTCGAGCGTGTCGCCGAGCCAGGGATTGTTGCCCGCGGGGCGACCGCGCCGGACGCTCCAGAGGAAATTGGCGACCGACATCACGAGCGCCGCGGCGAGCACGAACGCGCCGACCGTGGACACGAGGTTGTACCCCTCGAGCCCGAGTCCGTCGGGATAGGTGTACACCCGCCGCGGCATGCCGAGCAGCCCCGAGAGGTGCATGGGGAAGAAGGCGAGGTTGAACCCGAGGAAGGCGAGGACGCCGCTCGCGATCCCCATCCGCTCGTTCAGCATCCGGCCGGTGATCTTCGGGATCCAGTAGTAGAGCGCGGCGATGAGCGGGAAGATCGAGCCGCCGATGAGCACGTAATGGAGGTGGGCGACGACGAAATAGCTGTCGTGCGCCTGCTGGTCGAACGGGACCGATGCCACCATGACCCCCGTGATCCCCCCGATCACGAAGATGACGAGCCCGGCGAGCGCGAAGACGAGCGGTGTCCTCCAGACCGGCCGCCCGGTCCAGAAGGTGGCGATCCACCCGACGACCTGCACGCCGGTGGGAATCGCGATCATCATGCTCGCCGCGGAGAAGTAGCCCATCGCCACGGGCGAGAGCCCGGTCGTGTACATGTGGTGGACCCAGAGGCCGAAGCTGAGGAACCCCGTGGCGACGATCGCGAGGACCACGAGGGTGTAGCTCACCACGGGCCGCCGGGAGAAGACCTGCACGATGTGCGTCACGATCCCGACCGCCGGCAGGAACATGATGTACACCTCGGGGTGCCCGAACACCCAGAAGAGGTGCTGCCAGAGCAGCGGGTCGCCACCGTGCTCGGGGACGAAGAAGCTGGTGAGTCCCTTCCGGTCCAGCTCCAGCATGGCGGTGGCCACGATCAGCGGAGTGAAGCCGAAGATGAGCATGAACGCGGTCACCAGCATGGCCCAGCCGAACACCGGGATCCGGTTGATGGACATCCCCGGCGCGCGCATTCGCAGCACCGCCACGATCATCTCCGCCGCCGCCCCCATGGCGGCCACCTCCGCGACACTGAGCGCGATGTCCCACCAGTCGAGGTTGAGCCCCGGCGACCACTGCCGGTTGCTGAGCGGCACGTATGCGAACCACCCCCCGTCCGGCGCCAGCCCGAAGAGGAAGCTCGCGTAGAGCAGCAAGCCCCCGAAGAGGTAGGTCCAGTAACTCAGCGCGGTGAGGCGGGGAAACGGCAGGTCCCGGGTGCCCAGCATGAGCGGGAGCAGATAGTT
>DASUXZ010000139.1:0-3308 GCA_036377655.1 Gemmatimonadales bacterium
TTCGCGCCGCTTGACCTCCTCCCATCCACCACGCGGGCCGAGGTCGAAGAGGTGGGGATGGCGGCGCTGCATCTTCGCTTCGGTGGCGCGGGCGAGCTCGTCGGCGGTCATGTCTCCCCGCTCCTCCGCGAGCACGAGCTGCCAGGCGAGGTGAAGGAGGAAATCGCCGAGCTCCTCGCGGATCGCCGGCTCGTCGCCGCGGCCGATGGCCTGGTCGAGCTCGAGGACCTCCTCGACGAGGTAGGGACGCAGCGTCTCGCGCGTCTGCACGCGATCCCACTCGCAGCGCACCCGGAGGTCCCGCACGAGGGCCATCACCCGCTCGAGGGCGGAAGTTTCTTGCATGCACGCTCCGCTGCCGGATATCATTCGCGCCGCCGTGACCACCCCCGCACGCCCGCTTCCGCCGGCCGACCGCACCTGGGTCGACGTCGATCTCGATGCGCTCCGCGCCAATGCGCGCACGGTGGCCGAGGTCTCGGGCGCCCGCCTGCTCCCGATGGTCAAAGCTAATGGCTATGGCCTCGGTGCCGTTCCGGTCGCACGGGCGCTCGAAGCGGTCGATCCGTGGGGCTTCGGCGTGGCGGCCGTCGAGGAGGGGATCGAGCTCCGCGCCGCCGGGATTTCCCGGCCGATCGTACTGTTCACGCCGCCGCTTCCCGGTTGGCTTCCGGCCGTTCGCGCGCACCGGATCACGCCGGGCATCGCCGACCTCGAGGCGCTTCGCGCCTGGATCGCGCTCGATCCGGCCGCTCCGTTCCATGTCGCGATCGACGCCGGGATGTGCCGGGGAGGCTTCCCCGCGCACGATGCCGCGGCGCTCTCGGAGCTCCGGCGACTGCTGCGCGGCGCATCGGGATACGAGGGGGCATTCACGCATTTCCATTCGGCGGACACCGATGCCGGCTCGACGGGTGCGAGCTGGCGGGCCTTTCACGACGCCGTCGCCGCGCTCGGGCCGCGCCCGGCGCTCCTCCATGCGGCGAACAGCGCCGCCGCGCTTGCGGGACGCGAGTTCGCCGCCGATCTGGTCCGCCCGGGCATCTTCCTCTACGGCGGCCGCGCAGGTGCGGGGCTTCCGGCGCCGGCACCCGTCGCCACACTCAAGTCGCGTGTCGTGTCGGTGCGCCGGCTCCGGTCCGGCGAGACCGTGAGCTACGGCGGAACCTGGCGCGCGCCGGGACCGGTCACGGTCGCCACCGTGGCCATCGGCTACGCGGACGGCCTGCCGCGTGCCTTCGCGCCCCGCGGAGTGATGCATGGCGGCGGGCGGAACCTCCCGGTACGGGGGCGAGTCACGATGGACATGACGGTGGTCGAATCCGGAGAGGCCGTGCAACCGGGAGACGAGGTGACCGTCTTCGGTGAGGCACTCCCGATCGACGCGCAGGCCGAGCGGGCGGGAACCATCGCCTACGAGCTGCTCACCTCGCTCGGCAGGCGCGTCGATCGGAGGTATCGCGGAGCATGACGCGCCGGGCCGCCATCATCGTGCTCGACGGCCTCGGCATCGGGCCGGCGCCTGATACCGCGGCCTACGGGGACGAGGGGAGCGATACGCTCGGCAACGTGGCGCGTGCCGCGGGCCCGCTGCGCCTTCCGAATCTCGCTGCGCTCGGGCTCGGGCACTGCGCCGACCTGCCCGGCGTGCCGCCCGTGGCCGAGCCGCGTGCTGCCTGGGGCGTCTGCGAGCCGGTGAGCGCCGGCAAGGACAGCACGACGGGGCATTGGGAGATCTGCGGCCTCGTCCTCGAGCGGCCCTTCCCGACCTATCCGGACGGCTTTCCGCCGGAAATCCTCTCGGCATTCGCGGAACGCACCGGGCGGGGCGTGATCGGCAACGTAGCCGGCTCCGGGACAGCGATGATCGATCGCTACGGCGCCGAGCACGTCGCGACCGGACGATGGATCGTGTACACCTCCGCGGACAGCGTCTTTCAGGTCGCGGCGCACGAGGCGGTCGTCCCGATCGCCGAGCTGTACGCGGCGTGCGAGGCGGCACGCGAGATCCTCACCGGTGAGCACGCCGTCTCGCGGGTCATCGCCCGGCCGTTCACCGGCGAGGCGGGAAAGTGGACGCGCACCGCGCGCCGGAAGGACTTCAGCGTGGCGCCCGTCGGAGAAACGCTGCTCGACCGCCTCGCCGCCCGCCACGTTCCGCGCGTCGGAGTCGGGAAAGTGGACGACCTCTTCGCCGGCCGCTCGATCACTGCGATCCACGCGGCCACGAACGCGGAAGCGTTCGGGCTGATCGAGGCCGCACTCGCGACGATGGCCCGCGGCCTCCTGTTCGCGAACGTCATCGAGTTCGACCAGTCGTGGGGACACCGGAACGACGTGCCGGGCTTCGTGCGCGGTCTCGCGGAGCTGGACCGGGCCCTGCCTCGGCTCCTGGCGGGGATGCAGGCCGATGACCTCGTTATCTTTACGGCCGATCACGGCAACGATCCGACGACGCCCTCGACCGACCATTCCCGCGAGGTCGTGCCGCTTCTCGCAGCGGGCCCGCGGGTGCGACCGGTCGGACTGGGGCGGCGGCGGAGCTTTGCGGACATCGGGCAGACGGTCGCCGAATTCCTCGGCGCGGGTCCGCTCGCGGCCGGCACATCCTTCCTGCGCGAGGTCTGGAGTGAGTGAGGCGCTCGTGGCCCTGGCGCGCCGGGCCCAGCAGCAGGCATACGCGCCCTACTCCGGGTTCCGGGTCGGGGCGGCCGTGGAAGCGGAGGACGGGACGACCTTCATGGGGTGCAACATCGAGAACGCATCGTACGGGCTCACCATCTGCGCCGAGCGCGCGGCAGTGGCCGCCGCCGTGACGGCGGGCCACCGGCGCATCAGGCGCGTCGCCGTCGTCACCGACGCCGATCCACCGTCCGCGCCGTGCGGCGCCTGCCGCCAGGTGCTGTCGGAGTTCGGGCCCGCGCTCACCGTGATCGCGTCGGGCCCGCGCGGGGAGCGGCGCTGGACCATGCAGGAGCTCCTGCCCGATGCCTTCGGCCCCGAGGAGCTCACATGATGCGGCGCGGCGCCCTCGCGCTGCTCGCGGCGATCGCCACGGCGGCCTGCCAGGAAAAGCTGACCGCCCCGGGCGGGTGTCCCGAGCTCTGTCCCTCGGACAATCTCGTCATCGAGGACGTGGTGCTCGAGGCGCAGCTCGACACGACCTACACCGGCTTCCTCGCCGCCGGGGAAGGCACGCGGCTGCTCCTCTCGAACGGGCTCAACGGCGAGGAGATCATCTCGGTGGTGCGTTTCGCGCGGCGCGGGGACTCGCTCACCGTGCGCGACACGCTCCGGCCGTTCACGGT
>DASUXZ010000140.1:0-4120 GCA_036377655.1 Gemmatimonadales bacterium
CATCGACGACGTCCTGCACCTCGCGCGCGTCACGCGCGCGGAGCTCCGCCAGCAGGAAGTGGACCTGAGCGAGATCGCCGAGCTCGCCCTCGCCCGCCTGCGCGAGGCGGAGCCCGGGCGTGCGGTCGAGGCGCGCGTGCGCCCCGGCGTCACGGCCAACGGCGATGCCCGGCTGCTCCGGATCGCGCTCGAGAACCTCGTCGCCAACGCCTGGAAATTCACGGGCCGGCGCCCCGAAGCGCTGATCGAGTTCGGCACCGCGCAGGTGGGTGGGGAAACCGTCTATTTCGTGCGGGACAACGGGGCGGGCTTCGACATGGCCTACGCCGAGAAGCTCTTCGGCCCGTTCCAGCGGCTGCACCTCACGGGGGATTACCCGGGGACCGGGATCGGACTCGCGACGGTCCAGCGGATCGTCCACCGCCATGGCGGGCGGGTCTGGGCCGAGGCGCGCCCCGACCACGGAGCCACCTTTTCGTTCACCCTCGGCCGGCGCCGCGCCTAGCTCGGCGCGGCCCGATCAGCCGGCCGACCGGGCCTTCCGGTTCTTGTCGACGATCGCCCCGAGGATCAGGAGGTAGGCGGCGAGACGGATCCCATAGAGGTAGGCCTCGGACTCGAACACCGAGACCGAGGCGGCGACGAGGAGGCGCTGCACGGCGAGCAGCCAGAACGAGAGCGCGAAGATCGCGAAGAATCGGTCGGACGTGGTCCGCCAGAACCGCCAGAAGAAGAGCCCCGCCACCAGGTAGCCCATCAGCAGTGCGCCCGATACGAGCTGCGTCCCGAGGAGGGTGTCGATCATGATTCGGTCACGAGCCCGTAGATGAGCACCATCAGCCCGGCGAGCACCGGAAGGCTCCGGTAGAAGGCGAGGTCGTACCGCTCGCCGACCACCGCGTCCGCCAGCAGCAGCGCGTTGCCGAGCGCGAAGCAGGCGAAGCAGCAGCCCGACCAGAACAGCAGCTTGACCCGCTGCTCACGATAGCCGCGGAAGAGCAGCACCGCGCAGGCGAAGCTCGTGAGCGCGCAGAGCACGAAGACGAGGTAGGCCACCTCACTCCTCCCGGCGGATCCGGAATGCGTCGGCGAAGGCACGGACGTGGTCCATGGGCTTCGAGGCGAGGAGCCCGAGCACGGTCACCCGGCGCTCCGAGTACGCCTGCGCGAGCCGTCCCACCGTCCCGTCGATCGTTTCCGTCCTGGGCGCATAGCGAAAGGTCGGAACCTCGTCATCGGACGCCTGCAGGAGACCGAGCAGCCGGAGCACCCCGAGCCTCCTGCCGACGGAGGTCGGCTCGCGGTAGAGGTGGCGCGCGACGGTCTCCGCCGTCCACTCCGTGGCGGGGTTCTGGTGGAGGAGGAGCAGCACCTCGAGCTGTTCGACCGAATCGATGGATTGGGCAAGAAAAGCGACGACGTCGTCAGGGATGCCGCGTTGCGTCATCGGCGGAGGTGGCCTCGGGAGTGAGATTGGAGGACAATCTACCGGTCGCCCTGCGAGTTGTCACGGCAATACGCGACCCCCGCCGCCGGCAGCGGCTGAGCGATCCGGCCCCAACTCGCATCGCAACTGGTTGAGGCTGCGCAGCTTGGACGCACGACTGACGGCAGGGCCGGCGCCGCATCCCGGGCACGTCGATTGCGCTTCCGCCCGCCGATGCCCCCCGCCTCCACCCACCGCCACCGCGACGTCGAGAGCGCCCCCGGGGACGCCGCCTTCCTGCGCGCCTTCGCGGCGACGTTCGCCGCGCTCGCGCTCGGCCTCGCGGCGCTCGTCCGGCTCACCGATCCGCTCGCGGCGTTCGGCGGCGGGATCTTCCCTCCGGTGGTGAGCGCCGACCGCGACTACAAGGCGTCGCTCTACCGGAAGGCACCGGTCCGACCGCGAGTCGTCGTGCTCGGTTCGTCGCGGGTAAAGGCGCTCCGTCCCGCATGCATCGCCGAGCTCACGGGACGGCCGGCGTTCAACTTCGGCGTGAACGCCGGTGTCGCCGAGGACTTCGTGGCGATCCTCCGGTTCGTGCAGTCGGACTCCGCGAGCGCGGTGCGTGAGGTCCTGCTCGGCGCCGATCCGGAAGCGTTCACCGGCGAGTCTGGCGCCGGCCGCGCGCTCCAGGCATCACGCATGCTCGGCCGCCACGCGCCGGTGGCGCTCGCGACCGCGTCCGTCGCCACGCCCGCAGCAGCGGACTACCTCACGCTCGAGAGTGTCGGCGCCGCCTTCCGCTCGCTCCGCCGCGCACTGTTCCCCGCGAACGAACTTCCGCAGGAAGCGCTGACTCGTGACGGTTGGCAGGTGCACCCGCGCTGGGATGCGGAGCTCGCCGCCGGAACGTTTCCCCACGCCGAGCGGATCGCGGGTTCCGTGGCGTCGGTGAGCGCGCGATACCGCCGGGAGCTCGAGCTCTCTCCGGCACGTCTTGCGCTCCTCGGGCGGTTCCTCGAGGAAGCGAAAGCGGGCGGCATCGAGGTCACCGCCTTCATGCCGCCGGTTCATCCCGACCTCGTGGCAAGCCGGGCGGCGCCGAGTCTCGCGGCGATGACGGCGGCGATGGACTCCGTCCTCCGTGACGCCGAGGCGCGCGGCCTCCTTCGCTACGTCCGGCCCGACCGGCTCGAAACCGATCCCGGGAAGTACTACGACGCGGTCCACATGATGGCCGCGAACGGGGATGCGGTGCTCAGCGCCATCTACGGTGGGCGGGGAGCAAGCTGTGCTCTTCAATAGCTATGGGTTCCTCCTCGCCTTCCTCCCGCTCGTGCTCGCGGGGTGGTGGCTCCTTCCGACGGCCAGGGCGCGGCTCGGGTTCCTGACTGCGGCGAGCTGGTTCTTCTACGCCTGGTGGGACCTCAGGTTCGTGCCGCTCATGATCGTTTCGACCTCCGCAGACTATTTCGCGGGTCGGATGATCGCGACTGCGGCGTCGCCCGGCCGCCGGAAGCTCTGGCTCGTCCTCCTCCTCGCCTTCAACCTCGGGCTCCTCGGCGTCTTCAAGTACTACGACTTCTTCGTCGGGTCGCTCCTCGGCGTCGGGCGGATGCTCGGATTCGACCCGTCGTGGCCGCTGCTCGCGCTGGTCCTGCCGGTCGGGATCTCGTTTTACACCTTCAACTCGATCAGCTACACGATCGACATCTATCGCGGGAGGCTCCAGCCGGCACGGAGCTTCCTCGAGTTCTCGACCTTCGTCGCGATGTTCCCGCACCTCGTGGCCGGGCCGATCGTCCGCTACGCCGACATGGCGGACCAGTTCGAGCGCCTCGCGCCGAGGCCGCGGGCGGACGAGTGGGTGACGGGGCTCTGGATGTTCGCGCTCGGCATGGCGAAGAAGGTGCTCGTCGCCGACGTGATCGCGCGCGGGCTGGTGGACCCGCTCTGGGCAGGGGCGGCGGGACTCGACACCGCGGAGGCGTGGCTCGCGGCGCTCGGCTACACCGCGCAGATCTACTTCGACTTCTCGGGCTACAGCGACATGGCCGTCGGCCTCGCATTGCTCCTCGGCTTCCGCTTCCCGCAGAACTTCGATTCGCCGTACAAGTCGGCGAGCATCGCGGAGTTCTGGCGGCGGTGGCACATGTCGCTCTCGTTCTGGATCCGCGACTACCTCTTCATTCCGCTCGGTGGGTCGCGCGGGACGACGGCGCTCGTCGCCCGGAACCTCCTCCTGACGATGCTGCTCGGCGGGCTCTGGCACGGGGCGGGATGGACGTTCGCGGTGTGGGGGCTCTATCACGGGGCGCTGCTCGCCGGGCACGCGGCGCTCTCACGGCGGGGATGGGTCCCGTCGTCGCGGGCGCTCTCGGTCGCCGTGACATTCCTGGCCGTGGTGGTGGGCTGGGTGTTCTTCCGGTCGGGCACGCTCGCGGAGGCGGGGCGGCTCCTCGCGACGATGGCGGGCCTCCGGGAGGGGGAAGGCGGCAATCTCGCGCTCGTCTCCGCCGAAGCGGGCGCCACGCTCCTTGCCTCCGCCGGCATCATCTTCCTCGCCCGGAACACGTGGGAGATCCGCTTCCCGCGCACCCGCCTCGCCGCGGCGGCGCTCGCGGCGCTGCTCGTGCTCTGCGTGCTCCGGTTCGCGGAGCCGAGCCCGTTCATCTATTTCCAGTTCTGACGTGT
>DASUXZ010000141.1:0-6160 GCA_036377655.1 Gemmatimonadales bacterium
GGCGGCACGCGCTCTCCGCGATATGCGTTGACGATACGCACGGATTCTAGCACCGGGACACCCCCATTCGACAGCACCCGCACGATCGCACCGGCGGCGATGCCGTCGGGCACGAGGAGGGTGACGTCGCGCTCCGCCGCGGGCGTTGCCGGCCGCGCGGCGAAGCGCGGCGGCGGTACGGCCGCATCGTGCATCTCGACCTCGAAGCCGAAGAGCGGCCCCGCCCACGGGGGGGCATCGGCCTGGAGCGGAACGGCATGGCCGATGGCACGGCCGTCGGCACTGCGCGCCACCCATCCCTCGCCGTCGGGCTCGATCGTGGCACCCGGCGCCGCGGCCGCCACGGCGGACTCGAACGTCGCCTTGAGGTCCCAGAGATCGAGGTCGGGAGGCGCCCCGCTCCAGTGCTCGGGGGCGCGCGCGCCGCTCAGCACGCCGGCCACGCGCTGCGATTCGTGCGGAAGGCTTCCCTCGCTACCCGGGAGGAAGGCGGCGCCGATCTCGAAGAGGCGGACATCGCGCTCGCGCCGGCTCCAGTTGAGCTCCGCCTGGCGCACGAGTCCCGGCAGCAACGCGCTCCGAAGCATCGCCTGATCCTCCGACACCGGGTTGGCGACCCGGATGCCGTCGCCCTCGGCGGGGACCATCGGGAGCGTCATCGCCTCGAGCAGGCCTTCACGGATCAGCCGGCCGCGCACCCGCTCGGTTGCCCCGACGACGGGGGCATCCGCCGCGGCCCCGACCCGGAAGGGACGCAGGTCCGACGGGAAGGCATCGTAGCCATGACGACGCGCCACTTCCTCGACGAGGTCGATCTCGCTCCGCAGGTCGGGCCGCCACCCGGGCACGTCCACCGCGATACGCCCGTCCTCGGGCTTCGACACCACCGTGGCCCCGATCGAGACGAGGTGCCGCTCGATCTCGTGCAGCGAGAGCTCCACGCCGAGGACCTGCGCGACCCGCGCGGTCCGGAGGAAGATCCGGGGCGGATGCGTGATGCGCGGCCAGAGATCGACCGGCGCCTCCGCGATGACGCCGCCCGCGAGCGTCAGGACGAGCTCGATGCAGCGCCGGAACGGCTCTCCCGCGTTCCAGAGATCCACGCCGCGCTCGAAGCGGTAGCTCGCATCGGTGCTGATGCCGAGCGCCTTGCGCGTCCGGCGGATGCGGGCGGGCTCGAACCAGGCGCATTCGAGGAACACGTCGGTGGTGCGGTCGTCGACCTCGCTGTCGCGCCCGCCCATGACGCCGCCGATGCCGATGACGCCGCCGTCGTCGGCGATGACGGTCATGTCGCTCGACACGGCGCGCTCCACGCCGTCGAGCGTCACGACGCGCTCGCCGTCGCGCCCGCGCCGGGCCACGACCGCCGGCCCGCGGAGCCGCGCCACGTCGTACGCGTGCATCGGCTGGGCGAACTCGAGCATCACGCAGTTCGTGGCGTCCACGACGTTGTTGATGGAGCGGACCCCCGCCGCCTCGAGGCGGCGCACGAGCCACTCGGGCGAGGGCGCCACGCGCACGTCCCTCAGCACGACGCCGTGAAAGCGGGCGCATCCGTCCGCGTCCTCGATCGCGACCCGCACCCCGCCGGTCGTGGTCTCTGCCCGCTCGCCGTTCCTCAGCTCCGCCACGCGGCGGCTCGCGAGGATATCGATGTCCACCGCGCCGGGAATCGGCGGAAGCCGGAACGGAACGCCATACGAGGCCGCGAGCTCTCGCGCGATGCCCTTGTGGCCGAGGAGGTCGGGACGGTTGGCGGTCACGTCCACGAGCAGCCGGTCATCCGCGAGCTCGAGCGCCTCGAGCAGCGGCGTGCCGGGCGCCGCGTCGGTCGCGAGCTCCCAGATCCCGTCGTCCTTCGGCTCGAAGCCGAGCTCCTCGAGCGAGCAGAGCATCCCTTCCGACACTTCGCCGCGGATCTTCCGGCGGTCGAGCGTGAGCGACGGCTTCTTCGGCGGGCGCCCCGGGATCGTCGAGCCGACCGGCGCGAACGGATACTTCTTCCCCGCCGTGACGTTCGCCGCACCGCACACCACGTTGAGCGGCGCGGCGCCGCCGGCGTTCACGGTGCAGACGCGCAGCCGGTCCGCATTCGGGTGGGGGCGCACGTCGTCGACCAGCGCGACGACGATCCCGGCCAGGCCGGCGTGGAGCGGCTCGATCGCATCCACCGGCGCGCCGAGCATCGCGAGCCGGGTCGCGACGTCGCGCGCGTCGAGCGGACGGCGCAGGAACGCCTCGAGCCAGCGGCGGCTCACGTTCATCGCGCGAGGCTCCCGAGGAACCGCATGTCTCCCTCGTACAGGTACCGGATGTCGGTGATGCCGTAGCGAAGCATGGCGATCCGCGCCGGGCCCATCCCGAAGGCGAAGCCCGTATACCGCTCGGCGTCGAGCCCGCAGTTCTGGAGCACGGCCGGGTGCACCATGCCGCAGCCGAGAATCTCCATCCAGCCCGTGCCCTTGCAGGCCGGACAGCCCGCGCCGTGGCAGAGCTGGCACTCGACGTCCACCTCCGCCGAGGGTTCCGTGAACGGGAAGAACGACGGCCGGAATCGCGTGCGCGTGCCGACGCCGAAGAGGCGTTCCGCGAAGTGCACGAGCGTGGCCTTGAGGTCCACGAACGAGATCCCCTCGTCCACCGCGAGGCCCTCGATCTGGTGGAACGCGGGCGCGTGCGACGGGTCGAAGGGGTCGTTCCGGTACGCCATCCCGGGAATCACCACGCGCACCGGCGGCGCGTGCGCGAGAAGCTCGCGGATCTGGACCGGTGAGGTGTGCGTCCGGAGCAGCTGCCGGCCGCCCCGCTCGCCGGCCACCGCCGGCGCGTCGACGTAGAGCGTATCGTGCGCATCGAGCGCCGGGTGGTCGGG
The DNA here is from genome assembly GCA_036377655.1 of Gemmatimonadales bacterium. Classification (GTDB taxonomy): domain Bacteria; phylum Gemmatimonadota; class Gemmatimonadetes; order Gemmatimonadales; family GWC2-71-9; genus CAMLLJ01. Next base: position 2,876 of record DASUXZ010000141.1, read on the forward strand.
CGGGAAGTTGAGCGCGTGGAAGTTGTACCACTCGGTCTCGACTTCCGGACCGACCGCGACGACGAAGCCGAGGCCGCGGAAGATCTCGGTGATCTCGGCGATCACGGCGGTGACCGGATGCGCGGCGCCGATCCACCGCCGCCGGGCCGGCATCGTGAGATCCACGCCCGCCTGGGCCCGGCGCCGCGCCGCCTCGGCGAGCTCGGCCCGCCGGGCCGCGAAGGCCGCCTCGAACGCGGCCTTGATGCGGTTCACGGCCGCGCCGAAGCCGCGGCGCTCCTCGGGCGGGAGCGCGGGGATCTGCTTCGACGCCTCGGTGAGCGCCCCGGCCTTCCGGCCGAGGATCGCGGTGTGCTCGGCGTCGAGCGCGTCGGCGTCGAGCGCGGCGAGCGCGCCGAGCCGCGGGAGGAGGGCGTCGAGCTGGGGAAAGCCGGTGGCGGTGGCGGTACTGGTGTCGGTGTCGCTCATCGGGTCGGGTGCGTGCTGCGAGACATGGACGACATCGTGGTCGGGCCTGCACAAGACAGTGGGGCCGCCCGGCACAGGTGCGAGCGGCCCCGACGATCGAAAGCTGAAGCGCCGCTGCCGGCTGCGCTTACGCCGCGGGCTGGCCCTTTGCGAGCTCCGCGATCCGGCCGAAGGCCTCCGCATCGTGGACCGCGAGGTCGGCGAGCACCTTGCGGTTGATGTCCACGCCGGCGGTCTTGAGCCCCGCCATGAGGCGGCTGTAGCTCAGGCCGTGCTGCCGAGCGGCGGCATTGATGCGCGTGATCCAGAGGGCGCGGAACTCGCCCTTCTTCTTGCGGCGGTCGCGGTAGGCGTAGCGCATGCCACGCTCGACCGTCTCCTTGGCCGCCTTGTAGAGCTTGGACCGGCCGCCGCGGGCACCCTTCGCGGCCTCCATGATCTTCTTCTTCCGGGCGTGGTGCGCGACGCCGTTCTTTACGCGAGGCATGGCTGCTCCTTACGCCGTGAGGAGGCGGTTGACGCGCGGGAAATCGGCCGAGCTCACGACATCGCTCTTCTTGAGCCGGTTCTTCCGCTTCCGCGACTTCTTGGTCAGGATGTGCGAGTGGTTCGCGTGGAACCGCTTGAGCTCGCCCGACCCGGTCTTCTTGAAGCGCTTTGCCGCCGCGCGCTTCGTCTTCATCTTCGGCATCGTCACTCCCGTTGGTTTCTACTTCGGCGCCAGCACCATCGTCATGTTGCGCCCTTCGAGCTTGGCCTCCATCTCGACCTTGCCGACATCGGCGAGGGCGGCGGCGACGCGGTCGAGGACCGCCTTGCCGAGCTCCACGTGGGCGAGCTGCCGTCCGCGGTACATCATGGTGACCTTGACCTTGTTCCCTTCGCCCAGAAACTCGCGGGCGTGGCGGGTCTTGAAGTCGAAGTCGTGATCGTCGATTCCCGGCCGGTACTTCACTTCCTTGAGGAGGATCACGTGCTGCTTCTTCTTGGCCGCACGCGCCGCCTTCGCTTCCTCGAACTTGTACTTCCCGTAGTCCATGATCTTGACGACGGGGGGCCGGGCCGTCGGCGCGACTTCCACGAGATCGAGTCCCTGGTCCTGGGCGGCGGCGAGCGCCTCCTCGACGGGCAGGACTCCCAGCTGCTCACCGCCGGGCCCGATGACCCGGACGGGGCTGATGCGGATCTGCCGATTGACTCGTGTGCGCCGTTCGCGATCGTTTGTGGACAGTGGCTACGCCTCCATGCGAAACAGAAAAGGCACCCGCTCGATACGGGTGCCCGATGGGCGGCTCGAGCGCCCGGCGCTCGAAGCTCGCTGGTCAGGACCCGGTCGCGCCGCGCTCCCTGCTGCGGGCTGGGGGTGGGCACCGCCTGGGGCGGGCCGCTTGAGAACGGGCGAAATGTAGGCCGGAAGGCCCGAAAGTCAACTCCGGACTCGACTTCAATCCACCACCTGGATCCCCTCGAGCCCCACCGACGTCCCCGTCCGCACCACCGTCCCCCAGGCCACCCGCGCATCGTGCTCGAACACGATCCGCCACCCCTCGTTCGCCGCGTCGCGAAGGAGGGCCCGCTTGCTCTCGAGCGTGCGGAGGGGCTCGAGGTCGTATCCCATGATCCACGGCAGCCGGAGGTGGGCCGAGGTCGGGATGAGGTCGGCCACGAACGCCGCGGTCTCGTCGCCGTCCTCGACGAGCACCGCCTGATGATTCGGGACGTGCCCCGGGGTGACCCGCGCCCTGATGCCGGGGAGGATCCGGGCATCGCCGTTCAGGAGGCGGAACCGGCCGGCAGCGGCGACCGGCTCGAAGTTGGGCGGGAGGTAGCTCGCCCGGGTGCGCTCGTTCGTGTTCCGCGCGAACTCGAGCTCGCCGCGCTGCACCACGTACGTCGCGTTCGGGAAGGCGAGCCGCAAGGCGCCCTCGTCGTGCCCCACCTCCGGCGGGTCGCGGCGGGTGTTGCCGCCCGCGTGATCGAAGTGGAGGTGGGTGTTGACGACGTAGCGGACGTCGTCCGCCGAGAAGCCGGCCTCGTCCAGCGCGTCGTCGAGGCGGGTGCGCTGCCCGTCGCCGCCCTTCGAGGAGGCGTTGTCGATGCCGTAGATGTCGCGGAACTTCGCGTCCTCCTTCGCGCCGAGGGCGGTGTCGATGAGGACGAGGCCGTCGGGATGCTCCACGAGGAGGCAGCGCATCGCGAGCGGAATGCGGTGCCGCTCGTCCGGCGCGATCTCCCGCTCCCAGAGCGGCCGCGGCACCACGCCGAACATCGCCCCGCCGTCGAGCCGCTGCAGGCCTCCCTCGAGCGTGTGGCAGCGCAGCGACCCGACCTGGAACGACCGGACGAGCGTCATGCCGGCCCCTCGGGCATGGAGTCCTCGCGCGGAGCCGTCGGCATCGCCGGCGGGCGGCGCTTCTTCGGTCTCGGCGGCGCGCGCCGGCTCGCGATCGCCTCGAGGTCCTGGAGGGTGCGTGCTCCTTCCTCGCGCGCGAGGCAGAGCAGGCGGTCGAGCAGCGTCGCCGTCACGAAGGCATCGCCGGCAGCGCGGTGGCGGGCCGGGTTCTCGAACGCGAAATGCTGCGACAGGTTGTCGAGCCCGCACGACCGGACGCCCCGCACGAGCCGCCGGGCGAGCCGCACCGTGCAGAGGAGCGACCCGTCGAGGTCCATCTGGCGCGCCCGCCCGAGCTCGGCGGTCACGAAGGACCAGTCGAACCGCGCGTTGTGGGCGACGAACACCCGCCCGGCGAGCGCCTCGACCACCTGGTCGGCGATCTCGGCCGGGAAGCCGGCCGCGGTGACGATCTCGCGCGCCTT
>DASUXZ010000142.1:0-12397 GCA_036377655.1 Gemmatimonadales bacterium
ACGGCGCCGACCACGACGGGCCGCGCGAGCATCGCCTGCGGGACGCTCACGAGGTCGAGACCCACGACCGTGCCCCAGAGGAGCAGGAGGATCCAGGTGAGCGCGTCGAAGGTCATCCGAGATCGCCGAGCGGGACGCGCGGCGCCGTCGGGACGTCCTGCGCGGCGATCTCCGCCCCGTCATCGGCGAGCCGATGCAGCAGGGCGAGCTCCTCGTCGCTCAGGTAGAGGTACGGGAGCCGCTCGGTGCGCCCGGGACGATGGTGCACGCCGCCGAGGTTGATGCGGTGCAGCGCCTCCCGGTCCGCTGCGTGGAGCGTTTCCATCGCCTCGATGCCTCCGGTGAGGAGTGCGGTGCGGCGGCGGTCTCCGTGCCATCCGGCGAGCGCACTCGCGGCGGCGACCACGGTGGCGAAGATCACCTCGATGCCTGCCGGCACCGCCATCCGGTAGAGCTCCTGCTCCCACTCGTTCGCGGCCACGTCGTCGTCCACCAGGACGATGCGCTCGAGGCCGAGCGGCCGGCCCCAGCCGAGGACGACCTGGCCATGGATCAGCCGGTCGTCCACGCGCGAGAGCACGAGCGGCATGTCAGGGAACCCGGATGGCGCTGCCGCCGCTCGTCGCCGCATGCGCGGCCGCCTCGGCGGCCGGCAGTGCGCGATGGAACAGGAAGTCCACCAGCATCGCGAGATTGACGCCGGTCACGATGCGGACGTCCTCGCGATCGCGAAGGCGGCGGAGCACGGCGATGAGGCAGGAGCCGGCGGCGAGGTCCACGAACACGACGGCAGGCCCCTCGCCCACGGCGTCCTCGATCCGCGCCTCGAGGGCGCCGCGGTCGCAGCCGGTGTTCGACACCGGCCGCAGCACCCCGCCGAGGCCGGTGATCTCCTCGGCCGCCTCGACGAGCGCCGCCGCCACGCGGCCGTGCCCGACGACGACGCCGCGCAGCTCACTCATAGTCGTTCTGGAGGTACTCACGGAGGCCGCGCTGCTCCTTCATGCGGCGGATGAGCCGCTCGTTGAAAGCGGCAGCGACGTCCACGCCCGAATACCGGAGCAGGTGCATCATCGCGACCACTTCGGAAATGACGGTGATGTTCTTGCCGGGGTTGAGCGCCACGACGACGCGCGGCACGCTCACCCCGAGGATCTCGGTCTCCTGGCGCGTGAGCCCGGTGCGGTCCGCATCCTTGGCCGTTTCCCAGTCCTCGAGCTGCACGACGACTTCGATGCGCTTCTGCTGGCGCACCGAGCGGACCCCGAAGAGCGCGGGAATGTCCACGAGCCCGATCCCGCGGATCTCCATGTGGTGCCCGGCGAGCTCGTGGCCCTGGCCGATGAGCACGTCGGACCGGCGCCGCGTCACCTGCACCACGTCGTCGGCGACGAGCCGGTGGCCGCGCTCGACGAGGTCCAGCACGCACTCGCTCTTCCCGATGCCCGAGCGTCCGATGAACAGGAGCCCGACGCCGTACACGTCCGCGAGCGACCCGTGCAGCGTCGTGCGCGGCGCGAAGGCCTCCTCGATGATCGGCTTGATCGACCGGTAGAACTCGGCCGTCTTGAGCCGCGAGCGGAGCACCGGCACCCCGCGCGCATTGGCGAGCTCCAGCATCTCGGCCGGAACGTCCTGCCCCTTGGTCACGAAGATGCACGGGAGCTCGAAGCCGAAGAACGCCTCGAGCGTGCGGCGCCGGTCGGCCGGAGCGAGCGTGCCGAGGTAGGTGATCTCCGTCTCGCCGAAGACGTGCAGCCGGCCGGGCGCGAAGCGGTCGGTGAATCCGGCCAGGGCGAGGCCGGGGCTCGCGATCTCCGATTCCGGGAGCGGGCGGTCGAGCCCGGCCTCTCCCGTGAGGGACTCGAGCTGGAGCGGGTTCCCGCGCCGGGCGAGGAAGTCGCGGAGGCGGAGCATCAGCTGCCCGGGGCGTCCGCCGGATGCCGGTTGGTGCGATAGCGGCCGGAGACGCGGGTCACCTGGCGGCGCATCCGCTCCTCCGCGCGGTCGAGCGCGGTGCGGTGATCGGGTCCTTCCCCGCCCGCCACGAGCATGTCGCCGTTCGCGACATGCAGGCGCACCTCGGCGATCGACCGGGTGCCGTCGACGTCGAAGACCACCGTCGCCTGCACTTCGCGGGGCGCGACCGCCTCGAGGCGCTCGACGACGGTGCTGGCACGCTCGCGGAGCGCCTCCGGAATCTCGCAGTGACGGGCGGTGATGATCGTCTCCATGCGACGCCTCCTGCTCAGCCGCAGGCCGAGCCGTTGATGATGTCGGTCAGGTGCTGCTCGGTCTCGCGCGCGGCGTGATCCCAGGTCAGCGTCCCGGCGAACGCGCGGGCGGCGGCGCCGAGCTGCGCCACGAGCCGCGGACTGCCGGCGAGCTCGAGCATCCGGGCGGCGAGTGCCGCCTCGTCCCCGTGCGGGACGAGAAATCCCGTCTCGCCGTGGCGCACCGAGTCCTGCAGCCCCGGGCTGTCGGACGCGATCGACGGGGTGCCGCAGGCCGCCGCCTCGACGACGGTGATCCCCCACCCCTCCTTCGGTGAAGGAAATATGTTGGCCGTGGTCGAGCGCAACAAATCGAGCTTCTGCGCCTCGGTCACGTAGCCGTGGAAGGTGACCGCCTCGCCGAGCCCGAGCTCGGCGACGAGCTGCTCGAGCGCGGGGCGCGTGTCGCCGGTCCCGGCGATGTCGAACCGCAGGTCGGGCCGCTCCCGGTGGGCGCGCGCAAACGCCCGGATCGCGATGTCCACGCCCTTGTACCGCCGCAGCCGGCCGATGTAGAGGAACGCCGGCGGCACGCGTCGCGGCGTTCCCGGATCCGGCGTGAACCAGGCCGAATCCACGCCCGGATGGATCACGCGGATGCACTCGGCGCGGACACCGCGCGCGACGAGGTCGTCCCGCGTGCTCTCGCTGATCGCGTGGAACCCCGCCCGCCGGTAGGCGCGCGCGAGGGGCCGCTCCGCGAGCCAGACGGCGGCCGCGATCGGCCATGGTGCCTCGTTGAACGCGGTGCCGCCGAACAGGTGCGGCACGATGGCGCAGAAGGGCCGGTCCGTGAGCCCGGCGGTGAAGAGCGGGATCTTGTTGATGTCCTCGACCAGGATATCGGGCGTCTCCTCCGCGAGCGCCCGCCGGACCGCCGCGCGGCCCGCGAGCGCGAATCCGTAGCGCGTGCTGACCCGTGTCACGTCGATCCCGTCCACCACCGCGCGCCGGGGCCCTCCGGGCCATCCCGAGCAGACGAGCCGCACCGAGTGGCCCCACTTCGCGAGGCGGCTGAAGAGCTCGAAGGCATGGATCTCGGCGCCGCCGCCCTGCGGGTTCGCGAGGTCGAGCCAGTTGACGAGGAGAATCTTCACGCGGGCCGGCTCAGAGGCGCCCGATCGTGCGTGCCACCCGGTCGAGCACGCCGTTCACGAAGGCCGGCGCGCGCGCGCCGCCGAACCAGTGGGCGAGCTGGACCGCCTCGTCGATGGCGACCCGCGGCGGCACTTCGCCGCCGCGCAGCTCCTCGATGCCGATCCGGAGGATGTTCCGCTCGACGACCGCAATCCGGCTCAGCCGCCAGTTCTCGGCCGCGTCGGCGGCGATCGCGTCGATCTCCCTCACGCGCTCCACCACCCGGCCGGCGAGGCCTTCCGCGAAGTCGAGCACGCGGGGCTCCGGGCCCGTGATCCGGGCCACGCCGCCCGCGATCTCGCGGATCGGGAGCTCCCCGGTGAGCTCCCAGGCGTAGAGCAGCTGGAGCGCGCGGGCCCGGCCGCGCGTCTCGGTCCTAAGCATGGGGGCCGCGGATCTGGTGCATGACGTCCGCCGCGAGCAGCGCCGCCTCCGCCGCCTCGCGGCCCTTGTTCCCGGCGCTCCCGCCCGCGCGCTCGACCGCCTGCTCCATCGTGTCGACGGTGAGCACGCCGAAGCCGACGGGGATCGCGTGATGGACCGCGACGGCATTGAGCCCCCGCGCGGCCTCCCCGGCGACGTACTCGAAGTGCGGCGTGTCGCCCCGGATCACGGCGCCGATGGCCACGAGGCAGGCATAGCGGCCGGTGCCCGCGGCGCATGCCGCGAGGGCCGGGAGCTCGAAGGCCCCGGACGCCCAGATCACGTCCACCTGCGCGTCGGGAATGCCCGCCTCGGCGCAGACCTCGCGGGCGCCGTCGAGCAGGCGGCGGGTGACGGCCTCGTTGTAGCGGCTGACGAGCAGCCCCACCCGCCCGTAGGGGCGGAGGCGGCCGGAGATTTCGTGCACGGGACTCAGAAGGTGAGAAGGTGGCCGAGCTTGTCGCGCTTGGCGCCGAGATAGCCGCGATTCTCGTCGTTCGGGCTCGCGATGAGCGGCACGCGCTCGACGATCTCGAGCCCGTAGCCCTCGAGGCCCACGAGCTTCCGCGGGTTGTTCGTCAGCACCCGGATCGAGGAAAGACCGAGGTCGCGGAGGATCTGCGCGCCGATGCCGTAGTTCCGGAGGTCCGGCGCGAACCCGAGGTGCTGGTTGGCCTGCACCGTGTCGGCGCCCGTGTCCTGCAGCGCGTACGCGCGGAGCTTGTTGAGGAGGCCGATGCCCCGCCCTTCCTGGTCGAGGTACACCACGACGCCGCGCCCCTCCTCGCCGATGCAGCGCATCGCCGCATGCAGCTGGAAGCCGCAGTCGCACCGCTGCGAATCGAACACGTCGCCGGTGAGGCACTTGGAGTGCATGCGCACCATGACGTTCGGCTGGCCGCCGACGTCGCCCATCACGAGGGCGACATGCTCGGCGCCGTCCACGTCGTTGCGGTAGCCGATGATGCGGAACTCGCCGTAGCTCGTCGGAAGCCGCGCCTCCGCGACGCGGTGGACGAGCTGCTCCTTCGTGAGCCGGTAGGCCACGAGCTGCGCGACGGTGATGAAGGTGAGGCCGTACTGCTCCGCCATCACCGAGAGCTCCGGGCGGCGGGCCATCGAGCCGTCGGCATTCAGGATCTCGCAGATCACGCCCGCCGGATTGAGCCCGGCGAGGCGGGCAAGGTCCACGCTCGCTTCCGTCTGGCCGACGCGCTGGAGCACGCCGCCCGGCCGCGCGCGGAGCGGGAAGACGTGCCCCGGCCGGCGGAGGTCGGCCGGCACGGTATCGCCGTTGATGGCGACGTGGATCGTCTTGGCGCGGTCGCTCGCCGAGATGCCGGTGGTGACGCCGAAGCGCCGCTCGGCATCGATGCTCACGGTGAACGCCGTGCCGAGCTCCTCCGTGTTGCGCTGCGTCATCTGGGGGAGGCCGAGCTGGTCGCAGCGCTCGCCGGTGAGGGCGAGGCAGATGAGGCCGCGGCCGTGGACGGTCATGAAGTTGATCATCTCGGGCGTGACGAGCTCGGCCGCGCAGACGAGGTCGCCCTCGTTCTCGCGGTCCTCGTCGTCCGCCACGATGATGATCCGCCCGTTGCGGAGGTCCTCGATGGCCTGCTCGATCGTGCCGAATGTCATGGCCTCACCAGCGCCTTCACGTACTTCCCGATGGTGTCCCCCTCGAGCTGGACCCGGTCTCCCGCCCGCCGGGCGCCGAGCGTCGTGTGCTGAAAGGTAAACGGGATCAGCGAGACCTGGACGACGCCCGGCGCCGGGAGCGCGTTCACCGTGAGGCTCACGCCGTCCACCGTGATCGACCCGAGCGGGACCGTCACCTCGGCGACGGCGGCCGGCACCCGGATATCGAGGAGCCGCGCATCGCCGTGCTCCCGCACCGATTCGACCGTGCCGATGCCGTCCACGTGCCCCTGCACCAGGTGGCCACCCAGGCGGTCCCCCGCCCGGAGCGCACGCTCCAGGTTCACGTCGCTCCCCGCCGCGAGCTCGCCGAGACAGGTCCGCTCGAGCGTGGTGGCGACGACGTGGACGTCGAACGTGCCGCCGCGCGTGCCCGTGACCGTGAGGCACGCCCCGTTGACCGCGATGCTCTCCCCGACGTCGAGGTCGGCATAGGGCGACGCGATCGCGAGGTCGAGGCCCGCCCCGGCGGGGCGGGCCTCCTGCACGCGGCCGACCGCCGTCACGATTCCGGTGAACATGGCTCCCGATCGAGCACGGTGAGGGTATCCGCGCCGAGCGGCCGGCGCTCGACGACGGTCCAGCGCTCGGCCGAGGCGAGCGGCGGAGCGCGAAGGCCGGCGACCGCCGGAACACCGTGGTCGCCAAGGAAAAGCGGACTCTGGATCCAGTGGAAGCGGTCCACCATCCCGGCCGCGAGCAGCGCGCCCGCGAGGCGGCCGCCCCCTTCGACCAGCAGGGACATGATGCCGAACCCGTGAAGCGCCGCGAGCGCGGCGGACAGATCGGGCGCGGGATGCACCTCGGCACCCTGGTCGGCGAGCGGCCGCGCGGCGGCGATGTGCTGGGCTTCGGTGAAGACGATCGTCCGGAGCGCCCGGGCCGTCCGGGCGAGCGTGCTCGCCGGCCCGAGCGCAAGCGAGCGGTCGAACACGACCCGCACGGGCGGCACCCGCGGCTCGACGGGACCGCGAACCGTGAGCGAGGCATCGTCCACCGCGGCGGTCCGACCGCCCACGCCGATCGCGTCGAATCCCGCGCGGAGCCAGTGGACGTACTCCCGCGCTTCCGCGCCCGAGATCCATCGGGAGCGCCCTTCGGCATCGGCGATCCTGGCATCGAGCGACGTCGCGAGCTTGAGCGCGACGAACGGCCGCTCGAGCCCGCGGAAGCGGTGGAGGAACGCCGCGTTCTGTGCCGCCGCCCGCGCGCGGAGCGGCCCCCGGACGACCTCGACGCCGGCCGCCTGCAGCCGCGCCGCCCCGCCCCGCGCCACAGGATTCGGGTCTTCGTGCGCGTACACCACGCGGCGCACGCCGGCTTCGATCAGCGCTTCGGTGCACGGCGGCTGGCGGCCCTGGTGTGCGCACGGCTCGAGCGTTACGCACATGGTGGCGCCCCGGGCCGCCGCGCCCGCCGCATCGAGCGCCACGCGCTCCGCGTGCCGCTCGCCGAACGATGCGTGGAAGCCCTCCCCGACCGCCGCCCCGTCCCGGAGCAGCACCGCGCCGACCATCGGGTTCGGCTGCACGCGCCCCCAGCCCCGCCACGCGAGGTCGAGGGCGCGCTCCATCGCCTCCGTCTCGTTCAAGTCACAGCCCCACGCGGAGCCCGACGCTGTAGAACGTCGTCCCCGCCGCGTCGTCGAATCCGGCGAATGTGGTCTCGAGGCCCTGATCCTTCCCCGACTGCCGCCCGATCTCGCCGATGAGCTTCACGAAGCCGAAATCGAGGCCCGCGTCGAGGAAGTAGAGCATCCGGCTCTGGGAGAGCTCGAGCGACACGGTCTGCGGGCCGGCGAGGCCGCCGTCGAACGTCGCGGTCGCGTCGCCGCCGTACCGGCTCCAGCCGAGCCCGGCTGCGATCGCCAGCACGGCGAACTTCTTTCCTGCCGTGAGCCGCAGGTTGGTCGACGTGATCCGCACGTCCGCGGCGACGTCGTCACCGGCCGACAGGTCGCCGAAGCCGATGCGCGGAATGGTGCGGTACATGAAGCTCGCCGAAACGCCGGGCAGCGGCCCGTCGTCGGGGAGGATGCCGACCCTGAGGCCGACCCCGGTGCCGAGCGACACCGGGCCGATGCTCGGCGCATCCGGGTCGACGCGGATCTCGTCGCTCACGTCCTCGTTCGGCACGAGCTGGAGCGCGGCGAGGAGATCGACGGCGAAGAGGCCGCTCCGGGTTCCCCGGAAGAGGCCGGCATGCCCTTCGACGAGGGGCGCGGGAGCGAGGAGCTCGTCGTCCTCCGGAACGGGCTCGCCTCCGGTCACGTTCGAGAGGTCGGGAATGCTGAGCGGGGCGAGGTTGGTCCGCAGCGTCACCGAGAAGCTCCCGAGACGGCCGGTTGCGCCGCCGGAGCCGATCACCGGGTTGCCGCCGCTCAGGAGAATGCCCGCGAGCGGATGGTAGGCGCGGGCGATGTCGACGCCGACGCCGCAGGCCTCGCGGGCCTCGCCGAGCGCGGTGACGCCGGCGCATTCGGGATGCTGGGCCGCCGCGGGGGCGGCGAGGAGGAGGGCAGCCGCCATCTGGATGCCCGACGCACGTGCGAATCGCATGGGATGTCCCCTAGCGGGCGAATTCGACCGTGCGGTCTCCGCGGACGATCTCGCCCATGGTCCAGGTCGCGACCCCGTCGGCGGCGGCGGCGGCCTGGGCCGCCTCGACCGCGTCGGAGGGCAGGACCGCAACGAGCCCCACCCCCAGGTTGAAGACGTCTCGCATCTCGCCGGTGGTGATCTGCCCCGCGTCCTGCAGGAATCGGAAGAGCGGCGGCAGCTCCCACGTCGCAGGATCCACCATCGCCGCCGTTCCCGCGGGCAATATCCGAGCCAGATTGCCCGCGATGCCCCCGCCCGTGATGTGCGCGATGCCGTGCACCCGGCCGAGCACCGGCTCGACGGCGCGCACGTAGCTGCGATGCACCGCGAGGAGCGCGTCGGCGACGGACGCGCCGGTGCCGGGGAGCAGCGCATCGATGGCGAGGCGCTGCCGGTCGAAGATGACCCGGCGCGCGAGCGTATAGCCGTTCGTGTGCAGCCCGGTCGAGGCGTACGCGAGGAGCACGTCCCCGGGCCGGACACGATCGCCGTGCAGCGCCTCGCTCTCCTCCACGATCCCGATGATGGTGCCGGCGAGGTCGAAATGGCCCGGCTGGTAGAGTCCCGGCATCTGGGCCGTCTCTCCGCCGGCGAGCGCCATGCCGTGGTTCCGGCACGCGCGCGCGACGCCTTCGACGATGCCCGCGAGCGCCTCGACGCCGATGCCCGCGCCGGCGATGTAGTCCATGAACGCGATGCCGCGCGCGCCGTGCACGAGGATGTCGTTCACGCTGTGGTTGACGAGGTCCTCGCCGACCGTGTCGTAGCGCCCCGCCTCGAGCGCCACGAGCACCTTCGTGCCGACGCCGTCGGTGCTCATCACGAGCACCGGGGCGCGCATGCCCGCCGGGACCCGCACCATCCCCCCGAACGCGCCGACCTCGCCGAGCGAGAGCGCGGTCCGCGTCCCCGCCACGGCTCGGCCGATGCGCTCCTTGGCCGCCTCCGCCTGCGCGAGGTCGACGCCGGCGGCGGCGTGCTGGGGGCCGGTCACCGGACGGGCTCCGCCAGGTCCACGTGCGTGAGCATCCGGAACGCCTGGGCCCGCCGCTCGACGTCCGCGAGCGTGAGGCCGTCGAAGCCGCGGATGCCGAACTGGGCCACGGCGAACGACCCCATCGTGGCGCCGTAGATCATCGCGCGCCTGAGGTTCGCTTCGTCGGTGACGCCGGTTCGCGCCAGATAGGCCATGAATCCGCCCGCGAAGGCATCGCCCGCCCCGGTGGGATCGAAGACGTCCTCGAGCGGGAAGGCGGGCGCGTAGAAGGTGCGCTCGCGATCCATGAGGAGCGCGCCGTGCTCGCCCTGCTTGATCACCACCCGCTTCGGGCCATTGCGCAGGATCCACTGGCCGGCGCGATGGATGTTCCAGTCGCCCGAGAGCTCGCGCGCCTCGCCGTCGTTCACCATGAGGAGATCGACGCGCGAGAGGAGCTCCATGAGCGCCGGCTTCCGGCTCTGGATCCAGTAGTTCATCGTGTCGCACGCGACGAGCCGCGGCCGCCGGACCTGCTCGAGCACGCCGAGCTGGAGCTCGGGATCGATGTTCCCGAGGAACAGGAATTCGGCGTCGCGCGCGGAGGCCGGGAGCTTCGGCTCGAACGAGGCGAAGACGCCGAGGCGCGTCTCCAGGGTCTCGCGGCTCTGGAGGTCGTACGAGTACTTCCCCTTCCACCGGAAGCTCTCGCCCCGGGTCCGCTCGACGCCGGACCAGTCGATGCCGCGCGGCGCGAGGCGCTCGAGCTCGTCGAGCGGGTAATCGTCGCCCACGACGCCGACCACCTGCACCGGATGCAGGATGGCCCCGGCCACGCTGAAGTAGACGGCGGAGCCGCCGAGCGCGTCGGCGGTCTCGCCGAAGGGCGTGAAGATCGAATCGAGGGCGACGCTGCCGACGACGAGCAGGCTCATCGAATCACATCCGGTCGGGGGCGGACAGGCCGAGAATCGCGAGGCCGTTCGCGAGCACGATGCGGGCCGCGCGCGCGAGGAGGAGGCGCGACCGCTCGACGGGAGGCGCCTCGCCGACGGTGCGGGTATGGTGATACCAGCCGTGGACCACGGCGGCGAGCTCCTCGAGGTAGACGCAGATCCGGTGCGGCTCGTGCTCGCGCGCCGCCTTCCGCACCACCTCCGGAAAGGTCACGAGCTTCTTCAGGAGCTCGGTGTCCTGCGGCGCGGGGAGCGCCCCGAGGTCGATCGCGCCGGCGACCGCGTCCGGGTCGGCCTCGGCGGTGCGGAAGATTCCGCTCAGGCGCGCATGGGCCATCTGGACGTAGAAGACCGGGTTCTCGTCCGTCTGCTTCCGGGCGAGGTCCACGTCGAAGACGAGCTGCGAGTCCCCCTTGCGCATCAGGAAGAAGTAGCGCGCGGCGTCCACGCCCACCTCGTCGATCAGGTCGCGCAGGGTCACGAACTCGCCGGAGCGCTTCGACATCTTCACCTCTTCCCCGCCGCGCACGACCTTCACGAGCTGGACGATCGTCACGGAGAAGAAGTCGGCGCCGTAGCCGAGCGCGAGGAGCGCGGCGCGCACCCGCGGCACGTAGCCGTGATGGTCGGCGCCCCAGACGTCGATGACGCGGTGGAACCCGCGCTCGTGCTTGTCGACGTGGTAGGCGATGTCGGGCATGAAGTAGGTGAGCGAGCCGTCGCGCTTCCGGAGCACGCGGTCCTTGTCGTCCCCGAACTCCGTGGTCCGGAGGAAGACGGCCCCGTCCTGCTCGTACGTGAGGCCCCGCTCGACCAGGAGCGCGAAGGCGCGCTCGACCCGGCCCTGGTCGTAGATGGCCTGCTCCGACGTCATCACGTCGAAGCGCACGCCGAAGGTGCGGAGGTCCTCGTCCTGCTCGGCGCGCTGCAGGGCGAGCGCATGGGCGCGCGCCCGGGCGACGCCCTCCTCCGCGGCGAGGTCCGCGAATGCGGCGCCCTCCCGCTCGAGCACGGCGGCGGCATTCTCCTTGAGGTACTCGCCGTGGTAGCCGCCCTCGGGAATCTCGCCGCTCCGCCCTGCGGCCTGCTGGACGCGCGCCCAGAGGCTCCGCGCGAGCCGGTCGATCTGCACGCCGGCGTCGTTGATGTAGAACTCCCGGGTCACCTCGTGGCCGGTCCACTCGAGGAGCGACGCGATGACGTCGCCGAGCGCGGCACCGCGGCCGTGGCCCACGTGCAGCGGCCCGGTGGGATTGGCGGAGACGAACTCGACGTTGACGCGGAGTGGATCGGCGCTCGCGGAGCGGCCGTAGGCGCGGCCCTCCTCGAGGATCCGCGCATGGGCGGCCGCGAGCTCGGCGCCGGAGAGCCAGAAGTTGATGAAGCCCGGCCCTGCGATTTCCGTGCGGTCGACGAGGCCGGCAGGCGGCTCGAACGCGGCGAGGAGCTGCTCCGCGACCTTGCGCGGATTGGCCCTGGCCTGGCGCGCGAGCACCATGGCGAGGTTGGTGGCGATGTCCCCGTGGCCGGCGTCGCGCGGACGCTCGAGGACGAAATCGACGCCGCCGTGGCCCAGGCGCTCCGCGGCGGCCGCGAGCGCAGCCCGGAGGTCGTCGTTCACTCCGAGGCCTTCCGCGGCGCTGCGCTCTCCTTCGCGGCGGGCTTCGGGTCCGGGGACCTGGCGGCCGACTTGGAATCCGGCTTCGCGTCGGACGCCGCGGCCGCCGGCTTCTCGGCCGGCTCCTTGCGCGGACCCTTCCCGTCCTTGCCGTAATCGGTGATGTAGAATCCGCTGCCCTTGAAGACGAGGCCCGCGCCCCCCGAGATCTTCCGGGTAGCCTGGGCGCCACACTCCGGGCACCGGGCCCTCGGCTTGTCGGTGATCTTCTGGACCTTCTCGAAATGATGCCCGTTCGGGCATCCGTACTCGTACGTCGGCATGCTCGCTCGCTGAGTGGCTAACTGGAAACAGCGCGGAAACTTAGCCGTCTCGTGGGCTCTCTTCAAGATTGGCCTGACTTTCGCTTGACCGCCGAGGCGAGAAGGGCGCAGAGGCATTGTCGCTGCTGACCACTCGCTGAATTCCGTGTCTCAGGACCACGACGTTGAAGTTGAGCAGGAGGCCAACTGGAAGACCGCGAAGGCGGAGATAGGTAAGAAGTTGTGCGGTATGGATTGGCGTGAGGCGATCGACCGCCTTGACCTCGACGATCAGCGAATCCTCGACCACGACGTCGAGACGGTAGCCGCATCGAATCCGCTCGCCGCGATAATAGACTGGGAGTTCGACTTGACGTTCCGTTCGCACCCCTCGCCAAACCAATTCTCGGCACA
>DASUXZ010000143.1:0-20137 GCA_036377655.1 Gemmatimonadales bacterium
GTCCGGTGGCGATGTAGTCGCAGCCGAGCGCGTCGGCGTGCGCGAGGAGATCGCGGAACTTGGTGAAGGAGTTGCAGCGGACACAGGGGATCGGGGTCCGTCCCCGGCTGTACTCGGAGACGAAATTCTCGATGACGTGGAGGCTGAAGCGGTCTTCGAGGTTGACGACGTAATGCGGGATGCCGAGCGCGTGCGCCACGTCGCGCGCGTCGTTGATCGAGTCGAGCGAGCAGCAGGGGCGGTCGGGAACCTCTTCGCCGTAGCAGAAGAGCTTCATCGTGGCGCCGACCACGTCATACCCCTGTTCCACGAGCCGCGCCGCCGCGACGGAGCTGTCCACCCCGCCCGACATCGCGACGAGCACCTTCTCACGCACGGCCGAGCACCCCCGCGAGCTTCCGGACCTTCTCCACGACGGCAGGGAAGACCGTGGCCGCGCGCTCGATGTCGGCCTCGTTCGTCGTGTGGCCGAAGCTGAAGCGGATGGCGCCAAGGGCGAGCTCGCGCGGCACGCCGATGGCGGTGAGGACGTGGGAGGGCTCGACCGCGCCGGTGGTGCACGCCGATCCGGCCGAGACCGCGATGCCGGCCAGGTCGAAGTGCATGAGGAGCGCCTCGCTGTCGGCACCCGGGGTGCAGATGCTCACGATGTGCGGCGCCCGCGGCCCCGACTCGGCCGTGACGACGATGTCCGGCACCGCCGCACGGAACCGCTCGACGAGCGTGTCCCGGAGCCGGGCAAGCCGCGCGGACTCTCCTGCCTGCTCGGCAACCGCGAGCTGCGCCGCACGGCCCAGCGCGACCGCGCCGGCCACGTTCTCGGTGCCCGGCCGGATCCCGAACTGCTGCCCGCCGCCGTGGATGATCGCCTCGATCGCCTTCCGGTCGCGGACGATGAGCGCCCCGATGCCCTTCGGGGCGCCGATCTTGTGGCCGGAAATGGTGAGCAGCGTGCAGGGAAGGTCGGTGACGGAGACGGGAACCTTGCCGAAGGCCTGGACCGCGTCGGTGTGGAAGACGACGCCGGCGTCACGACAGCGGCCGGCGATCTCGTCCACCGGCTGCACCACGCCCGCCTCGTTGTTCACCCACATCACCGAAACGACCGCGGGCTCCTCGGCGAGGGCGCGGTCGAGCGCCTCGAGATCGAGCACGCCGTCGCTCCCGACGGGCAGGATGACCTCCGCGCCACCCAGGTGCACCACATGATGCGCGGCGGCCAGGATGGCCTTGTGCTCGATGGCCGAGACGCAGGCGCACATCCGGGCGCCGCGGTCCCGTGCCGCGAGCGCGCCGCCGACGATGCCAAGGTTGTCCGCCTCGGTGCCGCCGGAGGTGAAGATCACCTGGTTCGGCTCGGCGCCGACGGCCGCAGCGACTTCCCGCCGGGCCTGCTCGAGCCCCGCCCGCGCCGCCCTCCCGAACCGGTGCGCGCTCGAAGGGTTGCCGAAGGCCTGCTCGCCGAGGTAGGGGAGCATCGCCTCGAGCACTTCCGGCCGGACGGGCGTGGTCGCCGCGTGATCGAGATAGACGGGGGAGGACATTCCGGAAATCTAGCACGGGCGTGGCTGAGTGGTAAGGTGAGAGGTGAGAGGTAAGAGGTGAGAAGGGAATGACTTACCCGACCGTCTCCCAACTCTTCACATTTCACTTTTCACCCCTCACCTCTTACCGCTCACCGCTCACCGCTACATCGACTGCACCCCCATCCCCACCACGTCGTCGATCTCCACCGTCTCGTGCGTGTAGAACGGCTCGCCGTGCGGCTTCCTGATGAGCGAGCCGTAATGGCGGCTCTGGGTCTCGACGAGGGCGTACAGGTCCTGGCCGGTGGGGAAGATCTCGCCCGCAGCCTTCGCGCCGTCGAACTGGCTGGCGTAGCAGCGGATCGCCTCCATCTTCCGCGCGAACTGCGCCGAGACGTCCACGACGAACGTCGGCTTGAGCGGGTCCTCGCGATAGGCCAGGGCGTAGAGGAGCTTGTGCGGGCGGTGCGGCGCGCCGGCCGCTTCGTAGCGCGCGAGCCCGGCCAGGAAGCAGGCGTCCCGCGTGAGCTCCGACGCGAGCCGGTGGTCGGGATGCCGGCCCACGGGAAAGGGAAGGATCACCACCCTCGGCGCGAAATGGCGGATCTGCTCGACGACGATGCGCCGGGTCTCCTCCGTATTCTGGATGTGCGCGTCGGGGAGCCCGGCGTTCCTGCGCTCCGAGACGCCCATGATGCGCGCGGCCCGCTCGGCCTCTTCGCCGCGGAGCGCCGCGCTTCCACGGGTGCCGCTTTCGCCTGCCGTCAGGTCGAGGATGCCGGTCCGGTGGCCGGCGTCCGCCGCGCGGATGAGCGTCCCGGCGCAGGTGAGCTCGACATCGTCCCGATGCGCCGCGACTGCGAGAAGATCAACGCTCACCAGGCTCTCCCGTGGTGGGTGAAGTCCGGGTCCGGCGGCCGAAGCGCCGGATCAGGAGCCAGCCGCCGATCGCGACGGCGAGCAGGGGCACGAGAATGCCGCTCGCGGCGATGAGACCCGCGACGGCCGCTACGAAGTTACGCCAGGCCTGCCGGAATGCCTCTCCGATGACCCCGGTGCTCCCGGTCCCGCCGATGATCGGTGCCGGCTCGTGCAGGCGGACGCTCAGCGTGCTCATGGCGACGCGGGTGCGGAGGAAGCGAAGCCGTCCCTCGTAGCGCTCGATCTCCTCCCGGACCCGCGCGAGCTCGCGCTCGACCGCGAGCACGTCCTCGAGCTTTCCGGTGCGGCTGGCGAGGAGCTCGACGAGCCGCGTCTCGAGCCGGCGCGAATTGGCCATCCGCGCGCTCAGGTCCACGGACTCCTCGCCGACGTCCTGCACGTTCACGTTGAGCCACTCGAGCTCGCCGATCGAGTCGAGGCCGCTCTCCGCCGCCTCGAACCGGTCGGCCGGGATCCGGAGCTCGAGCATCGCCTCGCGCATCCGGTCGCGCCCGCCCTGGTACGAGGTGCTGGCGACGAACCCGCCGAGCCGCTCGGCGAGCCCGCGGACCTGCTCCACCGCGGCCTCGAGCGAATCGATCTCGATGCTCGCGTCACCGGTGCGGATGAGCATCCGGGGGGCGGCGCTGTCGGCCACGGCCTGGGAGGGGAGCGACGCCGGCCGGACCGCGAGCGCCTCGTCGGCCGCGCGGCCGACCGATGCCGTGGGCGGGCTCGCCGGCGCCTCCTCGGGACGGCCGGACATCCCGCCACCCGTGCCCGACTGCGGCCCGTCGCACGCCGCCACCAGGACGAGTGCTGCTGCGATGCCGGTCCGGAAAAGAAGCCGCGACACGATGTCTCCTCGCTGAGGGTCGTCGGGAGATGCGCCTGCCGGGAAAATCTGCACGCCCCTCATTCCCGGCGCAGCGCTTCGACGGGATCCATCCGGGCCGCCCGGTTGGCCGGAAGGATCCCGAACGCGAGCCCGATCCCGACACTGACGAGCACCGCCACGACCGCACTCCAGACCGGCACGGCCGCCTCCAGCGTGAGCGTGCGCTTGAGCACTTCGCCCGCCGAAAGGCCGACCGCGATGCCGACGAGCCCGCCGATCAGGGTGAGCGTCGCCGCCTCGACGAGGAACTGCCACAGGATCTCGCGCCGGGTCGCGCCGACCGCCTTGCGGAGGCCGATCTCCCGCGTCCGGTCGGTCACCGACACCATCATGATCGCCATCACCCCGATCCCGCCGACGAGGAGCGCCACGCCCGAAAGCGCCACCATCACGAGGAAGAACACCGAGGTGAGCCCGTTCACCGTCTCGAGGATCTGGTCCTGGGAGATGAGGTCGAAGGTGTTCGGCGTGCCGGGCCGGAGCTGGCGGCTCCGACGGAGCGCCATGATGACGAGGTCCTGCGCCCGGTCCACGGTGACGCCGGACGCCGGCTTGACGCAGATGAACAGTGCGTTCGTCTCGTCGTAGAGGAAGCGCGAGCGCCCGGTCTCGAACGGGATCACCGCGGCGATCTCCTGGCTCGGCGGCTCGAAGATGTTCGCCGGCTTCTGGTAGATGCCGATCACCCGGAGCGGCTTGCCCACCACGCGAATCGTCTGGCCGATCGGGTCGCTCCGGCCGAAGAGACGGTCGGCCACCGCTTCCTCGAGCACCACGACCGGCGCGCCCGCGAGCTCGCTCCGCGTGAAGAACCGGCCGCGCAGGAGCGTGCCGCCCTGGATCTCCATGTAGTGATCGTCTGCCGCGAAGACCGTCATGAGCTGCGTGCGGATCCCCTGATGCTCGAGGGAGCCGAAGATCTGGATCCAGAGGCCGGCATAGCGGATGCCGGGAATGGCCCGGATGGCGGCGGCGTCGTCCCGGCTGAGGACGGGCCGGATGCGGACTTCGTACGGGAGGTTGTTCGGGTCGAGCGGCGTGGACGAGAAGTACCGCATCACGTAGAACGTCGTGGGCCCCGCGACCTCGATCGTCCCCATGATCTGCGAGCGCACCCCCTGCACGATGGACGCCATGGCCATGACGGTCGTGACCCCGATGACGACGCCGAGGATCGTGAGCGCGGACCGCAGCTTGTTCGACCGGAGCGCATCGAACGCGATCGTGACGCCCTCGGCGACGCTGTGGAGCCGCATCACTCGACGCGGAGCGCGGAGATCGGGTCGAGCCGGGCCGCGCGCGCGGCAGGGTACACCCCGAAGAGGATCCCCGTCCCGGCCCCGAGCGTGAGCGCCGCGGCCACCGACCAGGCCGTCACCCGCGCGGGCAGGGGAGACGCCGCCGACACCATGAGCGCGAGGCCCCAGCCTGCCGCGACGCCGAGGAGCCCGCCGAGGAGCGAGAGGACGACGGCCTCGACGAGGAACTGCCGCCGGATGTCACGCCGGCGCGCGCCGATCGCCTTGCGGATGCCGATCTCCCGCGTCCGCTCGTTCACCGACATGAGCATGATGTTCATGATCACGATCCCGCCCACCACGATCCCGATGCAGACGACCGCGGGGATGATCGTGAAGAGCAGGCCGGTGAGGCTCGTCCAGAACGCGACGAGCGCGTCGGCCTTGTCCACGGTGAAGTCGTTCGGCTCGCCCGGGCGGAGCCGGTGCGCGATCCGCATCGCCTCCTCGGCACGGTCCATCGCGCCGTCGAGCGCCCGGGCCTCGCTCATCTTGACCGAGACCACCGTCGTGAGGCGGCGCCCGTAGGTCGCCTCGAAGGTGCTGATCGGGAGCATCACGAACGAGTCGAACGACTGCCCGAGCACGCGCCCCTTCGCGGCCACCACCCCTTTCACGGTCACTTCCCGCCCGCCGACGCGGATCTTCCGGCCGATGGCCCGCTCGGGGTTCCCGAAGAGCCGGTCGGCGACATCGAAGCCGAGGATCGCGACGTGCCGGCGCTCGTCCACGTCCGGCTCGGTGAGCGGCTCGCCGGCGGCGAAGCGATAGTCCTGCACGATCTGGTAGGGTGGGGTGACGCCGAAGATGAGGACGCTGCGGAGCCGCTCGCTCCGGTAGACGACGTCCGCCTGCGGCGTCGGCCAGCCCGACTGCAGCGCCACCGCCTGCGCGTCGGGGAGGGCCCGCGCGACCGCCGCGGCGTCGTCCCGCGTGATGCGCGGCCGGCGGGCGATCGCCCGGATCGCGTCCTCGTCGATGAGGCCGACGGCGATCGGGTCCCGGCGCACCTGGAAGGCGTTCGTGCCGATCACCGCGCCGGCCACGTTCTCCTTCACGTAGGCGTTCATGCCCTGGATGATCGCCACGACGGCGACCAGGAAGCCGACGGAGACGATGATGCCGAGGAGGGTGAAGAAGGACCGGAGCTTGCTGGCCGCGATCGCCCCGAGGGCGAGGCGGATCGCTTCGGTGAGGGGCATGGGGGTAACGTAACTGCGAACGGGGGCGGAGGGGAAACCTCCTTCCGTCCATCACGCCCTACTCGTACCTGAGCGCCTCCACCGGATCGAGCCGGCTCGCCTTGCTGGCGGGATAGAGCCCGAAGAAGATGCCCGTCACCGTGGACGCGATGATCGCCGCGATCACCGACCAGAGCGGGATCGCCGCCGGAAGCGGGGTGGCCGCGCGGATGAGCCAGGCGATGAGCGCCCCGAGCACCATGCCGACCCCGCCGCCCACGAGCGTGAGCGTCGCGGCCTCGACCAGGAACTGGAACATGATCTCGCGCCGGGTGGCGCCGAGCGCCTTCCGGACGCCGATCTCGCGGGTGCGCTCCGTGACCGAGATCATCATGATCGCGACCACGCCGACGCCGCCCACCATGAGGCCGACGCTCGAGAGCGCGAGCATCACGAGGAAGAAGCCCTGCGTCACCTTGTTGAAGGTGTCGAGCAGGCGGTCCTGGCTCACGAGCGCGAAGTTGTTGTCGTCCGCGGGGCGGAGGCCCCGGGACACGCGGAGGGCCGCCGTCACCTGGTCCTGCGTTTCCGCCACCGTGTACTCGTCCTTCGGCGTCACCGCGAACATCATCCAGCCCGGCCAGTAGTCGGCCACCTTGGAGAAGGTGGAGTGCGGGATCGTGACGGAGGGCGACGGGTTGCCGCTGAACAGCCCGGCCGCCTCGACGTAGACGCCCACCACCGTGAACGGCTCGCCGAACACCTTGATCCGCTTGCCGATCGGATCGAGGCGCCCGAAGAGCGACTCCGCGGTCTTGTCGTTGATGACGGCGACCCGCGCGCTCGAGGCCTCCTCGACGTGGGTGTAGCTCCGGCCCATCGTGATCGTCCCGCCGACCGAATAGATCCAGTTGGGGCTGAAGCCGGTGACCTGGGCGTCGAGGTGCTTGCTCTCGAAGCTCACGGGCCCGCCGCTCCCCTCGCGCCAGGTGACGTACTTGACCGACGGCAGCGTGCGGATGAGCTCGGCCTCCTCGACCTTGAGCGGCGGCATCCGCCGCCACGGCGACATCTCGTCGGAGCCGTCGCTGATCGTGAGGCCTCCCTCGAAGTAGCGCTGCACGAAGAACGTCTTCGGGCCGAGCGTCTCGAGCTCCTGCGCGACGCTCCGGTTGATGCCCGTGATCGCCGACGCCATCGCGATCACGACCATCACGCCGATGGCCACGCCGAGGATCGTGAGGAAGGCCCGCACCTTGCTCGCGCGGATCGAGTCGAGCGCGATGCCCACCCCTTCGAGGACCCGGCTGACGTTCATGCGGCCTCCCTATTCGGCCCGGAGGGCGGTGATGGGATCGAGCTTGGCGGCCCGGCTCGCCGGATACACGCCGGCGGCGATCCCGACGGCGATCCCGAGCACGACGCCCACGATCACCGACCACGGCGCCACCGCAGCCGGCAGCGGGCTCAGCGCCTGGACGAGGAACGCGAGCCCGAGCCCCGTCGCGATCCCGAGCGCCGCGCCGACGAGCGAGAGCGTCGCGGACTCGACGACGAACTGCGAGAGGATGTCGCGCCGCCTCGCGCCGAGCGCCTTCCGGATGCCGATCTCGCGGGTCCGCTCGCTCACCGCCATCAGCATGATGTTCATGATCACGATGCCCCCGACGACGAGCGAGATGGCGACGAGCCCGGGGAGCGCCATCATGAGGATCCCCGAGATCTTCTTCCAGCCCTCGAGCGCGCCCTCCGCCGTCTGGAGATGGAAGTTGTTGTCGTCGCCCGGCTTGAGCCGGCGCCGGCCGCGCATGATCCCCTCGACCTCGTCCATCGCCTCCTGCATCACGGCCGGGTTCGCGGTCTGCACCTGGAACTCGTCGAGCACGTTGTGCGGGCAGATGTGCCGCCGCCCGGGGGCGGTGTACGGCATCACGACGAACTTGTCGAGCGAGATCCCGAAGAGGGTTCCCTGCTTCTCGACCACGCCGATCACACGGTAGGGCAGCCCCGCGATCGTGACCGACTTCCCGAGCGGGTCCACCCCCTCGAAGAGCTTCTCGGCGATGAGGTCCCCGATCACGAGCACGGGCGTGCCGCTCCGCACCTCCTGGTCGGTGAAGATCCGCCCGGCGGAGAGCGCGAAGTTCTTGATCTGGAAATAGCTCGGCTCGGCGCCCTGGAGCTCGATGTCCTTCGCTTCCTTCCCGTTGTACAGGAGCGTCATCCGGTCGGCGCAGTAGAAGGACGTCACCGCCGGGATCGTCATGTGCTCCCGCACGTAGCGGGCGTCGGCGTAGGTGATCCGCGGCCGCCGGAACCAGGCGCGCCATTCCTCGTCGTCCACTTCGCCCGTGGTGATGCTCGGCCGCTGGCGCAGCTGGAAGGTGTTGAGGCCCACCAGCCGGTTGGCGAACTGGTCCTCCATGTACACGTTCATTCCCTGCACGATCGAGACGACGGCGATGAGGAACGTCACCCCGATGAGCACGCCGATCAGGGAGAAGAAGCTCTTGAGCTTCTGCGCCCGGATCATGCCGAGCGCCATCCGGACGGCCTCGAGGATGTTCATCAGGCCGCGCTGTTCCGGTTGAGGCGGTCCGACTCGACGCGCCCGTCGCGGAGGACCACCACCCGCTCCGCGAACGCGGCGATGTCCGGCTCGTGCGTGACCATGATCACCGTCTGGCCGAGCCGATGGAGCTCGTCGAACACCGACATGATCTCCGCGCTCGTGGTGCTGTCGAGGTTGCCCGTCGGCTCGTCGGCGAGGAGGATGCTCGGCCGGTTGACGAGCGCCCGTGCGATGGCCACGCGCTGCCGCTGGCCGCCCGAGAGCTCGTTCGGCCGGTGGTGCATCCGGTTGCCGAGCCCGACCCGCTCGAGCGCCTCGACCGCCGCGCCACGGCGGTCCCGCGCCTTCTGGCCGGCGTAGACGAGCGGGAGCTCGACGTTGTGGAGCGCGGACGCGCGCGGGAGGAGGTTGAAGGTCTGGAAGACGAACCCGATCTCCTTGTTCCGCACGCGCGCGAGCGCATCGTCGGTCAGGCGCGAGACCTCCTGCCCGTTGAGCCAGTACTCGCCGCCGTCCGGCGTGTCGAGGCAGCCGAGCACGTTCATCATCGTGGACTTGCCCGAGCCCGAGGGCCCCATGATCGCCACGTACTCGTTCCGCCGGATGTCGAGGGAGACGCCGCGCAGCGCGTGGATCGTCTCCCCGCCCATGTCGTAGCGCCGCTCGAGGTCGCGGACGCGGATCACCTCGGGGTTCATGTCGCGGCCTTCCCGTTCGGCGCGGCCGGCTCCGCCGACGCCTTCACCTTGGTGCCGTCCTGGAGGTCGCGAATCGCCTGGTAGGTGCCCGAGACGATCGTCTCGCCCTCGCGGAGCCCGTCGAGGATCTCGAAGTGCTCGTCGCCCGCGATGCCGACCTTGACCGGGCGGAAGGTGGCGATCCCGTCGCGCACCACGAACACGCCTTCGGTCTCGTTCTTGTCCCGCGCGGCAGCGCCCGTATCGGCACGGCTCGGCGCCTGCGCCGTTGCGGGCTCGTTCTCGTTCGGCACCGGCGTGTTGTCCCGGACGGTGAGCGCGATGATCGGCACGGACAGCGCGTCCTTCCGCGTGTCGGTCACGATGCGCGAGGTGCAGCTCAGGTCGGGCCGCACGTCCGGCGGCGGGTTGTCGAGCGTGACCTCGACCTCGAAGTCCACCGCCTGGTCCTGCGAGCCGCCCGCCGTCTGCGTCGCCGTCATCTGCGCGCTGTTGCTGATCTTCGTGACGCGCCCGGTGAAGGTGGTGTCGGGGAACGCGTCGATCGTCACCTCGACCGAGTCGCCCCGCTCGAGGCGCACCACGTCGGTCTCGTCCACCTTCACGTTCGCGAGGATCACCGAGAGGTCGGCGATCGTCATGAGGAGGCCCGTTTCGCGGGAGAACGTCCCCGGGACGGCGACTTCGCCCTCCTCGACGGCGAGCCGCACCACGCGCCCGGACATCGGCGCCGTGAGGCGGGTCTTCGCGAGCTGGTCCTGGGCCTCGCGGAGCCCGGCGCGCGCCTGGTCGAGCTGGGCCTGGCTCGCGCGGAAGTTGGCCTCCGCCACGTCGAACGACGTCTGCGCCTGTTCGACCGCCTCGGGGGCCACGAGGTTCGTGCCCGACGCCGCGAGCTCCTTCGTGCGGTTGAGCGCGCGCTCCGCCTGGTCGCGATTGGCGCGCGCCTGGACGGTGGATGCCTGGCTCGACGCCACGATGCCCTGCGCCCGCGCCACGTTGGCCTGGTACTGCGCGGGATCGATCTGGATCAGGAACTGCCCCTTGGTGACGAGGTCGCCCTCCTTCACCCCGATCCGGATGATGCGCCCGGTGATGTCGGCGCTGATGTCCACCGAGGTCTCCGCCTCGATCCGCCCGCTCGCCGTCACGGCGCTCACGAGGTCGCGCCTGGCGACGTCCTCCATCCGGACTTCCGTGGCGGCGTTGCGCTTCTTCGACTGGCCGGCCATCACGAGGCCGACGATCACGACCAGGACGATGGCGCCGAACACCCCGAACTTCATGCGACGGGTCATGGCGATTCCTTGTTAGCGAAGGGGCCGGCCCACCGCCGCCTCGAGCGCAGCGATGGCGATGTGGTAGCCGTACACGGAATTGATGTAGTCGCCCTCGGCAGTCTGGAGCGCGCTCTGCGCGTCCGAGAGCTCGAGCGCGGTGCCGCTCCCGAGGCGGTAGCGGTCCTGGGCGAGCCGCAGGCCCTCACGCGCCGCGTCCCGCGCGGCCGCCTGCACCGCGATGGAGCGGTAAGCCGTCTGGAGCGAGAGGTACCGGCTGTGCACGTCGGCCCGGACGGCGAGACGCCGGGCGCGCACCGCCTCGTCCGCGTCCTCCCGCTGGGCCCGCGCCTGCGACACCCGGAGCGTGCGGCCGAAGCCGGTGAAGATCGGCAGCGAGATGCTCACGCTTGCGCTGAACGGCGAGCGGCGGAAGCTGAACGGGAACACGTCGTTCTGGTCCTGGAACCCCGTGACGACGTCGGGCCGCAGGGTGTTCGGGTCCTGGAGCCCCGACGCGAGCAGGCAGTCGTTCGTCGGCAGGCCGGCGCTCGCGCGGATCTGGTTGTTCTCGAGGCAGCTCGCGTAGGAGCCCTGCGCGCCGGCGAGGGTCTGGCCGAGAATGAGGTCTTCGTCGGTGAATTCCTGGGCGAACCCGCTCCAGCCCGCGCTCACGTTGAGCGACGGGAGGTAGTCCGCCTTCGCGGCGGTGAGCGCGGCGCCGGCTGCGGATTCCTGTGCCCGGAGCGCGCGGATCGCCGGGTTCTGCTCGTCGGCGAGCGCCAGCAGCTGGTCGAGCTGGAAATCGGGTGCCACGACGGGAAAGGAGTCCGTCAACGCGAGCTGGTCGATCGCGATCGGCGACTCGACGCCCATCCGCCGCAGCAGCTCGAGCTTCGCGTCGTTCGCTGCCTGCTCGGCGCGGAGCCGCGCCACCTCCGCCTGGCCCTTCTCGACCTCGGCGCGACGCACGTCGAGCAGGGTCGCCTGGCCGACCTGGTAGCGCGCCTGCGCGAGCTTGAGGAAGTCGTCGCTCCGCTGGACCTGCTGCGCCGAGACCTCGACCTGGGCGACCGCCTGCAGGGCGCTCAGGTACTGCGTGGTGACGTCGGCGCGGAGGAGCTGCTCGGCGGAGACGATCTCTTCCTCCGTGGCGTGCTGCAGCGCGCGCGTCTGCGCCGGTCCCGTGAGGGTATTGCCGTCGAGCCGCCAGTTGAGCCCCACCGAGTAGTTCGAGTTGTACGAGGGGGAGCTCTGCCGGAACTCCGTGCCGCCGAACTGCGAGCTGCCGGCGCCCGTGTAGCCGAGGCCAAGCGAAGCGCTCGCCGAGGGCAGGAAGAGGCTCGTGGTCGCGTTCCGGACCGCCCAGCGAGCCGGGCCCTCGTCGTTGAGGACCTGCCGGTAGGCCGGGCTGTTGGCCCGCGCCTGGGCGATCGCTTCACTGAGGCTGAGCGTGGCGCCGATGCGCTGCGGAGCCGCAGTGTCCTGGGCGGCAAGGGGCGCCGAGCCGGCGGCGAGCGCGAGCAGTACGGTCCAGCGGGTCATGGGCGGCTTCCTCTCTGGTGGCATGGACTGATGCTCGTACGGGGGCGTCGCCGCAAAGGTTTCACCTTGCGACAAACGCCCCCTAAGTGACGTGCTGAAGGCGAGTTGCGAGAAGAGGTGCCGCTGGCCGCCTAGGGGGCCACCGTGACGGTGACGCCGGAGCCCGGGAATTCCATCCTGCTGACGCGTCCGGCGTCGTCGACGGTGAGGCTGCCGGCGATCTCGCCCGTGAGTGAGATGCGCGCCGCCCCGCCGGCGTTGCCCTCACGCCGGGCCGAGAACTGCGCGCGGCGGCCGGTGCGTGGATAGATCGCGACGAGCCGCGCTCCCGCAGGCGTCGCGAGATCGGCGACCGCGGTGAAGAGCGCATAGGCGTTCTCGTCGATCAGGACGACGTTGGCTCCGCCCGGCAGCTCGCGGCCGGCCTCGGAGCCCTTGGCGATGGTCTTGAGGATGACGCGCGCGCCCGCGCCGGCGGCGAGGAAGGTCGTGGTGCCTTCGTCGCCCTCGACGTCGAGCTGGAACCGGGAGAGCTGCCCGTCCGGCGTCCGCTCGAGGAGCGCGGAGACGTTCCCGCTCGGGACCGCGCCGGGGTAGCTCGAGCGCACGGTGAGGCTCGTCCCCGACCGGTCGCGGGCGCGGCCGGCGTCGAGGGTGAATTCCTCCCGCCCGATCTCCGTGCCCCCGCGCGAAACCACGTAGGTCCCCGCCGCCCGTTGCGCGAAGGCAGGCGAGGCGGCGGCCAGGAAGAGCAGGGTGGTGGTCAGGCGGCGCATGGCGACTCCCGGGTCAGCAGTGCTCGAGGCAGCGTCGAACCTGCTCGAGTATGAAAGTATACAGCCGTTCCCCCTTCTGGGCGTTCGCGAGGCTCGGAAAACCGACGGAGCCGGGAAAGCCCGCCGGCACCCGATGGCTCGAGCCGGGGCGGAACGGGCGCCCTCCGGCCGGCATCGCGAAATCCTCGGCGAGCTCCATCCGCACGAGGTCGGGCGCGATGTAGAGGAGCAGCGAGGTATCGAGCTCGCCTCCCTGGATGGGATCGTCCGGCCGCTCGAGCAGGCCGGCGAAATCGAGCCCGAATACGTCCGCCACGAGGACGTGCGCGGTCTCCGCGCGGATCGTGCTCAGCG
Source organism: Gemmatimonadales bacterium (assembly GCA_036377655.1). Classification (GTDB taxonomy): domain Bacteria; phylum Gemmatimonadota; class Gemmatimonadetes; order Gemmatimonadales; family GWC2-71-9; genus CAMLLJ01. Next base: position 13,047 of record DASUXZ010000143.1, read on the forward strand.
CCTCCAGGTGCGCATCGTTGGCCTGCGCGGTGAGGATGAGGAACTCGCGCACGCCTGCCCCGGTTTCCCACGACGCGATAAGTTCATTCAACACCCGATGCAGCGTCTTTCGCTGGAGCGCCGCCCCGCCCGGGAATGACGGCGACGGCGCGTGCACGCCGTACTCGAGCGTCGGCGTGCGGATCACCCGCGTGGCGGCGGACAGGTCGTCGGCGAGGCGCTCGACGATGACCGTGTCGCAGCCGAGCGGGAGGTGCGGCCCGTGCTGCTCCGTCGTGCCGACGGGCACGATGAGCGCCGGGCGCTCGCGCAGTCGTTCGCGCACCGCGCCCGGAGTCATTTCCTTCATGCGCCAGGGACGCCCGTCTTGAGACATCGCCCTCGCTGGTGGCTGGTGGTCGTGCTCGTCGCCGTCCTCGGTGCGGCGGAGTGGCTGCGCGCGCCGTCGGCCGCCGTGGGGTGGTCGGCCGCGCTCGCATGCGTCGCGGGCATCGCGCTGCTCCTGGCCGACGTCCGGGGCGCGACGGCGGCACTCGCCGTCGTGCTCGGGCTCGCGGCGGCACAGCTCGGCGTCACCCAGTGGAACCTCGACGCGATCGCGCGGAACTGGCCCGCCGAGCGCGAGGCCCGGATCGAGGCGTACGGCGAGCGTGTCGGCGGCGAGCTCCGCTCGGCGCTTCGCGAGGCGGTCCGGCTCGCCGCGGTCGGAGCGGACGCCGCGACGCTCGACCGCGCCGACGCCTTCCGCCGGCTGGAGCGCGCGCTGCCCGGAACGGGCGTCGAGCGCGGCCTCGTGATCCTCGACTCCGCCGGCGCTCCCTGGGCCTGGGCGGGCCGGCACCGGCTCGCCCCCGAGGCCGAGGGCGACTCGATCACCGTCCGTGCCGTTCCATATTACGTCCTTCTCGAGACGCGCCGCCACTCGGGAAGCCGCGTCGCGGTCGCGAGCGTGCTCGTCTGGGCCGATTCCGCGGTCGCGGACGGTGACAGGAGCCTCGCCGAGCGCTTCCGTCGGGCCACCGAGGTGGGCCTGATCGTCTACCCTCCGGGCACGGCCCCGGAGGGAAACACCGACATCTTCGATTACGCCGAGCCGACGACCCAGGGCGACCGGCTCCTCTTCAGCGTGCAGCCGGTGCCCCCGCTGCAGTCGGAGGCGCGCGCGCGGGTCTACGACCGCGGCGGCGCCGCCGTCACGTGGCTCGCGCTCGCGGTGCTCGTGCTCGCGCTCGTCGCCGCGCAGACGATGCTCGAGCGCGTCGCCGTGGTCGGCGCGTTTCTCTGGCTCGCCCTGCGCGCGCCGATCGGGGCGATGCTGGGCCTCGACCGGGGCTTCTCGGGCGGGGCCGCCGTGCCGCTCGTCGCTCCGGTGGCCGGCTCGCCGGCGGCGCTCGTGTTCGCCGGGATCGCGCTCACGCTTCTCGCCGGCTGGCTCTGGCATCGCCCCGCGCGGGCAAGCATCGCGGGACGCGCGGGGGGACTCGGGCTCGCGCTCGTCGCCCCGCTCGTCGTGGCGATCCTCGCTCCTGCGATCGCCCCGCCGGCGAGCGGCACGCCGCTCACGCTCTGGATCGCCTGGCAATGCGGGCTCCTCCTCGCGGGCGCGCCGTTCGCCCTTGCGGCCGGGGCGCTGCTCGGAGGCGGCGCGCAGGGCTCGGCGCGGGTGCGCGTCGCGGCGGGCGTGCTGCTCGCGATCGTGCTCGCCGCGCTCGCGATCGTGGCGTGGCGCCCGGGCGCGCCCGCGCCGCCGTGGCTGCCGCTCCTCTGGGCGGTCCCGCTCGCGCTCGCGGCGTCCGGCGCGCCACGCTTCAGCGCGGCCCTCGGGATCGCGGCGGTGCTGGGCACGCTCGCGGCGACACTCACCTGGGATGCCGACGTCGACGCGCGCCTCGAGCGCGCGGCCGCCGACGTTGCGCGCCTCGGCGACGACCCGGATCCGCAGGCGGTCGCCCTCCTCGACCGGCTTTCCGCGACGATCCGCAACGCGCCCGAGGCGCCGAGCGCCGCGTCGCTCTTCGGGCTCTGGCGGGGCTCCGCGCTCGAGGCGCGTGGCTACCCGGTCGCGATCGCGATCTGGAGCGCCGACGGCATCCTTCTCGCCGAGCTGCCGATCGACTCGCTCGCGCTGCAGCGGGAAACGCTCGGTGCCGTCGCTCGTGCCCTGCCGCCGGACTCGCTCCGGGAGACGCTCGCGCTCCACGCGCTCCCCGGGGTCCATCACCTCCTCGTACAGCGGCTCGCGGACGGGCGGATCGTCACGGTCGTCGTCGGCCCGCGCTCGGCGCTCATCGCGCCCGATCGCCTCGGCCGCCTTCTCGCCGCGGGCGAGCGCTCGCGCACCTACGAGCTCACGCTCGGCACGCCCGTCGCCGCCCCGGATCCGGCGGCGCCGCTCCGCTGGCGGCGCGAGGGATGGACGCTGCGCGCGGAGCGCGCCATCGCGCTTCCGGGCGGCGCGCGCGAGGTGCTCGCGCGGGTGGAGCTCCAGAGCCCGGCGCGCCTCGCGGTGCGCGGGCTGCTCCTCCTGCTCCTCGACGCGGCCCTGCTCGGCACGATCGTCGCCGCGGCGGGGGGCATGCTGTCGCCGCGCCAGGCGGGCCCGCGCGGCCTCCGGCGCGTCGCCGGGTCGTTCCGCCTCCGCCTCGCGCTTGCGCTCGCGCTGTTCTTCGTGCTGCCGTCCGTCGCGTTCGCGGCCTGGTCCTTCTCGCACTTCGGCGAGGAGGCCGAGCGCGGGCGCGACCTGCTGATCGCGCAGACCCTGCGTGACGCCGCCCAGGGCGCAGGCGCCCTCCTCCGGACCCCGGGGGTGCCCCTCACCGAGGCGCTCCGGCGCCTGAGCGACCGGGTGGATGCGGACCTCGCGCTCTATCGCGGCGGCGCCTTCGTCGCGACGAGCGCGCCGCTCCTCTACGAGCTCGGCGTCGTCCCCCCGCTCATGGACGCCGCAGCGTTCCGCGCGCTCGCGCTCGGCGGAGAAGTCGAGGTGATGCGCGACGGGATCATGCCGGAGCTCGCCGAGCGGGTGGGATATCGCGTCATCGAGTTCGCGCCGTCGGGTGGGGTCGGCGTCCTCGCGACCCCGCAGGTGGGCGGCGCGCTCGACCCCGGGGGCCAGCAGTTCGAGCTCGCGCTCGTCCTCCTCCTCGCGACGACGATGGGGATCCTCGCGGCGATCGGTGCGGCGGGCCTCGCGTCGCGCGCGCTCTCCCGGCCGGTGGCCGAGCTTCGCCGTGCGGCGGTGGCCGTCGGGCAGGGGAAGGCGGCGCCGCTGCCGTCGTCGCCCCCGCCCGTCGAGTTCGAGCCGGTCTTCGGCGCCTTCCACCGGATGGCAGCCGACGTGCGCGCGAGCCAGCGCGCGCTCGAGGAGGCGCGGCGCCGCACGGCGGCCGTGCTCGCCACCGTCTCGACCGGCGTCGTCGCGCTCGATCCCGGTGGCCGTGTCCTCGTCGCCAACCGCCAGGCCACCGACCTGCTCGGCGTCTTCCTCGAAGAGGGGACCGCGTTCGCCGACGCGCTGCCGGACGACTGGGCCGCGCTGCGCGAGCCGCTCGCCGGGATCATGGCCGACCCCGCGCGCCCCGGCGATTCGTTCGAGATATCGGCCGACGAGCGGCGGGTGAGCGTGCAGGTGGCCGCCCTCGGCGGGGAGCTGAGCGGCGTCGTGCTCGCCCTCACGGACGTGACGCACCTCTCGCGCGCCGAGCGCGTGCTCGCGTGGGGCGAGATGGCCCGGCAGGTGGCGCACGAGATCAAGAATCCGCTCACGCCGGTCCGGCTCGGGATCCAGCACCTGCAGCGCGTCTTCCGCGACCGCCGCGAGGATTTTCCCGCGACGCTCGACGAGACGAGCCGCCGCATCCTCGGCGAGATCGACCGCCTCGACACGATCGCGCGCGCCTTCAGCCGCTTTGCCGTGCCCGGCGACGAGGCCCCGCCGGTCCAGCGCCTCGACCTCGCCGAGGTTGCCGCCGAAGTGGCGCAGCTCTATCAGCTCGCAGGGGAAGGAACTGCGGTGCGGTACGAGCGGGGCGGGCCCGTCTGGGGGCTCGCCCGCCGTGACGAGGTCAAGGAGGTCCTCGTAAACCTCTTCGAGAACGCGCGCAACGCCGGGGCGCGGACCATCGCGCTCTCGGTGGCGCCGGGCCGCATCGTCATCCGCGACGACGGGGCCGGCGTGCCGGCCGAGCTGCTGCCGCGGATCTTCGAGCCGCGCTTCTCCACGACGACGAGCGGCTCCGGGCTCGGCCTCGCGATCGTGCGGCGGCTGGTGGAGAGCTGGGGCGGGTCGGTGTCGGTGGAAAGCGAGGAGGGGCGCGGAACGGTGGTGCGGGTCGAGGTGCCGGTCAGCGCCTGACCTTCCGCGAGGCGGCGGCCGCCTCGAGCGCGCTCGTGACGTAGCGGTCGTCGCTCAGCTCGACGCGCAGCGCCGCTTCCTCCCCCCACATCTCGCGGATGATCTCGCCGCGGAGCCGCTCGCGAACGTGCACGGCCATCCGGTCGTAGGTCCTGCGCGCCGTCGTCCCGCCGGCGGCCCGGAACTGCTCCCAGAGCTCCTCCACCATCGCGGGGGTCACAGTCGCATCGAGCACCGCCGAGGCACCCTCCGCGCGCAGGTTGCCCACGTAGGAGCTCACCACGACCGCGAAGAGCTCCGCGTCGGTGCCGAGCGCGCGGTCGAGGATCCGCCTGCCGTTCGACTTCGACTCGCGCACGACGACGTCGGGAATCACGCCCGACTTGCTCCCCGCCGAATCCGGCCGCACGATCGACTTGCCGCTCGGCGAGTACCACCGCGCGGTGGTGAACTTGACGGCCGTTTCCTCGCGGAGCGGGAACGTCGTCTGGATGACACCCTTCCCGAAGGTCGTCGTGCCGACGATCGTGGCGCGGCCGTGGTCCTGCAGGGCGGCCGCCATGAGCTCGGACGCGCTCGCGGAGGCGCCGTTCACGAGGACGAGAAGCCGGAGGCCCGGCCACGCCTCCGTCGTGCGGTTCACGTATACGCGCGAGTGCTCGGCGGTGCGGCCACGGGTGACGGCGACCGTGTCTCCGCGCTCGAGGAAGAGCCCTGCGGCCTCGACGGCCTGCGGGATCAGGCCCCCGGGATTGTGGCGGAGGTCGAGGATGAGGGTGCGCATCCCGCGAGCGCGGAGCGCGTCGACCGCGCCGCGAAGCTCGCGCGGCGACGCCTCGGTGAAGGCGTGGAGGGCGACGTAGCCGGCTCGCCCCGCGAGCATCACGCCGGGGGAGACCGCCGGGACGTGCACTTCGGTGCGGGCCACGCGCCGGATCTCGGTGCGGTCCGAGCCATAGGGCCGGACGAGCAGCGTGATCTCCCCGCCGTCGCTCCCGGCGAGCGCCCGCGCCGCATCCGCGGACGTCCACCCGTCGGTGGACTGGCCGTTCACCTCGAGAATGTCGTCGCGCGGGCCGATGCCGATGTCCGCGCCGAGGGCGCGGAGGGCCGATGGCGCGAGGGTAACGCCACCCTCGTGCGGCGTAAGCCGCAGCTTGAGCCCGAGGCGCGTGCCCGACAGGCGCTCGTTGTAGCTGCGGTAGCGCTCGTCCTGGAGGAGCTCGGCGTAGGGATCGCCGAGCGAGGAGAGCAGGCCGCGCGCGGCGCCGTCGTAGAGCCCGGACCGCTCGCCGCCGTCCACGTAGTTCTCGAGGACCGTATCCACCGCGGCGTGGAACAGCGCCGCCGCTCGCGGACGCGGCGCAGGCACCCCCTCGACGGCACGCGCCGCCCAGGCACCTCCGAACCAGGAGGCGGCGGACAGCGCGGCGATGACGAGCAGGGGTGTGGCCTTCATCTCGAGCTCCTGGCGGCCTGCCTAGGCGGCGCTCGTCTCCAATCCGTGCGCCACCATGATTGCGAGTGCATCCGGTCCGTCGAGCGTCTCCCGCTCGAGGAGCGCGTTGCCGAGGGCCTCGAGGGCGGTGCGGTGCGTGCGCACGATCTCGACGGCCCGGGCATACAGGCGCTCGATGATCCCGCGGACTTCGCGGTCCATGAGCGCGTGCGTCTCGGCGCTGGCCTGCCCGTTCTGCGCGTCCAGCACCATGAGGCCCGACGTCTGCCCCATGCCGAGGTGATAGACCATTTCCTTGGCGATGCGCGTGACGTGCTGAAGGTCGCTCCGCGCTCCGCTCGTGATCGCATCGGCCCCGAAGAGCACCTCTTCCGCCGCCCGCCCGCCCAGCCCCTTGAGGATCTGTCCCTCGAGGTAGCGCCGTGAGTGCAGGTGCTGGTCCCCGTCGGGGGAGAAGAACGCGACGCCCATCGCCTGGCCGCGCGGCTGGATCGTGACTTTGTGCAACCCGTCGTCGGGGCAGCAGAGCACGCCGAGCAGCGCGTGCCCGGCCTCGTGCATGGCGACGACGTTCCACTCGCGGTCGCTCGCCTGGAAGCCGCGCCGCTCCTTGCCGAGCAGCAGCCGGTCGCGGGCAGATTCGATGTGCGTCCAGTTCACGAGGGACGCATCCTCGCGCGCGGCGACGATCGCGGCCTCGTTGATGAGGTTGGCAAGCTCCGCGCCACTCGTCTGCGGCATGAGCCGCGCGAGGCGGCCGAGATCCACGGTGCCGCCGAGCGGCACGCGGCGCTGGGCCGCGTGGAGCCGGAGGATCGCTTCGCGCTCGGGGGCCGTCGGGAGGCCCACCGACACCGAGCGGTCGAAGCGGCCCGGGCGGAGCAGCGCCGGATCGAGGTCCTCGGGGCGATTCGTCGCCGCGATCACGACGACGCCGTCGGTCGGCGAGAACCCGTCGAGCTCCACGAGGAGCTGGTTCAGGGTCCGATCGTCCTCATTATGAGACTGATTCCGGCCCCGGCGTCCTCCCAGGGCGTCGATCTCGTCGATGAAGATCACGCCGCCGCGCTTCCGGGCCTTCTTGAAGAGCGACTTGACCCGCATGACGCCGAGCCCGACGATGAAGCCCGTCACCTCCGAGCCCGAGATGCTCCAGAACGGCACGCCCGCCTCGCCCGCCACGGCGCGCGCCATGAGCGTCTTGCCCGTTCCCGGCGGGCCGTAGAGCATCACGCCCTTCGGCGTCCGCGCCCCGACCCGCTGGAAGCGCTCCGGGGT
>DASUXZ010000144.1:0-2669 GCA_036377655.1 Gemmatimonadales bacterium
CCGACCCTCTCGCATCGCTCCTCGACCCGCTCGAATCGCCCCTCGATCCCCCCGAACCGCTCCCGCACCCACTCGACTCCCTACCGCGTCCGCTCTTTCCACATTCCGAACGCAGAACGCGGCGCCAAAACCCCGACGCCGCGCCCTCCTGCTGCCTACTGCCTACCGTCTGCTGTCTACTGTCCTTACTGCCTCTTCTCCGCCCGATCATCCGGCATCGCATCGTCCCGATCCGGGTCATGCGCCACGCTGTCGGAGAACTGGATCACCTCGGCCCGCTGCCCGGCGCCCGTGATCACGAAGGTGTAGCTCTTCCCGGCCTCGAGATTCACGTTCGGGATCGTCACGAGGGGCCGCTCGCTGTCCTCGGTGCGGACTTCGAGCGTCGCGCCCTGGATCGGGTCTTCCTCGTTCCACCCGGCCTCGCGGCTGAAGTTCACGCCGTCCACGAGCGCGTTGTCGTTCCCGCGCACGTAGACACTGATCTCGTCGTCGAGCCCGCTCACCGCGTGCACGAAGCGGACGCGCGCCTTGCCGTCGGTGATCGGCTTGAGGTCGTCGTCGAGGACGCGGAGCGTGCCGTCGTTGTCGGCGTCGCCGTCGTCGTCCGGCAGCGCGATGATCGTGTAGTGCCCGCCGTTGCCGAGCTTCTCGCGGTTCTCCGCGAGCGCGTCGTCGTCCGAGCGCGCGCCGGCATTCACCACCTTGAAGCCGAAGTAATCGTCCGGCATTTCCTTCCAGTCCGTCACCGCCCGGAACGCGACGTTGGCGAAGGCGAGCGAGTCACCCGCATAGATGCTCGCCGCGCCGCCCGGCATCGCGTTCACCACGCGGACGAGCGCGTTGTCGCGCTCCTCGACCATTTCGGCCGTCGGCGTCGTGGACGTGCCGCCCTCTTTCTCGGTGGTGACCGCGCCGGTATCGCGCGTTTCGTTGCAGGCCGAGGCGAATGCCATCAGGCCCCCCGCCATCAATCCGTGAATCAAGCGTCTGCTCGTATGCATCGTCTCCCTCGCTGTGAAATGCTCAGTCACGACCGCACACGATACCGCCTCGACCCCGGGCCCGATGTGACCCCTCTCACCCCCGCAAGTGATTGCGTTTTAATGGTTTGCGCTGTTACACGATACGCCTTGACCCGGCGCGTCCCCCGCCCTTGATTGCGTGCCCCGCCGGATCGCCCGGAGCGGTCGGCGGGCAGGGAGCGGCGGAACTCAGGGGAATCCAATGGCAGAAAAGGACTTGCGGGTGGTCGAGGGGCCCGGATCGCGGGCCTCGAGGGGCGCGTCCGTCACCTATCCGCGGAGCGCGCCCGGGCGGGACGCTCACCCGGAGCCCGGCGATCGCGGCCCGGAGCCGGCCCCGGCCCCCCCGCTCGCCCCCCGCCGCCCGCACGTGCATCTCCACCACGGCGACGCGCGCCCCGACGACTGGCACTGGCTCCGCGACCGCGGGAACCCGGACGTGCGCGCGTACCTCGAGGCGGAGAACGCGTGGACCGAGGCCTTCATGGCGCCGGCGGAGGAGCTGCAGGAGCGGCTCTACGCCGAGATGCTCGGCCGGATCCAGGAGACCGACCTGTCGGTGCCCGAGCAGGTGGACGGGTGGTGGTACTACTCGCGCACCGAGGCCGGCAAGCAGTACCCGATCCATTGCCGGCGGCGCGGGTCGCTCGATGCGCCCGAGGAGGTCGTGCTCGACCAGAACGAGCTCGCCGCCGGCAGCGACTACTTCCGGCTCGGCGCGCTCAAGCCGTCGCCCGATCACCGGCTCCTCGCGTACCTCGTGGACCTGAACGGCGACGAGCGCTACGAGCTCCGGGTGCGCGACCTCGAGTTCGGCGCCGAGCTCCCCGAGACGATCACCCCGGTCACGTACGGCCTCGAGTGGAGCGCGGACGGCCGCGTCCTCTTCTACGTCACCGCCGACGAGGCCGAGCGCCCCTGCCGGCTCCATCGCCACGAGCTCGGCCGGCCGGTCGGGGAGGACCGGGTGGTGTTCGAGGAGCCGGACGGGCGGTTCATCGTCTCGCTCGAGAAGACCCGGAGCCGCCGGTTCCTCCTGGTGCACGCGAGCAGCCACTCGTCGTCGGAGGTGCGGGTCCTCGAGGCGGCCGACCCGTTCGGCACGCCGAGACTCCTCGCACGGCGGGAGCCCAACGTCGAGTACGCGGTGGAGCACCACGGGAGCCGGTTCTTCATCGTCACGAACGACGCCGCGGTCAACTTCCGGCTCGTCGAGGCCCCGCTCGACACGACGTCGAAGGCCGACTGGATCACGGTGCTCCCGCACCGCGAGTCGGTGAAGCTCGACGGGGTGGACGCCTTCGCCGGCCACCTCGCCATCTACGAGCGCGAGGATGCGACGCCGCACGTCCGCATCCTCGACCTCATGACGGGCCAGGAACATCGCATCGCGTTCGACGAGGAGGTCTACTCGATCACGCCGGCGCGGAACCCCGAGTTCGACACCGCGACGCTCCGCTTCCTCTACACCTCGCCGGTGACGCCCAATTCGGTCTACGACTACGACATGCGCACCCGCGAGACCACCCTCCTCAAGCGGCAGCCGGTGCTCGGGGGGTACGATCCGGGGGAGTACCGGGCGGTGCGGGAGTTCGCGGTGGCGGGGGACGGGACGCGGATTCCGATTTCGATCGTGTATCGGAT
>DASUXZ010000145.1:0-10504 GCA_036377655.1 Gemmatimonadales bacterium
GATCGCCTCGATCGAGACGACGCGAGCCGCCACCGCCGCGCGCGCCGCGCGCTTGAACATGCAGGTCGCCGAGCGGACGGCGTGGTGCCAGTAGACGTTCCGGTACATCTGGTACTTGGCGAAGAGCAGCGACTCGAGCGCGCTCACCCCCTTCTCGTGCACCCCGACTTCGCGCCGCCCGCCCGACTCGAGGATCACGAGCGACGCGAGCAGCCGGTCCACGTCCACCATCCCGTACGGCACGCCGCACATGTGTGCGTCGCGGCTCAGGTAATCGATCTTGTCGAGGTCGAGCGAGCCGGAGATGAGGCCCTGCAGCGGGCTCCGGCTCCGGCCGCGGATGAGGAGCCCGACTTCCTCGGCGAATCCCGGCCCCCCTTCCGATTCGAGGATCTCTCCGAGCTCCCCGCGCCCGAGCCGCGCCACGCCCTGCGCCTCATGGAGCGGGAAGCCCGCCTCCTCGAGCGCGTGCGAGAAGGGGTAGTGCCCGATGTCGTGGAGGAGTGCGGCGAAGCGGATGGCGAGGCAATCGCGCTCGCCCGTGCCGTGGAGCTCGCCGCGCTCCTGCAGCGCGGCGAGCGCGCGGCGCGTCAGGTGATAGGCGCCGAGGGCGTGCTCGAAGCGGGTGTGGGTAGCGCCGGGATAGACGAGGAAGGCATGGCCGAGCTGCCGGATGTAGCGGAGCCGCTGCATCGTGGGCGTGTCGAGCGCGCGCTGGGCCGGACGGTCCAGCCGGATGTTGTCCCAGAGCGGATCGCGGATGACATCGAGCTCGGTACCGGACATGCGATGGGGCGGGCGCCCCGGCTACCTCGGCCCCGCCGCCTTCACCTTCTCGTCGACCTGGCTCTCGAACTGGCGGAAGTTCTCGCGGAACATGCCGGCGAGCTTCGCCGCCTGCGCGTCGTAGGCCGCGCCGTCCGGCCAGGTGCCGCGCGGCGAGAGCACCGACGCGGGCACCTCGGGCACGGCGTCCGGCACCTCGACGCCGAAGATCGGGTCGCGGGTGAAGGTCGCCTTCTCGAGCACGCCGGCGAGCGCGGCGCGGACCATGGCGCGCGTATGCGCGAGCTTCATGCGCGAGCCGGTGCCGTAAGGGCCGCCGGTCCAGCCGGTGTTGACGAGCCAGACCCGGACGCCGTGGCGCTCGATCTTCTCGCCGAGCATGCGGGCGTAGACGCCCGGTGGCAGCGGGAGGAACGGGGCGCCGAAGCAGCTCGAGAACGTCGCCGACGGCTCGGTCACGCCGCGCTCGGTTCCGGCCACCTTGGCCGTGTAGCCGGAAAGGAAGTGGTACATCGCCTGCTCGGCCGTGAGCCGCGCGATCGGCGGCAGGACGCCGTAGGCATCCGCCGTGAGGAAGACGATGTTCTTCGGGATCCCGCCCTGGCCGCTCGGCACGTGGTTCGGGATGTAGTGAATCGGATAGCAGGCGCGCGTGTTCTCGGTGATCGCGTCGGCGTCGTAGTCCACTGCGCGCGAGCGGGGATCCATCACGACGTTCTCGAGCACCGTGCCGAACATCTGCGTGGCCGCGAAGATCTCCGGCTCGGTCTCGGGGCGGAGGCGGATCACCTTGGCGTAGCAGCCGCCCTCGAAGTTGAACACGCCGCGATCGCTCCAGCCGTGCTCGTCGTCGCCGATGAGCTGGCGCGTCGGGTCCGCCGAGAGCGTCGTCTTCCCGGTGCCGGACAGCCCGAAGAACACCGCGGCATCTCCCTCGGGCCCGATGTTGGCCGAGCAGTGCATCGGGAGGACGCCCTGCTCCGGGAGGAGGTAGTTGAGCACGGTGAAGATGGACTTCTTCATCTCGCCCGCGTACCGCGTGCCCGCGATGATCACGAGCCGCTTCGCGAAGTTGAGCGCGATGACCGTCCCCGTGCGGCAGCCGTGCTCGGCGGGGTCGGCCTCGAACTCCGGCGCGTGGAGGACGGTGAAGCGCGGCGTGAAGTCCGCAAGGTCGGCCGCCTCGGGCCGGATGAACATGTTCCGCACGAAGAGCGCGTGCCACGCGTTCGGCGTGTAGAACCGGACCGGCAGCCGGTAGGCGGGGTCGGCGCCGCCGAAGAGGTCCTGCGCGAAGAGCTCCTGCGGCGAGAGGTGCTCCCGCACCGCGGCGTGGAGCCGGTCGAACGCGGCCGCGTCCATCTTCGCGTTCTTCTCCCACCAGATCTTCGCGCTGCTTCCCGGCTCGTCCACGACGAACTTGTCCTTCGCCGAGCGGCCGGTGTGCGGGGACGTCACCGAGGCGAATGCCCCGCGGTCCGTGAGGCTTCCCTCGTTCCGGCGCACCGCCGCCTCGATGAGCTCGGCGGCGTTCAGGTTGGCGAGGACCGTGCGCGCCTTGATCGGCTGGTCGGGGGCGGACGTGGCGGAACGGGCCGGGCTCTGCGCAGTCATGGGTATCCTGGTCTAGGCGGTGCTCGGTGCGTCGGCGTGCCGGCGTCCGCGCTCCTGCGCGTCCACGGCCGCGATGACCGCCATGTTGACGATGTCGTCCACGCTGGAGTCCCGCTCCAGCACGTGGATCGGTGCGGCGAGTCCTACCAGAATCGGGCCGATCGCCTGGGCGCCTCCGAGCCGTCCGAGGAGCTTGTAGCAGGTGTTGGCCGCGTTCAGGTCCGGAAAGATCAGCACGTTCGCAGGCCCGTGCAACCGGTTGAAGGGATACTGCCGCTGCAGCACCCCTTCGACCACCGCGGTATCCGCCTGCATCTCGCCGTCCACCTTGAGGTTAGGGCGGAGCTGGTGGAGCATCCGCACCGCGTCGGCCACCTTCTGCTGGGCCGGGTGACGGACCGAGCCGAAGTTGCTGAACGAGAGCATCGCCACGCGGGGCTCGATCCCGAGCTGCTGGACGAAATTCGCGGCCGCGATCGCGATCTCCGTCAGCCGGGCGGCGTCGGGCTCGATGTTGACCGTGCAGTCCGCGAAGAACAGCGTGTCGCTCTGGGTGACCATCATGTAGATCCCGGCCAGCGCGGCCTGCGCCTCGGCTCCGACGGCCTCGATCGCGGGCCGGATCGCGCGCGGGTAATGCTGGTTCTCGCCCACCACGATGGCATCGGCGTCTCCGAGCGACACCATCATCGCCCCGAAGTACTCCGGCTGCAGCATGCGCCGGCGCGCCTCGGCCCGCGTCACGCCGCGCCGCTGGCGCCGCTCCCAGAACGCCTCGGCGTAGCGGGCGCGCGCCTCGGAATCCCGCGGGTTGATGACCGTGATGCCGTGCAGGGACACCTCCGCGTCGCGCGCGGCCCGCCCGATCACCTCCTCGTCCCCGATGAGGAGAGGCTGGGCGATCGTCTCGTCCATGAGGATGCGCGCCGCGCGGAGCACGCGCGGGTCATCGGCATCGGTGAGCGCGAGCCGCTGGGACTCGGACGCGGCGCGGTTCATGAGGCCGCGCATGACCGCCCGCCCGCGCCCGAGGCGTGAGTCGAGGCGGGAGCGGTACTCTTCGATGTCGAGGATCTCGGTGGCCACGCCCGTGTGGATGGCCGCCCAGGCCACCGCCGGCGCCACCCAGAGGAGGACCCGCGAGTCGAACGGCTTCGGGATGAGGTAGTCGCGGCCGAACCGGAGGCTCGGCAGGTTGTACGCGCGGAGCACGAGGTCGGGCACGTCCTCCCGGGCGAGCGACGCGAGCGCCCGCGTCGCCGCCATCTTCATCTCCTCGTTGATGGCACGGGCGCGCACGTCGAGCGCCCCGCGGAAGATGAACGGGAAGCCGAGGACGTTGTTGACCTGGTTCGGATAGTCGGTGCGCCCCGTGGCGATGACCGCGTCGGGCCGGACCGCGCGCACCTCGTCGGGAAGGATCTCCGGGGTCGGATTGGCGAGCGCGAAGACGATCGGGTCCCGCGCCATCCGCGCGATGAGGTCGGGCGTGACCGCCCCGGCCGCGGAGAGCCCGACGAACACGTCGGCGCCCTCGAACGCGGCGGCGACCGTGTCCGGCGCGTCGTCCCGCGCGAAGCGCGCCTTGAACGGGTCGAGGTCGGTGCGCCGCGCGGTGATCACGCCCTTGTGGTCGCACATCGTGACCTGCTCCCGCGGCACCCCGAGGCGCACGTAGTGCTCCGCCGTCGCGATCGCCGCCGCGCCCGCGCCGACGAAGACCACGCGCACGTCCGCGATCTCCCGCTTCGTGACCTCGAGCGCGTTGAGCAGCGCCGCGCCGGAGATGATCGCCGTGCCGTGCTGGTCGTCGTGGAAGACCGGGATCGACAGCGTCTCCCGCAGGCGCTCCTCGATGTAGAAGCAGTCCGGGGAGCGGATGTCCTCGAGATTGATCCCGCCGACGGTCGGCTCGAGCATCTGGCAGAAACGGATGACGTCGTCGGGGTCCTTCGCGGCGATCTCCAGGTCGAAGACGTCGAGGTCCGCGAAGGTCTTGAAGAGCACCCCCTTGCCCTCCATGACCGGCTTCCCGGCGAGCGGCCCGATGTCGCCGAGGCCGAGCACCGCCGTTCCGTTCGACACCACGGCCACGAGATTGCCCTTGGCCGTGTAGCGATACGCATCCTCGGCCCGGTCGCGGATCGCGAGGCACGGCTCGGCCACGCCCGGGGTATAGGCGAGCGAGAGATCGCGCTGGTTCTGGGTGGGCTTGGTGGCGACGACCTGGATCTTGCCGGGCCGGCCCTCCTCGTGGTACGCGAGGGCCTGGGCCCGGCGATCGGGAGTGAGTGGCGGGGTCAGGGTCAGTCGCCCGGGTGCGCGGTCGTGACCGTCGCCGGCGCGTGATAGAGCACCTCGGCGGTCTGGAAGTCCCGGCGTGTCGGCGACGCCGTGGTCGGGTTGAAGTACATGATGTCGTCCGGGTCGAGCGAGTGGCGGAAGATGCCCATCGCGTGGCCGATCTCGTGGTACATCACGATCCCGAAGCAGGCCTTCGTCTCCTCGAGGTCGGGATCATAGCGCGGCACGGCGTAGATCCGGATCGGCAGCGTGAGCACCTTGGTCTCGGTGTCGAGGTCGAGGTCGGTGTAGCCCTCGCAGGCATCCACGCGCCCGAGGAGGATCGTGGGCCCGTTCGGGAACTTCGACAGCACGAGGACGTCGGCGTCGAGCGAATCGTCCACGAGGACCGCGTCCCATTCGCGGTAGAGGAAGCCCGACTTCCACCCGTCGATCGCGTTCTGGGTGTGCATCGGCAGGTCGTGGATGTCCTGGACCCAGATCCGGACCGGCAGCTGCTCGCGCGGCCAGTGGAAGGCGAACGTGTCGGGCGTCGAGATGATGCGCCACTCGTAGATGTCGGCGCGCGTCGGCGCGCCGATCTCGCCGCAGGCGGCGAGCGCAGTGAGGGCCGCGATGGCGGCAAGGCAGGGGCGTCGTGTCATCGTGCGATCCCGAGGCTCCTCGCGAGCCCAGCGGTGAGCGAGCCCCGCTGGACACCCTGGGCCTGGGTGAAGCCGCGGTCGCGGAGCTCTTCGGTGGTGAAGCGGTGGAAGTCGTACCGGGCGGAGACCATGAGGTCCCAGCCCGGGAACGCGGGGCGCCGGAAGTCGAGCCCGCCGCCGACGAAGTACCGGAGGGGTCCCCCCTGCGCGAAGAGGCCGGCCTCCTCCGACGGAAGATACTTGATGAGCCCGATCCCGATCCGCCAGCGGACCGGTCCCGAGACCGTTCCCTCGGCGTTCGCGAGCGCGGAGAACGTCGTGAGGCGGCCCAGGTCGGCGTCGCTGCTCCCGCCCTCGCCGCTCGTTTCCGCCCGGAGCGGCCCGCTCGTGAGCTGCCCCTCGATGCCGAGCCGGTTGTCGGTGCCGACCGGAATGGAAAAGCCGGCGACGAGCGTAGGTGAGATCCCCTGTTTCGTCTCGTAGGGCTGGAAGAGCACGTCGCGCACGAGCGCCGAGGACCCCGTGAGCCCGAGGCGGGCGTAGTAGTCGAGCTGCGCTTGGGCGGAGGCCGGCAGGGAGGCCAGCAGGAGGAGCAGGAGGGGTTTCTTCATCGGTAGAAGATGTCCGCCGGAAAAAGGGTGGTCAACGCGCGCGGAGCGGCCGCGGGCGGGCATACCGCCGGAGCCGGCGGAGCATGCGCCGGTCGTTGGTGACCATGTCGTCGCCCTTCGGGGTCTCGAGGAGCTTGGGGACCGCCGCGAAGCGCGGGTCCTGCATGATCCGGCGGAACGGCTCCGGCCCGAGCGAGCCCTCGCCGATGAGCTCGTGCCGGTCGCGCCGGGAGCCGAACGGCGTCTTCGAGTCGTTGAGGTGAAGGCAGCCGAGGTGCTCGAGGCCGATCACGCGGTCCCATTCCTCCCAGACGGCATCGTACGCGCCGGCCAGGTCGTAGCCCGCGGAGTAGAGATGGCACGTATCCGCGCAGAAGCCGACGCGGTGCCGGAGCTGCGCCGGAACCCGGTCCCGCAGGCCGGCGAGCTCCTCGAAGGTGCTCCCGAGCGCGGTGCCGGTCCCCGCGGTCGTCTCGAGGAGGACCTTCACGCTTCCCGGGACGGTGGACAGGCAGTGACTCAGGGCCGCGGCGTTCCGGTCGAGGCCTCGGTCCCGGTCGTCGATATAGTTGCCCGGATGCGACACTACCGCCGAGATTCCGAGCCACGTCGTCCGCTCGAGCTCGGCGATGAATGATGCTGCGGAGCGTGCGCTTAGCGTGGAATCGGGCGACGCCAGGTTGATGAGGTACGAGTCATGCACCACTATCGTTCCGATCCCGCTGGCCAGCCAGCCAGCCCGGAAGGCGTCGCGGGCTTCGGCGGTGATGACCGGATCGCGCCACTGATTGGGGGTCTTGGTGAAGATCTGGAGCGCCGACGCACCGATCGCGGTCCCGCGCGCTGGCGCGGACTGGACTCCCCCCTGCGTGGAGACGTGCGCACCGAGCGTTTCGCCGGTCATGGAGCAACCCATTTCCTTCCCGTGTGCCTGTGCCTGACGCGGTAGATCCGGGAGAGCCCGGCCTTCGAGTGCTCCTGCTCGGGGACGCCTCGGCGCGCCCCGAAGGACTGGAGCGCGCACTCGCCCGGAGCGGGTTCCGCGTCCACGAGTCGGACGACCCGCGCGCCGAGCAGCCGCCCGACGCCGCCCCGGACGTCATACTCGTCACAGCCGCCGGTGCCGATGCCGAGCTCGCCGACACGCTCGAGGCCGCGGGATACGCCTTCGGTCCGGCCATGCCGCGCATCGTCGCGCTCGCGTCGACCGACCGCGAAGGTCCCTACCGCGCGCTCTCCTACGGGGCCGACGATGCCATGGCCGCGCCGATCAACCTGCCGGAGCTCTGCGCCCGGCTCGTGCTCCGGCGCCGGCAGAGCCAGTCGAGCGGGCGAGCCGGGCCGGCCGTCGAGCTCGAGGCGAGCTTCGACCTGGCGCACGACGTCTTCGGCTCGCTCCGGGCGGAGGAGGTGCTGCACCAGCTCTGCCGCCGCGTGGCCCGCGCGCTCGATCTCGCGCGGTGCTCGTTCGTCCTGACCCCTCCGACAGCGTCGCACGGCCGCGTCGTCGCCGACTTCGAGCGGCCGGGAACCACGGACCTGTCGCTCGACCTCGCCCGCTACCCCGAGATCGCCGAAGCGCGCCGGACGGGCGAGCCGGTGGTGATAGGGGACGCTCAGTCGGACCCGCTCTTTCACGAGGCCCGGCGGCGCTGGGCGGTCCAGCACCCCGGCGTGGAGCTCCGGAGCATCGTCGCGCTGCCGGTCCGGGTGGACGGGGAGGTGGTGGGCGTCTTCCTCCTCCGCCCACGAGAGCCGCGCGCCCGCCTCACCCAGGCGCAGGTCGCCTTTGCCGACAGCCTCGCGCGCGCGGCGGCGCGGGCCCTCACGGGCGGCGGGAGGAACGGGACGCCTCCGGGCGTCGATCCGCTGACGGGCTGCGGGACCGCAGGCCTCCTCGAGGACCGCATCCGCGGCGAGTTCGAGCGCGCCCGCCGCTATTCGCTCGGCTTCAGCGTCGTCCTGCTCGACGTGGACGGGCTCCGCGACTTCAACGACCGGCTCGGAGCGGAGGGGGGCGACCGGCTCCTGGCCGAGCTCGCGCAGCTCCTGCGCGGGACCGTGCGCGTGCCGGACCTCGTCTGTCGCTACGGGGGCGACGAGTTCGCGATCCTGCTTCCCGAGACCGGTGCCGAAGGCGCGCGGACGTCGATCGGGCGCATGCGCGCCCGCCTCGGCGCGCACGATTTCGCCGGACTCGAGGAGGGCGACCGACCGCGGATCACCGCCGGGATCGTGAGCTACCCGCACCCCGCCGCGGAGCGGGTCGACGACCTCCTCGCCCTCGCCGAGGCGGCGCTGCTTCGCGCCAAGGGCCAGTCGAGCGGCCGCATCGGCGTCGCAGAGTACGCGGGCTAGCGGACCTCACCTCCGCCTCAGCCACTCCGTCGGGTCGAGCGCCACCTCGTTGTCCCCTCGGATCTGGAACTGGAGGTGCGGCCCGAAGTCGGAATTCTCGCCCCCCACCGTCCCGATCACCTGCCCCCGCGTGATCGTCGCGCCGCGCTCCACCGCGGCGGACCGGAGCTGCATGTAGAGCGAGTAGTAGCCGTCGCCGTGGGCCACGATCACCGAGAGCCCGTACGTGCTGAGCCGCTCGACGAGCGCCACCGTCCCTGATTCCACCGCCTTCACCGGCGTTCCCGCCGCCGCGCCGATCCCGATGCCGTTGTTCCGCACCACGCCGCCGCTCGGCAGGGTCTGCCGCCCGAAGGGAAAGACGATCCGTCCCTCGACCGGCCATTCGAGCCGGCCGAGGCTGGCGGTGGTGATCGAGCCGCGCGCGGGGGCGGCGACGGGCGTCCCGGCGCTCGCCGCGGCGCGCCGCGCCCGCGCCTCTTCCTCGACGCGTGCCCGCTCGAGCGACGCCAGCACGTCGGTGAGGCGTGCCGCGTCCCGCTCGAGCTGGGCGAGCCGGCGCTCGGTCTCGCGCGCCGAGCGCTGCAGCGTGGCGAGCCGCCGGCTCCGCTGCTGCGCGAGCTGGCCGTACCGGTCCAGCTCCTCCTCGCGCTCGGTGCGGGTGTTGTCGAGCTGCTCCTTCACCCGCACGATCTCCTGCCGCTGCTGGCTCACGCGGCTCGCGAGGCGCTCGACGTCCGCGACGAGGGCGCGGTCCTGCCGGCTCGTGAGGTAGAGGTACTTGTAGCGGCTCAGGAGGTCGCCGAACGACTCCGCGGCGAGGAGCACCTGGAAGGTGTAGAGCGGGCCGCGCTTGTAGATGTCCACGAGCCGCCGCTCGAGGACGGCGCGCCGCTCCGCGAGGTTGTCCTGCGCGAGCACGAGCTCGGCGGTGGATCGGTCCACCTGGCTCACGAGCCCCGTGATCTGGCGCTCGATCTCGTCCACGATGCGGCTCGTGGACTGCCGCTGGCGCTCGAGGTTGTCGAGCTCGTCGGCCACGTCGTGCGCCTGCCCCTGGAGCCGCTGCTGCTGCCGCGCCAGGCGCTCGCGCTCGATCCGGATCTCCTCGAGCCGCCGCCGGCTCTCCTGGAGCTCCTGCGCCGTGTTCTGCGCGAGGACCGGCGCCGGAAGGACGAGGAGGAGGAGGGCGAGCCAGCCGCGCCTCACGCCGCCCGACGCTCCATCCGGCCGCCCATCCGCCGGAGATGACGCCCCACGCTCATCATGCTCCCGAAGAGCCCGAGCAGCACCCCGAACAGGAGGATCACGAGCATGTGATGCGGCTGGAAGAAGACGAGGCCGCCGAGCACCGAGGTGTTGTTCCGGAAGGTGAGGTAGCCGGCGTAGCACAGCACGATCGCGAGGGCGCCGCCGAGCAGCCCCTTGAGCGCGCCCTCGAGGAGGAACGGCCCGCGGATGAACCAGTTGGTGGCCCCGACGAGCCGCATGATGTGGATCTCGCGCGCGCGCTGCAGCAGGGTGAGCCGGATCGTGACGCCGATGATGACGATGGCGACCGCGGCGAACACGCCGCCGATCACGAGCCCGAGGATCCCCGCGAGGTCGCGGAGGTCGTCGAGCTGCTCCACCCAGTCCCGCCCGAAGCGCACGTCCTCGACGAAACTGAAGCCGCGCACCCGCTCGGCCACGGCCGCCGCGTGCGCCGCATCGCGGAAGCCCTCCCGGAGCCGGATCTCGAGCGATGCGGGCAGGGGGTTCACCTGGAGGTCGCGGTAGGCGTCGCGGAACTCGACGAGCTCGCGCCGCGCCCGGGCGAGGGCCTCGTCCTCGGTCACGTAGGTGACCGTCAGGACCTCGGGGAAGGTGGCGATGTCGTCCGAGGCGACGGTGATCGTCTCGGGCGGCGTGCCGCGGAGCACGAAGGCGACGATCTCGACCCGCTCCTCGAGGTCGCGGAGCGCCTCGCGGAGGTTGAGCGCGATGAGCCCGAACAGTCCCACCGTGAAGAGCGAGAACGCGATGGTCGTGACCGAGAGCGCCGACAGGAGCGGCGCGCGCCGGAACGACAGGAGGGCCTCGCGGGTGAGCAGCTTCACCGGTGCTCCTCCTGCGCCTCGTCCGCGCTGTCGAAGACGACGGCGCCCTCGCGCATCTCGATCGTCCGGTAGGCGGTCTGGCGGACGA
>DASUXZ010000146.1:0-13521 GCA_036377655.1 Gemmatimonadales bacterium
GATCGCGGTGCTCCGGTCCTCCATGTCGGTAATGGCGGAGAGCTTCTCGGCGCCGATGACGAGCGTGGTGCGGCTCTGCCCCGAGGCGATGAGCCCTTCCGCCACCGTGAGTGCGTAGATGAAGCCCGGGCACGCTGCCGAGATGTCGAAGGCCGCGGCGTTCTCGGCGCCGAGGAGGACCTGGAGGTCACAGGCGGTGGACGGCAGGAGCCGGTCGGGGGTGGCGGTGCCGAGGACGATCGAGTCCAGCTCGGCGGCGGTGATCCCGGCCTGGGTCATCGCCCGCTCGGCGGCCTCACGCGAGAGATCGGCGACGGACTGCGTCGCTTCGGCGATGCGCCGCTCTCGGATCCCGGTGCGCTCGACGATCCACTGGTCGGTCGTCTCGAGCCGCTCGGCGAACCAGGCGTTGTCGATGACCTTGGGCGGAACGGCGACGCCGAGACCGGTGATCGCGGCGAAGGGCCGGGCGAGCGCGCCGCTCACGCGCGGGCGCCTTCGCGGGGCGCCATCTCGGCGCCGATATGCTCGCTCAGGCCCGCGCGCACCGATTGGAGGGCGATGCGCACCGCGTGGCGGATGGCGTTCGGTCCGGACGACCCGTGGCAGATGATCGAGACCCCGCGGACGCCGAGGAGCGGCGCGCCGCCGTACTCCGAGTAGTCGAGCGTGCGGAACACGGCGCGGATGTCGTCGCGCTCGAGCAGCGACGGGGCGTCGCGGCGGAGGAGCCGGACGATGAGCCGCGCCACCGACTCGTAGAACTTGAGCACCACGTTGCCGACGAAGCCGTCGCACACGACGACGTCCACGGCACCGTGCTTCTCGTGCCCCGCCAGGATGTCGCGGCCCTCGATGTTGCCGATGTAGCGGAGGCCGGGCTGCGCCCGGAGGAGCTGGTGGGCTTCCTTGACCGTCGCCGTGCCCTTCTCGTCCTCCTCGCCGACGTTGAGGAGCCCGACGGCCGGGTCGCCGCGGCCGAGAATGTCGCGCATGTAGACGGTGCCGAGCCGCGCGAAGCCGACGAGCTCGCGCGCGGAGCAGTCGACGTTGGCGCCGCCATCGAGGACGAGCACGGGATCGTCTGCGGTGGGAAAGAGCGTGGCGACCGAGGCGCGCTCCACGCCGTCATGGAGCCCGAGGAGGATGGTGGACGCCGCGAGCACGGCGCCCGTGTTTCCGGCGGAGACGAAGGCATCCGACCCGCCGGCCTTCTGGAGCCCGAGGCCCACGACGATGCTCGAGTCCCGCTTGCTCCGCACCGAGGCGAGCGGCTTGTCCGCCATGCCGATCACCTCGGACGCAGGGCGGATCTCGACGCGGCTCCGGTCTACGCCGGCGTGGCGGGCGAGCTCCGCCTCGATGACATCGGGGCGGCCCACCAGCTGGATCGTCGCGTCAGGGTATTCGGCCAGGGCAAGGAGACTTCCCTCGACTTCGGCCTGGGGTGCGTTGTCGCCCCCCATCGCGTCCACGGCGACGCGAATCACCGCTAGTTGTCCTCGACCTCGACCTGCTTCTTGCCCCGGTAGTAACCGCAGGAATCACACACGCGGTGCGAGAGCTTCGGCGAGCCGCACCGGGGACACGCCTGGGGCGCGACGCCGGCGGCGGAGTGATGGCCGCGGCGGAGCCGCTTCCGGGACTTCGAGACTCGACGCTTGGGGACTGCCATGGTTTCCTCAGACAGGTTCGGCGGAGCCGTGCGCGTGCGCCGGCTCCGCATTCAGATCTGCGCCGCACTTGGGGCACAGCCCAGCACAATCCTCGCGGCACAGCACCAGCGTCGGCACGGCGAGGGCGAGCTCCTCGCGAACCGCATCCGTCACGTCGATGTGGGTCGCTGACTCGGCGAGCGGGTACACGCTCGGATCGTCGATCGCTTCGGGATCGGTGCTGAAGAGCACATCCACGCCGGCGTCCACTTCCTGGCGGACCGGGGTGAGGCAGCGCCGGCACTCGGCATCCACCACCGCGCGGATCTGGCCCCGCCAGAGGTATTCGCCTTCTCCCGAGCTCTGCAGCCGACCCGTCACCTCCACCGGCCCCTCGAGCTCGAGTCCGAGCCCTGCGAGGGCGGGCGCCCCGGGCTCGAGGGTGCCCGTCGTCTCGACGGGACCCCGCTGGAGGTCCCGCATGTCAATCCGCAGCATAGCCCTTTAATCTAACCGGGACAACGACTTGGGGTCAAGCGGCCGGGCCGCCTAGGCGCCCCAGAGCCCCGCGAGCTCGCCCTCGGGAAAGAAGAAGCCGATTTCCCGTGCGGCGTTCTCGTCGCTGTCGGAGCCGTGGACCGCATTCCGGCCCTTGGACTCGGCGTAGAGCTTCCGGATCGTGCCCGCAGCGGCCTCGGCCGGGTCCGTGGCACCGATGACCTGCCGGTAGTGCGCCACGGCGTTCTCCCGCTCGAGCGCGAGCGGCACGCAGGGCCCGCTCGACATGAAGTCGACCAGCTCCGGATAGAACGGCCGGCCCCGGTGCACCTCGTAGAAGGCCTCGGCTTCCGCCCGCGAGAGCCGCGCGAGGCGCGCGGCGCGCACGACGAACCCCTCCCGTTCGAGATGGGCGACGATGACGCCGATCTTCCCGCCGGCGACGGCGTCCGGCTTGATGATGGCGAGCGTTCGGTTCCCTGCCACGTGCCCTCCCCTGGATTACGACAGTTTCGACTTGACGAGCGGCACGACGTCGGCCGGCCGCTTCATGACCGCGATGCCCGCCGCCTCGAACGCCTGCATCTTCTCTTCGGCCGTGCCGCTCGAGCCGGAGATGATCGCGCCGGCATGGCCCATCCGGCGCCCCTTCGGCGCCGTCTGGCCCGCGATGAAGCCGATCACCGGCTTGGTGACGTACTGCCGCACGAACTCCGCGGCGTTCTGCTCATCCGTGCCGCCGATCTCGCCCATCATGACGATGGCGTCGGTGCCGGGATCGTCCTGGAAGGCGCGCAGGCAGTCGATGAAGTTCGTGCCGATGATCGGATCTCCCCCGATGCCGACGCAGGTGCTCTGCCCGATCCCGTTCTTCGTGAGGTGGTTCACGACTTCGTAGGTGAGCGTCCCGCTGCGCGAGACGAGCCCCACGCGCCCGGGCGCGCAGATGTTCCCGGGAATGATGCCCACCTTCGATGCGCCCGGCGTGATGAGCCCCGGGCAGTTCGGGCCGAGGAGGCGGGCGCCGCGATCGCGCACGAAGGGCATGACCCGCGTCATGTCCATCACCGGGACGCCTTCCGTGATGCAGACGATGAACTCGATGCCCGCGTCCGCCGCCTCGTAGATGGCGCCCGCGGCGCCGGCAGGCGGCACGTAGATCACCGACGTGTTGGCGCCGGTCTGGCGCACCGCGTCGGCCACGGTATTGAAGACCGGCACCGTCCCCTCGAACTGCTGGCCGCCCTTACCCGGCGTCACGCCGGCCACGACCCGGGTGCCGTACTCGATCATCTGGCGCGTGTGGAACGAGCCGTCGCGCCCCGTGATGCCCTGCACGAGGAGGAGGGTGTTCCGGTCGATGAAGATGCTCACGCCGCCTCCTTCGCGAGCGCCACCACCTTCTGCACCGCCTCGTCCATGTCGCTCAATGCGGTCATGCCGACCCCCTCGAGGATCCGGAACGCCTCCTTCTCGTTCGTTCCGGTGAGGCGGATCACGATCGGCACGCCGACCTGGAACTGCCGGGTCGCCGCCACGATGCCGTTCGCGACGTCGTCGGTGCGCGTGATGCCGCCGAAGATGTTGAAGAGGATGGCCTTCACGTTCGGGTCGCTCGTGATGATGCGGAGGGCGTTCACGACCTTCTCCGGGTTCGAGCTCCCGCCGATGTCGAGGAAGTTGGCCGGCTCGCCGCCGTAGTACTTGACGAGGTCCATCGTGGCCATCGCGAGGCCGGCGCCGTTCACCACGCAGCCGACGTTGCCGTCGAGCTTGATGAACGTGAGGCTCGCGTTCCGCGCCGCCACTTCGCTCGGCTCCTCGGCGGATTCGTCGCGGAGCGCCGCCAGGTCGGGCCGGCGATCGAGCTCGTTGTCGTCGATCGAGACCTTCGCGTCGAGGGCCAGGACCTCCCCGGCGGGCGTCGTGACGAGCGGATTGATCTCGGCGAGCGACGCGCCGTTCGCGACGAACACCCGGTAGAGCTGCTCCATGATCCTCGCCGCCGTCCGCACCTGCCGGATGTCGTCGTAGAGCGTGAAGGCGAGGGAGAGGGCCTGGTGCGGGAGCAGCCCGTACACCGGGTCCACCGGCAGCCGGGTGATCTTTTCGGGCGCGGTGGCAGCGACCTCCTCGATGTCCACGCCGCCGGCCGCGCTCACCATGAACACGGGGCGCTGCGTCGCGCGGTCCATGATGAGGCCCACGTAGGCTTCGCTCGCGATCTCCGCGGCCGGGACGACGAGGACCTTCTGCACCACGAGGCCCTTGATGGTCATCCCGAGAATCTTCTCCGCGTGCGCACGTGCCTCCGCGGCGTTCGCGGCGAGCTTGACGCCGCCCGCCTTCCCGCGGCCACCCGCGTGCACCTGCGCCTTCACGACGACCTGGCCGCCGAGCCGGGCGGCGATCGCCTCGGCTTCCGCGGGCGTGGCCGCGACGCCTCCCTCGAACATCGGCACGCCCGCTTCCTTGAGCAGTTCGCGCGCCTGGTACTCGTGCAGGTTCACTGTTCCCTCGCTATGGTCGTGCCGGTTTCGCCCCGCAGTGCCGCGGGGCCGTCGGACAGGCGGGCGATCACCGCGCGCTCGCCGCCGGAGCGGACGAAGCTCGCCGCCGCGCGGACCTTCGGCTGCATGCTGCCGGTGCCGAGCCCGGCGCCCCCGAGGAGCGCATCGGCCTCGCCGAGTCCGATCCTGCGGAGTGGCCGGGCCGTCGGGGTTCCCCAATCGGCATACACGGCATCCACGTCGGTCAGGATCATCAGCACCTCGGCGCCGAGCTCGCGCGCGAGGATCGCCGCGACGAGGTCCTTGTCCACGACGGCGTCCACGCCCTCGAGGCCGAGCGCCGGATCGCGATACACCGGCGGCCCGCCGCCACCCGCCGCGATCACGATGACGCCCTCCCGCACGAGCCGGAGGACGAGCGGCGCCTCCACGATCCCGGTCGGCTCGGGACTCGCTGCGAGACGCCGCCACCGCCCGGCACCGTCGCGGCCGATCGCGACGCCCCGCTCGGCAAGGCGCGCCGCCCGCTCCTCGGGGAGCTCGTGCCCGATCGGCTTCGTGGGAGGCGCGCCTGCCGCGGCGGCCGGATCGACGAGCGTCTGCGTCACGACCGTCGCGACCGCGCGGTCCACCCCGGCGCGGGCGAGCGCATTCTGGAGCGACTGCTGGAGCATGTAGCCGATCCAGCCCGCCGTCCCGGCGACGAGCACGCCGAGCGGCAGCGGCTCCACGGTGCCCCGGGCGAGCTCGTTCCGCACGAGCTCGTCTCCGACCTGCGGCCCGTTGCCGTGGACGATGGCGATCTGCCAGCCGTCGCGCGCGAGCTCGACGATCGGCGCGATGCTCTCGCGCGCGTGCCGGAACTGGTTCGTGATGGTGGCTGGCTCATCGGAGCGCGCCAGCGCATTGCCGCCGAGCGCGAGGACCGCGGTGCGATTCACGAACGTCCCCCGGAGGGCGGAAAGGCGTAGCAAGGTAGTCCCCCACCGAGGGGGGAGCAAGCGGAATTCACGGCTCAATCCGACGGCGGCTCGAGCACGCCGCGCAGCGCGTCGAAGGCGCGCCCGAACGCGGCCCAGTCGCTCCGGCGAAGCGCTTCGTCGGCGAGCCGCATCCAGTGGCGCGCCTCCGAGAGCGCCCCGGCCGACACGCCGGCCGGCGCCGGCGCCGTGGTCCCCTGCAGGTTCTCCCAGGCCTCGGTGAAGGACCGCCCGGCGCCGAGGCGACGTCCCGTCGCGACGGTGACCCAGACGATGAGGGGCCGCGCGCCCGCCCGCGCTGCCGTGTGCACCTGGAACGAGCCCACGCCCTCGGGCGACAGCCAGTAGTGCACGTCGGACGCGTGCAGCTCGGCGCCGGCCGCGTCGATCGAATCCTGGATCGGTGCGAAGGTGGCGAATCGCGCCCACCGGCGCTCGAGGGCGCGCCCGGAAAGGAGGCCGTTCTCCACCCGGGCGACGACCGGTGCGGCACCCCCGACCGCGGTGAGCAGCGCCGAGACGCGGCTCCCGTCCTCCGAGAGGAACGGGAGGACGAGGGCGTCGGCGCCGCTCGAGTCCCACGCCGCCTGCACCGCCGCGACCCCGGGTGGTGGCGGCGCGGGCCGTCCCGGACCGTTCCGCCGCGCGCCGAGCACCCCTGCCTGGAGCGCGAAGAGCTCCACCGGGTAGCCGGCCGCCTGCGCGAGCATGGGGGCGAGCGCGGAGGCCGGTTCCACGACCCCGCGGCTCACCCGCGCCCATGCGGCACCGACGGGATCGGACTCGTCGCGCAGGTAGACGTGGGCCGCGCCGCTCGTGGCGTTCACGACGCCGACGAAGGCGGCCCGGACGAAGCCGGCGCGCCGGCCGCGCCACGGGACCGGCTCGACGAGCGGATAGCCCGCAGCACTCACGTACCCGTCCGCGATCCAGACGACGGCGCCGTTCACGACCCGCGCCCGGACCCCCGACCAGGTGGCGAACGGCGCGAGCGTCGCGAGCCGCTGGCCCGGCGAGAGCCCCCAGTCGATGCGCACCTGCCCGGCGACCGGTCCGAGCAGCTCGCCGGCCTGGAGCGCCCAGGCGAGCGCGAGGCGGCGGCCCACCCCGCCCACCTCGAGCCCATGCCCGAGCTCGCCGACCGCGTACCGCGGCGCCGCGGGCCGGACGGCCGCCTGGCTCAGCGTCGCGATCGCATAGGGGTTGGGATACGCGAGCGAGTCCCCGGCGCGGTAGAAAAGCGGCCCGCCGCCGCTCCCTGCCCGGTCGGCCGCGATCGCGACGAGCCGGGAGGGCGCATCCTCCGCACCCGAGAGCACGAGCCACGCCGGCCGCGTCGCGGCGCTCGTGACGATGGCGCCCGCGTCGAGCGTCGTCACCTGCGCGTCGGCCCCGAGCACGCGCCGCGCGGACGCGGCGTCGAAGAGCGGGGCCGCGACGAGGGGCGGCGCCGGTCCGTCGCGGATGCCCCCCATCCCGAAGGCGAAGGCCTCGAACTCCCGAAGCGTGGAATCGGGCGCCGCCGGGGCGAGGTCGCCGCGGGCGACGAGCGGCGCGAGATGATGGCCGGCGACGCTCGCGACGACGAGCACCGTCCAGGCGGCCGCCACGAGGGCGTGCCGCGGCCGGAACGCCCAGAGCGCGGACAGCGCGGCCACCATGAGCGCCACGCCGGTGAGCGCGGGGGAAACGACCGTCACCCGGCCGAAGCTGCCGAGGGTCGGCACCCCTTCGTATCCCGCCACGAGCTCGAATGGCTCGAGCACGTAGCCCCACGCGAGGACGAGCGCGAGCACGGCCAGGAGCAGGCCGAGGTGGGCGCGCGCGTGATCGTTGATGGCGAGGCGCCGCCGGCCGACGCGGATCGCGCCGATGACACCGTAGGCGGTGGCGACGACGCCGGCCGCGATCGCGACGAGCAGGAGGGCGAACTGGTGCAGGAGCCGCCAGAGCGGGAGCTGGGCGACGTAGAGGCCGGTGTCCCGTCCGAGGAGGGGCTCGATCGCGCCGGTCCGGACGCCCTGCCAGGCGAGCGCCACGGTGCGCCAGTGCGTCGAGCTGTCGAGCCCGACGAGCAGGCCAAGGATGGTTCCGGCGGCGACCGCGGCGGCGAGGAGCAGGTCGCTCCGCACCGCCTCACGGAACTCGATGTTGGCGACGTGCCGCGGGATCTGCACGGAGCCGACGGCGCGCACCACGACGAGGAAATGGCCGATGAACCATCCGGCCGCGACCATGACGGCCGCCGCATCGATGGCGAGGCGCAGGAGCGCGATTCCGGACACGAGGGCACGGGCGGAGCCGGAGAACTGGCCTGCCCACCAGCCGTCGGCGAGGAAGACGGCGATCCACCGGCCCGCGAAGAGGAGGAGCACGGCCGCGGCCGCGGCGGCGATCAGCCCGCGGCGGCGGGAGCTCACGTCAGGCGCGGACGCCCTGCTCCGCGAGCCACCCCATCACCTCGGCCTGGTGCGCGTCGAGCGACGCCTGGCTCTCCGCCTCGAAGCGCAGCACGATGACCGGCTGCGTGTTCGACGCGCGCACGAGGCCCCAGCCGTCGGGAAACGTCATGCGCACGCCGTCGATCGTGTTGACGGGGTACTTCGACGCGAAGTGCTTCGCCGCCCGGGCCACGAGGTCGAACTTGACGTCGTCGGGGCAATCGACGCGGATCTCGGGCGTCGAGAAGGTGCGCGGCAGGTCCGCGATGAGGCGCGCGAGGCCGTCGCCGCCGCGGGAGATGATCGCGAGGAGGCGCGCCGCCGCGAACAGGGCGTCGTCGAAGCCGTAGTAATCGCCGCCGAAGAAGATGTGCCCGCTCATCTCGCCGGCGAGCGGCGCGTCGAGCTCCTTCATGCGCGCCTTGATGAGCGAGTGGCCCGTCTTCCACATCTCCGGGGCGGCGCCGGCCTTCTCGAGCGCGTCGGGCAGGACCTGCGAGCATTTCACGTCGAAGATCACCGGCGTCCCGGCGCCGAACCGCTCGACCGCATCGCGGCCGAAGATGACGAGCAGCTGGTCGCCGAAGAGAATCCGGCCGCTCTCGTCCACGGCGCCGATCCGGTCGCCGTCGCCGTCGAAGGCGATGCCGAGCTCGGCGCCGGTGCGGCGGACGGCCGCCTGGAGGTCGACGAGGTTCGCAGGCACCGTCGGGTCGGGATGGTGATTGGGAAACGTGCCGTCCGACTCGCAGAAGAGCGGCGTCACCTCGGCGCCGAGGGCGCGCAGGGTCCCGACGGCGACGAGGCTCGAGACCCCGTTGCCGCAGTCCACGACCACCCGGACGGGACGCTCGAGCGGGTTGCGCTCGACGATCGCGTCACGATAGCGCGCGAGCACCGACGAATCGGCCGCCTCCCGCCCCTCCCCCGCGCGCCACTGCTCGGTGACGATCGTCTCCCAGAGCGCGAGGATGGCGGCGCCGTGCAGCGACTCGCCCGCGAGCACCATCTTGAAGCCGTTGAACTCCGGGGGATTGTGCGACCCGGTGACCTGCACGCCGCCGTCGGTCCCGAGCGCGCGGACCGAGAAATAGAGCGCCGGCGTCGGCACCATGCCGATGTCGATCGCGGTGCCGCCGGCGGCGACGATGCCGCGCCGCATGCCCTCGGCGAGCGCCCCGCCCGACGGCCGGTTGTCGCGGCCCACGGCGAGGACCGGCGCGCGCCCGAGCGTCTCCCAGCCCGCGGTCGCGAACGCGCGCCCGAGCGCCTCCGCGAACGCCGGCGTGAGCTGCTCGTCCACGATGCCGCGGACGTCGTACTCCCGGAAGATCGACTTCGGGACGTTCATCTAGCGCTCGGCCATCGCCGACGCGGCGCGCACGAGCGAGCTCGCGCTCCGGAGCGTGGCGTCGATCGTTTCCGCCGGCAGGACGCCGAGCACCACCACGGCGACGAGGCACACGGCCACGACGACGGCCCCCGCATGCGACAGGGAGAGGGTCGCCGCCTCCGACGCGGCGGCGCGCGGGCGCATGTACATCGCCATGATCACCGGGAGGTAGTAGCCCACCGAGATCACGCTCGTCACCACGAGCACGACGGGGAGGATGTAATGCGACTCCGCGATGACGGCCTGGAGGATGTACCACTTCCCGATGAAGCCGATCGTGCCCGGGAACCCGATGAGCGACAGCATGCAGACGGTGAGGCCGAGCGCGGTCCACGGGCGGTCCGTGGCGAGGCCCGCGATGTCGTCGTAGCGCACGTCGCGCTCGCCCGCCCGGCCAAGGGAGGCGAGGAGGGCGAAGACCGCCAGGGTCGTGAGCGTGTAGGCGAGCAGGTAGAGCATCACCGCGCCGGCGCCGAGCCGCGTGCCCGGCCAGACGGCGGCGAGGAGGTAGCCGGCGTGCGCCACCGAGCTGTAGGCGAGCATCCGCTTGAGCGTCCGCTGGGCCAGCGCCACGAGGTTGCCGACGATCATCGTGACGACGGCGAGCACGCCGATCACCGGCTGCCAGTACTGCTCGGTGACGGGGAACGCCTCGAAGAGCATCCGGACGATCGCCACGAAGGCCGCGATCTTGACGCCGGTGGCCATGAAGCCCGTGACCGGCGTGGGCGACCCGTCGTAGACGTCCGGCGCCCACATGTGGAACGGCACCGCGGCCACCTTGAAGCCGAGCCCGATGAGGAGGAGCCCGAGGCCGAGCGTGGCGAGCATCGGCACCTCGCTGTCCGCGAGCTGCGCGCCGATGAGCTGGAAGTTCGTGTGCCCGGTGGCGCCGTAGACGAGGGCGATGCCGTAGAGCAGGAACCCGGAGGCGAACGCACCGATCAGGAAGTACTTGAGGGCGGCCTCGGAGCTGAAGATGTTCCGCCGGTCGTATCCCGCGAGGACGTACACGGCGATCGACATCACCTCGAGCCCGAGGAAGAGCACCATGAAGTCCTCGGCGCCGGCGAGGAACATCATGCCCGCGGTGGCCATGAGGACGAGCGCGTAGTACTCGGGCGCGATGAGTCCCTCACGCTCCAGGTAGCGGAGCGAGACGAGCACCGTGGCTGCCGCCGCGAGGAGGATGAGCGCCGCGGATGCGTAGCGGTAGTCGTCGAGCGCGATCATGAGCGGGAGCCCCGCCGGCCGCGCGTCCGCGAGCCAGAGCGCCGCGAGCGCCGCGCCGGCCATCAGGATGCCCGCCAGGCTGAGCCAGCCCGCGAGCCGGCTGTCCTCCGCGGTGCGGTGGCGCCACGCGATCACGAGCAGCACGATGAGCGACCAGGCCGAGAGGATGATCTCCGGCAGGAGCGCCCGGGCGATGCCGCCCGGGCTCGCGAGGTCGATCGCGTTCACCGCCCCACCTCCGCGCCCGCGGGCGCCTTCGCGAGCCCGCCCGCCGACGGGCGCGCCAGCTCGACGTACTGGGCCGCCGCCGGCTCCATGCGCCGCAGCACCGGTCCCGGCATCAGGCCCATCCAGACGATCGCCGCGACAAGCGGCAGGATCACGGCGAGCTCGCGCGCGCTCAGGTCGGCGAGCCCGCGGTTCTCGTCCCGGTCGAGCCGGTTGAAGATGATCCGCTGCAGCGCCCAGAGCAGGTACGCCGCCGCGAAGATCACGCCCGTCGTCGCGAGGATGGTCGCGGTCGGGTGCTCCCCGAAGCTCCCGAGCAGGACCAGGAACTCGCCGATGAACCCGTTGAGGCCCGGCAGCCCGATCGACGAGAGCGCCACGACCGTGAGGAGCAGGCTGAACACCGGGATCACGCGGGCGAGCCCGCCGAAGTCGGCGAGCTCACGGGTGTGGCGCCGCTCGTAGAGCATGCCGATGAGGAAGAAGAGCGCCCCCGTCGAGATGCCGTGGCTGATCATGATCATGAGCGCGCCCTGCGTGGCCTGCACGGTCCCGCCCCAGAGGCCGAGCATGACGAACCCGAGGTGGCTCACCGACGAGTAGGCGACGAGCTTCTTGAAGTCCGGCTGCACCATGGCGACGAGCGCGCCGTAGATGATCCCGATGACCGCGAGCACGACGATGAGCCCCGAGACGAACGGGCTCATCGCGACGTCGGGGAAGAACGGCACCGCGAACCGCATGAAGCCGTAGGTGCCGATCTTGAGCATGATGCTCGCGAGGATCACCGAGCCCGCGGTGGGGGCCTCGACGTGCGCATCGGGGAGCCAGGTATGGAACGGGAAGACCGGGACCTTGATCGCGAACGCGAGCGCGAACGCCCCGAAGAGCCACGGCGCGAGATCGCCCGCGGCCCCCGCATTCGCGAGGAGATGGTCGTAGCTGAAGGAGAGCGTGCCCGTGGCGGCGAAGACCTTCCAGACGAGCACGAGGATCGCCACCAGCATGAGCAGCGACCCGAACATCGTGTAGATGAAGAACTTGATCGCCGCGTAGAGGCGGTTCTTCCCGCCCCAGATCCCGATGATGAAGTACATCGGGATGAGCATGAGCTCGAAGAAGACGTAGAAGACGAAGAGGTCGAGCGCGACGAAGCAGCCGATGAGCCCCGCCAGGAGCGCGAGGAGGAGGGCGTAGTAGCCCTTCTCCCGCTGCGAGATGTAGCGGAAGCTGCCGAGCACGCTGAGCGGCCCGAGCATCGTCGAGAGGAGCACCATGAAGAGGCTGATCCCGTCGAGCCCCGTCCGGTAGGTGATGCCCCAGCGGGGCAGCCAGTCCGCCGAGGTGTAGTACTGCATCCCGCCCGCCGGGTCGAAATGCCACCAGAGCCCGGCCGAGACGAGCGCCTCGGCGAGGGTGACGGCGAGCGCGACGTGCTTCGCGCTGCGTTCGGGCATGAGGAGGATGACGAGCACGCCGGCGAGCGGGATCAGCACGAGCGCGTGCAGGATCCACTGGCCGTAGCCGACCGAGTTCAGGAAGTCGTTCATCGCCCGGTCACCGTGCCATGACGCGCAGGATCCAGAGCGCGCCGATGAGGAAGAAGACCACGTAGAGGCCGACCTGCCCGGACTGCAGGAGGCTCCCCGCCCGCCCGAGCACGTTGCGCGAGAGCCACGCGGGGCCGTTCACCCCGGCGCCGTCGATCAGCCCCTTGTCCACCCCGCGCCAGAGGACGTTCCGCGAGATCCAGACGAGCGGCCGCACCACCACGGCATCGTACAGCTCGTCCACCCAGTACTTGTGGAAGAGCACCCGCCCGATGCCCCGCTCCGCCGGCGCCTCGCGCGCCACCGGCGTGCGCTGCGCGAGCGTCCGGCGGAACCCGGCGAGGAGCCCGATGAGGCCCACGGCCACGGCCGCGCCGATCAGGTAGTACTCCGTGGCGCCGTGCGGCAGCTCGACCGTGAGGAAGCGCTCCGCCGGCCGGGTGACCGGCTCGAGCCAGTGCGCGAGCGCGTGATTCCCGCCCACGAACGCCGGCAGGTTGATGATCCCGCCGATCGCGCTCAGCACCCCGAGCACGACGAGCGGGCCGGTCATGATCCAGGGCGCTTCGTGCAGGTGCCGGCGCTCCGCGTCCCCGGTCCGGTTCTCGCCGTGGAAGGTCATCGCCATGAGCCGCGCCATGTAGAAGGCGGTCACGAAGGCGGCCGCGAGCGCCATGGCGTAGAAGACGTAGTAGACCGGCGCGTCGGCCCCGCGCGCGAAGGCGGCGGCGAGGATCTCGTCCTTCGAGAAGAAGCCGGAGAGCAGCGGGAACCCGGCAATGGCGAGCGTCGCGATCCACATGAGCGCCCAAGTCCACGGCATGTACCGCCGCAGACCGCCCATGTTCCGCATGTCCTGCGCGTCCTCGTGCGAGTGCGTGGCATGGTAGGCGTGATGCATCGCATGGATCACGCTGCCGGAGCCGAGGAAGAGGAGCGCCTTGAAGAAGGCGTGGGTCACGAGGTGGAAGATGCCGCTCACGTAGAGCCCGGTCCCGACGCCGAGGAACATGTAGCCGAGCTGGGAGACGGT
>DASUXZ010000147.1:0-7362 GCA_036377655.1 Gemmatimonadales bacterium
CGGCGAAATTCACATTGACGAAAAGGCGAAAAAGATCACCGTCAAGGGCCGCACCCTGACGGCCAAAGACACCATTAGTATCGACGGCTCGACCGGCGAAGTCATGGCGGGTGAGATTGCCACGCAAGAGCCCAAGCTCTCCGGCGACTTTGCCACCGTCATGAAATGGGCCGACAAGTACCGCACGCTGAAGATTCGCACCAACGCCGACACGCCCGACGACGCCAAGCGGGCCCGCGAGTTCGGCGCGGAAGGCATCGGCCTCTGCCGCACGGAGCACATGTTCTTCGAGGGCGGCCGCCTCGAGGCGATGCGGGAGATGATCGTCGCGCGCGACACGGAAGGACGGAAGCGCGCGCTCGCGCGGCTCCTCCCGATGCAGCGCGCCGACTTCGAGGCGATCTTCCGCGCCATGGACGGATATCCCGTCTGCATCCGGCTCCTCGACCCGCCGCTGCACGAGTTCCTGCCGAAGGAGCCCGCCGAGATCGAGGCACTCGCGCGCGAGATGGGGCTCCCGGCCGACGAGCTCGGCCGGATCGTCGACTCGCTGACCGAGGTGAACCCGATGCTCGGGCTCCGCGGGTGCCGGCTCGGGATCCTGTACCCGGAGATCACGGCGATGCAGGCCCGCGCCATCTTCGAGGCGGCGTGCACCGTCGCCGCGCGCCAGGGGCGCGTCATGCCCGAGGTGATGATCCCGCTCACGAGCAACGTGATCGAGTTCCGCAAGCAGGCGCTCATCGTGCGGCAGGTGTCGAGCGAGGTGTTCGGCGAGCGGCAGATCACGGTGCCCTTCACGCTCGGGACGATGATCGAGCTGCCGCGCGCCGCGCTCACCGCCGACGAGATCGCGCGCGAG
Source organism: Gemmatimonadales bacterium (assembly GCA_036377655.1). Taxonomy (GTDB): domain Bacteria; phylum Gemmatimonadota; class Gemmatimonadetes; order Gemmatimonadales; family GWC2-71-9; genus CAMLLJ01. The sequence goes on from DASUXZ010000147.1 coordinate 863, forward strand.
GCGCAGTTCTTTTCCTTCGGCACGAACGACCTCACGCAGACCACGTGGGGCCTCTCCCGCGACGACGCCGGCCGGTTCCTTCCGCTCTACCTCGACCAGGGCATCATCGACGACGACCCGTTCCAGGTCCTCGATCGCGCCGGGGTCGGGAAGCTCATGACGCTCGCCTGCCAGCTCGGACGGGGCACCCGCCCCGACCTCAAGCTCGGCATCTGCGGCGAGCACGGCGGGGAGCCGGCGTCGGTCGCCTTCTGCGACCAGCTCGGCATGAATTACGTTTCCTGCTCGCCGTTCCGGGTGCCGATTGCCCGGCTCGCGGCGGCGCAGTCGGCGCTCACCGAGCGGGGCACGATGGACCGGACGCGCGCCACGGTCTAGGCTGGTTCAGGGTACCACGGTTCACCACTTTCAGGGAGAATTTCCGTGCGGATTCGCAGCATGATGGCGGGGTTGCTGGCGGGGGTGCTGCTCGCGGGTTGCGGCGACGGCACCGAGGCGGGCGGAGCACTCGATGACCAGGAGCAGGCGGCACTCACGCAGGCGCTCGCCCAGGCAGGCATGCTCGGGATCGACGGCGCCGCGTCGTTCGGTGCCCTCGTCGGCCAGGCGTCCGAGGTCGGGACGATGGGCGAGTACAGCGCGCTCGCGAGCCAGGCGCTCGTGACGGTGAACGTCGAGGGCGAGCCCTCCGAGTCGTTCGTCGTGACCGGCGTGTTCGGCTGGACGGACCTCGACGCAGGCAACAGCACGGTCGGCAGCGCGATCGCGCTCCAGACGCTCCAGGAGCTCGGCTCCTTCCCGAGCTCCGTCAATTCCGAGGTGGGCGGGGACCTCTTTGCCCGCTACTTCCTCGGCGAGTCGAATTCGCAGTATCTCGGCAGCGAGGGAACATTCACGGCCACGGCGTCGGGCTTCGGCGGCTTCGAGGATTGCGACGACATCCCCGAGGACACGGCCTTCTTCGAGATCGTGACCTGCCGGTACTCCTTCGGCACGATGGAGGGCGACTTCAGCTTCGAGGCCAACCGGCTCACGGGAAGCGGCCCGGATACCTTCTCCCAGCCCGCGCTCGACTACGACCTCCCGGCGGTTCGCATCGAGATCGAGATCAACGTCTCGGATTTCGAGCCGACGGCCGTCGGCGGCACGTCGACGCGCTGATCGCGACGCGTGCCCCACGTCACCCACGACGGCCGGGCCCTGCCCGGCCGTTCGTGTTCGAGCCACGTTCATGGCCGGAGGAAGACATGAAGAGCGGAGCGGACCAGTGAGCGCCCCCGTCGTTGGCCTCGTGATGGGCAGCGATTCCGACTGGGAGGTGATGGAGCACGCTGCGCGGCGCCTCACCGCCTTCGGCATCCCGCACGAGCGGCGGATCGTCTCGGCGCATCGCACGCCCGACCTCCTCTTCCGCTACGCCGAGGAGGCGCACTCCCGCGGGCTCCGCTGCATCATCGCAGGCGCCGGCGGGGCGGCGCACCTTCCCGGGATGCTCGCCTCGAAGACGACGATTCCGGTGCTCGGCGTCCCGATCCCGACCCGCCACCTGCAGGGGCTGGATTCCCTTCTCTCGATCGTCCAGATGCCGTCCGGGGTCCCGGTAGCGACCTTCGCCATCGGCCAGGCCGGCGCCTCGAATGCCGCCCTCTTCGCGGTCTCCCTCCTCGCCGGCGCCGACCCCGCACTCGCGGAGCGGCTCGCCGCGTTCCGGCGCGACCAGGAGGCCCACGTCCTCGGCCTCACGCTCCCCGCCGGCGAGTGATCCTTCCAGGCGCGACGCTCGGCGTCGTCGGAGGCGGCCAGCTCGGCCGCATGTTCGCACTGCGGGCGCGGGCGATGGGCTATCGGGTCGTGGTGCTCGATCCCGACCCGCGGAGCCCGGCCGGCGCGGTCGCGGACCGGCAGATCGAGGCGCGGTACGACGACGATTCCGCCCTCACGGACCTCGCGGCCACCTGTGCCGCGGTCACGACCGAGTTCGAGAACGTCCCGGCCCATGCCCTCGAGTTCCTCTCCGGGCGCGTGCCCACGCGCCCCGGGCCGGCCGCGGTCGCGGTGGCGCAGAACCGCATCTCCGAAAAGGAGCGGATGCGCCACGCCGGGCTCGCCACCGCCGACTACCGGCCGGTGCGAAGCCGCGCCGGCGCCCGCTCGGCTTTCGAGGAGCTCGGCGCCCGGCCGGGGATCCTGAAGACGAGCCGCCTCGGATACGACGGGAAGGGCCAGGTGCTCGTCGCGACGGCCGATGAGTGCGTCGCCGCGTTCGATGGCCTCGGCGGAGCGGAATGCATCCTCGAGGAGCGTCTCCGGCTCGAGACCGAGGTCTCGGTGATCCTCGCCCGGTCCGCCGCCGGGGACGTAGCCGCCTTTCCCCCCGGTGAGAACGAGCACCGCTTCGGGATTCTCGATACGACGGTCGTGCCGGCACGGATCCCCGAGGAGGCCGCGGCGCAATGCCTGCGGACCGCCCGGGCAGTCGCCGAGGAGCTCGAGTACATCGGCGTCCTCGGCGTCGAGCTGTTCCTGGTGGACGGTGGGAAGGTGTACGTGAACGAGATCGCCCCCAGGCCCCACAACAGTGGCCACTATACCCTCGATGCCTGCGCCACGGACCAGTTCGAGCAGCAGGTCCGGACCCTCTGCGACCTGCCTCTCGGGGATTCCCGGCTCCTGGCCCCCGCCGCGATCGTGAACCTGCTCGGCGACCTCTGGGCCGCCGGGGAGCCGCACTGGGACCGGGCGCTGGCCGTTCCGGGCGCGCGGTTGCACCTCTACGGCAAGGCGGAGCCGCGGCCCGGGCGGAAGATGGGTCACATCACGTGCACGGCAGGAACGCCCGACGATGCGCTCGCACTGGCCCTGGAGGCACGGCGACGCCTGACCGGAGACCGCTGAAGGTCACCCGACACGGGCACCAGGCGGCGCGGAAGGCCCTCGGCTTCGAGGGCCTTTCTCGTGGCCGGCGCCGGACGCCGTGTCGAAGCGCCCTGTCCCTGCAAATGCATACTGCATACTGTCTATGAAGCATTTTATGACAATTCAACACGCTGGTGGATATGCGTTTAGCACGAACATTGGACAACACTGGAACCCCACTTTCCCACGCCATCGTGTTGGGAAGTCACTCTGTTCAACGTTCGAGAAGCGGAGGATTTCGGAAGGAGTGGTACGAATACCGGGCACAAAAAAACCGCCGCACAATTGCGCGGCGGGGATGGAGGCGCAGGGAATCGAACCCTGGTCCGAATCAGCTTCCGAAACTGCGTCTACGTGCGTAGGCCGGAATTCTCGCCGTCGATCCGGGCCGGTAACCGACCGACCTTCCCGAAGTCTAGCTCCAGAGATCTCGTCCCCGCCGTCGGAGCTCCGGCGGGGACCAGCCCAGATTTTCGATTCGCCGAGGGCGCCCGGGGCGGGCTCCACACGGCGAAGGTGCGTGAAGCGAGCTCAGCTCAGCTTACGCAGCCAGTGCCAGATCAGTATTGGCAGGTAAATCGTTCCAAGCTGTTTAACCAGGATCCTGGACCTGGGCACGCTGCAATTCCCTCTACCGACCCGTCGAAGCCAGTCGCCCCCTCGGGTGTCCGAAATATAGCCAGCCGGGGTGCTGGGCGGTACCGGTGCAGCCGGGTCCGGGTTCAGGGGCGGACCGACGGAACCGCCCGCCCGGCTGACTCGACCCGGTTGCGGCCCGCCTCCTTCGCGACGTACAGGGCCCGGTCCGCGTGTGCGAGGAGGTTCTGGACGCTCGGCGAGCTGTCCGGGACGGCGGCGACGCCGAACGAGGCACTGAGCGGCCAGGGCCTGCCCTGCCAGTCCCAGGCGGTCGTTCCGAGCTTGGTCCGGAGGCGCTCGGCCGTCCGGCGGCCGACCTCGAGATCGGCTCCCGGGAGCCAGAGCGCGAATTCCTCCCCCCCGATCCGGGCAGCGGTATCCGAGCTCCGGATCTGCTCACGGAGGAGCTGCGCGACATGCACGAGCGCGGCATCGCCCGCGGGATGGCCGAGCGAGTCGTTGAGCCGCTTGAAATGATCGATGTCGAGCACCACGACCACCCCGCGCGAGACGTTCGGCCGGTTCATCGCCGCCTCGAGCGCGCGGCGATTGCCGAGACCGGTCAGGCGATCCGTCGCCGCCTCACGGGACTTGTTGGCGTGCTGCTGCGCGGTGGAAAGGCGTGGCCCTGCCTCGCGGAGGCTCTCGAGAATCTCGCCGAGCTGGGCGCCACGCGGCTCCGCGCCGCCCGGGAGCCAGATCGCCACCGCGCCGAGCGTTTCGGAACCGGCCTCGATGCGAGCGATGTACGCGGATCCGGTGGCCTGGCGGCGATCGCCGGTATCGCCGGTGGCGTCCGGATGGACGCCTTCGGCGGCCCGGTCCCCGGCCGCGGCACGCGCGAGCGGAGCGGCCGCGGGGAGCAGCCGGTCGAGGAGGCGCCGATCGGCGTAGCTGGACGTTCCGGACACCCGCACGCCGTCGAGGTCGCGCGAAGCCACGACGACGGCCGCATCGGTGATGCGCTCGAGCTGATAGGCGAGCCGCAGCGATACGCTTCCCACGGACTCGATGGCGAGCGCCTCGGGCCGGGCCTGCGTCGCTGCGACGATCGGCCGCCGCCGTACGCCGGCGAGGAGGCGGTCGAGATCCGTCTCGAGCTCCGCGAGCGGCGATGCGGAGCCGTCGGGGACGAGGAGCCCGACCGCATACCCGCCGCCCGCCCGGATCACGAAGAGGCCGGTGTCCAGCCGTTCGGCCCCGCCCTGCTCCTGCTCGCGCGCCCGCTCGAGCCGCCGGTCGATGGCCGCGACCTGGGCCGGGAGGACTCGGTCCACGTCGAAGACGCGCTCGACCCGCGGCGCCTCTTCGTCCTGGTCGTACTCGGCCACCCAGACGCCGAGCCCGCCGTGCGCGCGCAGCAGCCACTGGAGGGCGGGATCAGGGAGGAGGTGCGCGCCAGCCGCGCCGGCGAGTGGGAGCCGGACGCGCCGGCGCGCGAGCCACCAGCCGGCGCCGACGCCCGCGGCGAGCGCGATGCCGAGTTCGAGCGCGTCAGTCACGCGCGAGGATCCGGGCTGCAGCCGCCGCCGCGCCGAACCCGTTGTCGATGTTGACCACGGTGACGCCGGAGGCGCACGAATTGAGCATCCCGAGCAGCGCGGCGATCCCGCCGAACGATGCGCCATAGCCGACGCTCGTCGGCACCGCGATCACCGGGCCGCGCACGAGCCCCCCGACGACGCTCGGCAGCGCTCCCTCCATGCCAGCCACGACGATCACCACGTCGGCGCTCCGGATCCGCTCCTGGGCCGAGAGCACCCGGTGGAGGCCGGCGACGCCGACGTCCACGAACCGGTCCACCTCGAGCCCGAAGGCATCGGCCACGACTGCCGCCTCCTCGGCGACGGGAAGGTCGCTCGTGCCCGCCGAAACGATGGCGACCCGGCCGGCCGGGGGCGCGGCATGCTCCCGGGGGAGATGGACCACGCGCGCGAGCGGATGCCAGATCGCGGCGGGCCAGGCATCGCGAAGCGCATCGGCGTGCGCCTCGCGGGCACGCGTGCCGAGGAAAGTCCCGCTCGCCGCCGCGAGACGGCTGCAGATGCCGACCACCTGCTCGACGGTCTTCCCTTCGCAGAAGACCACCTCCGGATGCCCCTGCCGAAGGGCCCGGTGATGGTCGATCGTCGCGTACGGAAGTGACTCGGAGGGGTAATGCCGGAGCCGCTCGAGTGCGGCGTCCGGGGAGAGCCGCCCGGAGGCGACCTCCCCGAGCAGGGAGGCGAGCTCGCCCGCCGTCACGCGACCCGCGCGAGCGGCGTCAGGTAGTCGGTGAAGATCGCCTCCGCCTCGGCCATCGATTCCACCTGGAAGAGGCGCTGGCGCAGGTCGCTCGCGCCGTGGAGCCCGCGCGTGTACCAGCCGAGGTGCTTCCGGAACTCGATGACGGTGCGGCGCGAATCGCCCTGGAGGCGGATGGCGAGCCGTGCATGCTCGAGGGCGACGCGGAAGCGCTCGCCCGCATCCGGCGCCGGGGGCAGCGCCGCACCGGCGAGGAGTGCCTGGGCATCGCGGAAGATCCACGGATTCCCGAACGCGCCGCGCCCGATCATCACGCCCGCGCAGCCGGTGTGATCGCGCATGCGGAGCACGTCCTCGCCGCGCTCGAGGTCCCCGTTGCCGATGACCGGGATGTCGAGCGCCTCCACGACGCGGGCGATCTCGTCCCATCGCGCCTTGCCCGAGAACATCTGCGTGCGGGTCCGCGCGTGCAGCGTAAACGCGCGGGCGCCGGCGTCCTGCATCCGGAGGGCGATCGACACCGGATCCCGCGTCTCGTCGTTCCAGCCGCTGCGCGTCTTGACGGTGACCGGGAGGTGGGTGGCCGAGACCACCGCCTGGATGATTCGCGTCACCAGGTCCATGTCGCGGAGGCACCCCGATCCACCGTTCCGCTTGACCACTTTCTTGACCGGACACCCGAAGTTGATGTCGATGAACTC
>DASUXZ010000148.1:0-5844 GCA_036377655.1 Gemmatimonadales bacterium
CCACGGTGACCTCGCTTCCCGTCGCGATGAGGATCGCCTGCGGGCCGCCCTCGGGCTCGCGCAGGATGTACGCGCCGCGGCGCGTGCCTTCCGCCGACTTCACCTTCTGCCGGTCCAGGATCGGGAGCTTCTGCCGCGTGAGCACGAGCACCGTCGGGCCGTCCGTCCGCCTGAGCGCGGCCTTCCACGCCTCCACCGTCTCGTTCGCATCGGCGGGGCGGAAGACCGAGACGCGCGGGATCGCCCGGAGCATGGCGAGATGCTCGATCGGCTGGTGGGTCGGCCCGTCCTCGCCGAGGCCGATCGAGTCGTGCGTGCCGATGAAGATGATCGGGAGCTGCATGATGGACGCGAGGCGGATCGACGGCTTGGCATAGTCGGTGAACGCGAGGAAGGTGCTCCCGTAGGGGCGCACGCCGCCGTGCGCGGCCATGCCGTTCATCGCCGCCGTCATCGCGTGCTCGCGGATGCCCCAATGGAAGAGCCGCCCGCTCGAGACCGGCGAGAAGACCGGGTATCCCTCGATCGCGGTCCCGGTGCTCTCGCTCAGGTCCGCCGAGCCGCCGACGAGCTCGGGCACGGCGCCGAGGAGCGCCGTCAGCGTCTTCGCCGACGCCTGCCGCGTCGCGATCGCGCCGTCCCCCGCCTTGAACTCCGGGAGCTTCGACTCCCACCCCTCCGGTAGCTCGCCCGCCATCGCGCGGCGGTACTCGGCCGCAAGCTCGGGGTGCGCCTTCGCGTAGCGATCGAAGAGCGCGTTCCACTCTCGCTCGCGGCGCTCGCCGGCCGGCACCGCCTCGCGCCAGTGCTCGAGCGCGTCCTCGGGAATGAAGAACGGGTCCTGCGGCCAGCCCATGATCTCCTTCGTCCGCTTGACTTCCTCCTTGCCGAGCGGTGCGCCGTGCGCAGCAGCGGTGTTGCTCTTCGTCGGCGCGGGATTCCCGATGATGGTCCGGAGCACCACGAGCGAGGGGCGGGAGCGCTCGCGCCGCGCCGCCTCGAGGGCCAGGTGGATCGCGTCGAGGTCGTTGCCGTCGTCCACATGCTGGACGTGCCAGCCGTACGCTTCGAAGCGGCGCCCGACGTCCTCGCTGAACGCGAGCGCGGTGTCGCCGTCGATGGTGATGTGGTTGTCGTCGTAGATCATGCAGAGCCGGCCGAGCCGCAGGTGGCCGGCGAGGCTCGCCGCCTCGCTCGAGACCCCTTCCATCAGGTCCCCGTCGCTGCAGAAGCCCCAGACCGAGTGGTCCACGATCTCGAGCCCGTCCCTGTTGAAGCGCTCGGCGAGGATCCGCTCGGCGATCGCCATCCCCACCGCGTTGCCGAATCCCTGGCCGAGGGGGCCGGTCGTCGTCTCGACGCCGGGGGTGTGCCCGCGCTCCGGATGGCCCGGGGTGCGCGAGTCCCACTGCCGGAAGTTCCGGATCTCGTCGAGGCTCAGGTCGTAGCCGGTGAGGTGCAGCAGCGAGTAGAGCAGCATCGACGCGTGGCCGCAGGAGAGCACGAAGCGGTCGCGATCGTCCCACTGCGGATTGGCCGGATTGTGCCGCAGGAACCGGTGCCAGAGGACGTATGCGGCGGGAGCGAGCGCCATCGGCGTGCCCGGATGCCCCGAATTCGCCGCTTCGACCGCATCCATGCTGAGCGCCCGGATCGTATTGATGCTGCGCCAGGCGAGCTCGTGATCGGGAGACGATTGTCTTTCGGCGGTCCGTGCGGCGGGTGCGGAAGGCATCAGGCGAGCAGCTCCTCGGAGGGGGAAGGGGAGGTGAAATGTAGGCAGATCGCCGGGCCGGTGCAGTGACGCACGTGACGCGGGCGCGCCGCGGGCGACATTACCTTTCGGCATGCCCTCGCGCACCTACGAGATTCACGAGGTCGCCGAGCTGACCGGGCTTCAGGCGGCGCGGCTCCGCGTGTGGGAGCGCCGGTACGCCCTGGTGCGCCCGGAACGGCAGGCAAACGGCTACCGGGCATACTCGGCCGAGCAGGTGGCGCTGCTCCGCGCGTATGCGCGGCTCATCGCGGGCGGCGAGCGGATCGGCGATCTGGTGAACGAGCCGGCCGAAGCCGTCGTGGCGCGCGCCGAGGGGCGCGATCCCGCAGCCTCCCCCCACGCGGCTCTGCTCGATGCCGTGAAGGCGCTCGATCGGGACCGGCTCGATGCGCTCGTGGCGCAGCAGCTCGCCCTGCGGAGCCTTCGCGATTTCGCGGAAAGCGTCGTCGTCCCGCTCGCGCGGGACATCGGGGACCTCTGGGCCCTTGGCCGGCTCCCGGCCGTCGCCGAGCACCTCGCGACCGAAGTGATCGTGCCGGCGCTCAAGGGCGGGCTCCGCGGCGGATCGGGGAAGCTGCTGCTCGCCGCCTGCCTCCCCGGCGAACGGCACGAATGGGGCATCCTCGCGTCGCTCGCCGGCCCGCGCGAGCGGGGGTGGCGCGTCGTCTTCCTCGGTGCGGACCTTCCGCTCGGCGAGCTCGCGGAGGCGGCGTGGAGCATGTCCCCGGCGGCGGTCGCGGTGAGCTCGGCGGACCCCCTCCTGGTCCAGTCCCAGCTTCATGCGCTCGGGGCGCTCGCGGTCAAGCTCCCGCCGGATACCCGTATCCTCGCCGGCGGGGCCGGGATGCCCCCGCATGAACGGCTGCTCCACACCCACGGGTACCGGTTCGAACTCGCATCGCTCGGGGCCCGGACCGAATAAATCCCGCAGATCCCTGCCGTTCTGGCGCTCATCTTGCTACATTCATGAGTTGTTCACAGGCCCCGAACGGGGTTGCAGGTTTCTTCAACGTGGTTTTTTTGTGGCTCGCAGATCCAGAAGAGGTTCACAGGCAGCACCGCCGGCGGGATTTCGCCGCTCCCCCGGCCGCAGCATGCAGTCGCACCGCGAGTGGCTCCTCGCACAACATGGTCCGGTCTGCGCCTACTGCGGCACCGAGACCGCTCCCGAACTGATCACGCTCGATCATGTGCGTCCGCGCCGGGGCCAGACGGCCTATGACCGGCCCGACAACCTCGTGTTCGCGTGCCGGGACTGCAACGCCGCCAAGGCGGATACGCCGCTCGTGGCGTTCCTGATGCAGCGCCGCTCCCGCGGCGTCTACCTCCTTCACTACGGAGAGCATCTCTCGGAGCCCCTCAAGGAGCTGGCGCGGCAGGCCTCCGAACGGCCGATCCTTCCGAAGGACGCCTGAGGCAGCACTGCCGGATGCAAAGGCAAAGGCCCGCACGATGACGTGCGGGCCTTCGTTTTTTCCGCTGCCGGGCGGTCAGCCCTTCGCCTCGCCCGCGACCGCCATGGTCGGCGGGGCCTCGCGCGAGCGCCGGGTCTCGAGGGCCGCCGCGACGATCCGCGCCTGCTCCGCGGCGTGCGCCGCCGGGTAGCCCTCCGCCGGGCTCGCCCGCTCGGGGCGGCCGACGTACTCGAGCTCCATGCCTTCACGCAGAAGGTTCCGGAGCCGCGGCGCGATGTAGGTCCACGCGCCCATGTTCCTCGGCTCCTCCTGCGCCCAGACGAGCTCGGTGGCGGACGCATAGCGCTCGAGCACCGCGCGGAGCTCGCCTTCGGGGAAGGTGTAGAGCTGCTCCACCCGCACGATCGCGGGCCGGTCTCCTTCGAGCGTCTCCGCCTCGGCGAGAATGTCGTAGTACACCTTGCCCGAGCAGAGCACCACGCGCGTGACGTCCGCGGCCCGCTGCGCGGCCGCGGCGTCGTCGATGACGGGGTGGAAGCTGCCGCTCGCGAGATCGTCGAGCCGCGAGGCGGCCGCCGGGAGCCGGAGGAGGCTCTTCGGCGTCATGACGATGAGCGGCCGGAGCCGGTCGTTCCGCGCCTGGCGGCGGAGCAGGTGGAAGTACTGCGCCGGCGTGGTGCAGTTGGCGACGCGGATGTTGTTCTCCGCGGCGAGCTGGAGGAAGCGCTCAAGCCGGGCGCTCGAGTGCTCGGGCCCCTGTCCCTCGTAACCGTGCGGCAGGAGGAGGGTGAGGCGCGACGTCTGTCCCCACTTGGAGAGGCCGGCCGCGATGAACTGGTCGATCATCACCTGCGCGCCGTTGATGAAGTCGCCGAACTGGGCCTCCCACATGACGAGCGTCTCGGGCGCGGCGACACTGTACCCGTACTCGAAGCCGATCGCCGCGAGCTCCGAGAGCGGGCTGTTGTGCAGCTCGAACGGCGCGATCGCACCCGCGATGTGGCGGATCGGCGCGTAGGCGGCGCCGGTCTCGACGTCGTGCAGGACGAGGTGGCGCTGGCTGAAGGTCCCGCGCTCGGTATCCTGCCCCGTGAGCCGGAGCGGCACGCCCTCGACGAGGAGGGAGGCGAAGGCGAGCGACTCGGCGTGCGCCCAGTCGATCGCCGGCTCGCCCCCCGCGAGCGCCTCGCGGCGGCGCTCGAGCTGCTTCGCGAGCTTCGGATGGACCTTGAAGTCGGCCGGCCACGAGAGCAGCGCCTCGTTCAGCGCCGTGAGCTGCTCCGCCGGCACGGCGGTGTGCACCGTCTGTGTCGGGAAGATCCGCCGCTCGGTCGCATCGGGCTGGAGGTGTTGCGAGCCCGCCTGGCCCTTGAACGCCTGCTGGAGCTCGACGAGGCGCGCGTACGCCGCGTCGTAGCGCGCATCCGCGTCCTCCGCGCTGATGACGCCCTGCGCCGCGAGGAGCGACGCATAGCGCTGGCGCACCGTCGGCAGGTCGCGGATCCGGGCGTACATCCGCGGCTGGGTGTAGGTCGGCTCATCGCCTTCGTTGTGGCCGTGCCGCCGATAGCCGACGAGGTCGATGAGCGCGTCGCCGCCGAACCGCTCGCGGTACGCCATCGAGAGGCGCACCGCCGCGAGGCAGGCCTCGGGATCGTCGGCGTTCACGTGGATGATCGGGACGTCGAAGCCCTTCGCGAGGTCGCTCGCGTACTGCGTGGAGCGGGCGTCGCGGATGTCGGTGGTGAAGCCGACCTGGTTGTTGGTGATGATGTGCAGCGTCCCCCCGACGTCGTAGCCGGGGAGGTTGCCCAGGTTGAGCGTCTCCGCCACGACACCCTGCCCGGCGAACGCCGCGTCGCCGTGGATGACGATCGGCACCGCGACCGTCGGATCGAGGTGCGGCTCGGCGCTCCGCCGCTGGGTCTGGCGCGCGCGGGCGCGGCCGTCCACGACGGCGCCGACGAACTCGAGGTGGCTCGGGTTGGGCGTGAGGTGGACGGTGACGGCGCGCCCGCGCGAGGTGGGGAACGCCCCCTCGGCGCCGTGGTGGTACTTCACGTCCCCGGTGCCGGTCTCGCCTTCGTCGTCGGTGCCGAGCGCCTTCTTGCCGCCCTCGAACTCGGCGAAGATCGTCTCGTAGGGCCGGCGGACGTTGTGGGCGAGGACGTTGAGCCGCCCGCGATGCGCCATCCCCAGCACGACCTCGTTGGCGCCCGCGTCGGCGGCGAGGTTGAAGCTCGCGTCGAGCATCGGCACGAGCATGTCCACACCTTCGATCGAAAAGCGCTTCTGGCCGAGGTATGCCTTGTGGAGGAAACGCTCGAACGACTCCACCTCGATGAGGCGCTGCAGCAGGGCGATCCGCTCCTCGGCGGCCATCGGCTGGCGGAACGCGCCCGACTCGATCTTCTCGCGGAGCCACATCCGCTGCTCGTGGCTCGCGATGTGCTCGATCTGGTAGGCGATGGTGCCGCAGTACGCCGCCTCGAGATGCGGCAGCGCTTCGGCGAGGGTGGCCCCGGGCACGTAGACGCGAAGCACGCTGCACGGGATCGTCGCCATCACCTCCGGGGTGAGCCCGAGCGCGCCGGCATCGAGCGCCGGATCCCCGACCGGCTCGGTGCCGAGCGGATCGAGATGCGCGGCGAG
>DASUXZ010000149.1:0-15597 GCA_036377655.1 Gemmatimonadales bacterium
CCGCTATGGTGCGGCCGCAGCGTACGCCGGCGCGGAGCGGCGGACCCACTAGCCGACTTTCCGCGCTCCGGGCGGCAGCCCCGATCGTCCGGCCGGGCACCGGCCGCGCGATCGGGGCTTCTTCCTGATAGTCCGTCGTCACTGCAGTCCGCCGTGACTGCCCGGCCCCGGGCGGTCTGGATATATTCCGCCCGTGCCAGCATCCCACCGGCCCGGCAAGACCTCATTTCCCGATCAGCGGACCCTCCTCACCTGGCTCTTCGGTGGGCGACTGGTCGTTGCGCTCGCGACCCTGATCGCGGGCGCGCTCGGGTGGACGCGCCTGCCGGAGCTCGCGTTCATCGCGAGCGTCGCCGTGATCGTGGCGCTCGTCGTCACGGGATACGGCGCCTGGCGGCTGCGGCAGCGGGGATGGGAGCCGGGACCGGTCTTCCTCGCGGCGCAGTTCGTCGTGGACCTCGCGCTCATCACCCTGCTCGCCCGGTTCCTCGGCCTCGCGGGTGGCGCGGCTCCGGCGCTCTACGTGCTCCTCATCGCCGCGTACGCCGTGATCGTCCCCATCGGCTTCGGGATCACGATGGCGATCGCGGCCTCCGCCGTCTTTGCCGTGGACGTGATCCGCTTCAGCGGATCGGACGCGGCGCTCTGGGCCCAGGTCCTCGTCTTCAACCTGGTGTTCGCGGTCGTCGCGATCCTCGGCCACCGGCTCCGGGCGGCCGGGCTCGAGGCCCATACCCTCGAGACGGAGCTCGAGCGGGTCCGGCTCGAGGCGGACGTGATCCTGCGGAACATCCGGTCCGGCGTCGTGACGGTGGACCCGCACGGGCGGCTCGCATTCATGAACCCGACGGCGCAGCAGCTCCTCGACGTGGACGGCGAGGCGCTCCTCGGCGAGCCGGTGCTCGACCGGCTCAAGCTCCGGTCCTCCGAGCTCTGGGCGGCCCTCGTCGCCGGGATCCGGCATGGGCGGAAGGTGAGCCGCGGGGAGGGCGTGGTGGTGCACGAGGGGGGACGCCAATTCCATATTGGCCTCAGCACCACCACCTTTGAGCAGCAGCCGAACGCCGCACCGTCCGTCACGGCGATCTTCACCGACATCTCCGATTCGAAGCAGCTCCAGGAGCTGCAGCTCCGGGCCGAGCGCCTCGAGGCGGTCGCCGCGCTGAGCGCATCGCTCGCGCACGAGATCCGGAACCCGCTCGCGTCGATCAGGAGCTCGGTGGAGCAGCTCGCCCGGGGCCGGCACGCCGGGGAGGACGAGCAGATCCTCTCGGGCCTCATCGTGCGCGAGAGCGACCGCCTGAGCCGGCTCCTGAGCGAGTTCCTCGACTTCTCGCGGGTCCGGGCCACGAAGTCGGAACCGGTGGATGTCCACGAGGTGGCGGGCGCCGTGCTCCGTCTCGTCGAGGCGCACCCCGACCGGAAGCCCGGCGCCACGCTCCGGCTGGAAGGCGAGCCGACCGTCATCGAGGGAGACGAGGACCTCCTCCACCGGACCCTCGTGAACCTCGTGCTCAACGCCGTGCAGGCCGCCGGCGACCAGCCGGTGAGCATCACCGTCTCGGTGCGGCCGATCCGGGCCGGGGATCTCCCGGCCGGCCTCCGGATCGATCGGCCCGTGCGCCTCCGGGTGCGCGACAACGGCCCCGGCATCCCGGCCGAGATCCGGGAGCGCATGTTCGAGCCGTTCGTGAGCCGCCGCCCGGGGGGAACGGGCCTCGGCCTCGCCATCGTGCAGCGCGCCGTCGCCGCGCACCGCGGGGCCGTCATCGTGGAGTCCGAGCCCGGGGCCGGAACCACGTTCACCATCTACCTGCCTGCCACCTGGATGGCGGAGGACGTCGCATGAATCAGAAGCCGAGCATCCTGGTGGTCGACGACGAATCGGGCATCCTCGACACGCTCCGGATCCTGCTCCGGAACGAAGGGTTCGAGGTGACCACGGCGCAGGGAGGGCGGGCGGGGCTCGAGCAGATCCGGACCGGCGCGCACGACATCATCCTCACCGACGTGCGGATGCCAGGGGTCGGTGGCCTCGACATCCTCGCGGCCGCCAAGGAACAGGATCCGATGACCCCGGTGATCCTGATGACGGCCCAGGCCGACCTCCGGAGCGCCATCGACGCCCTCAACCTCGGCGCCTACTACTATATCCAGAAGCCGTTCTCCAACGACGACCTCGTCGCCATCGTGCGGCGGGCGAGCGAGTACCGCGCCGTCCGCGTCGAGAACAAGCAGCTCAAGCAGGAGATCCGCCGCCGCGAGCGGAACGGCAACGTCGAGCGGCCGATCGGGAAGTCGAAGCGCTTCCTCGAGCTGCTCAAGCTCGCCGAGCACGTGGCGCCGACGGATTCGACGGTGCTGATCCAGGGCGAGAGCGGCACCGGCAAGGAGGTCGTGGCGCGGTACCTCCACAACCTCTCGTCGCGCGCCGAAGGACCGTTCATGTCCATCAACTGCGGCGCGCTCCCGGAGAACCTCCTCGAGAGCGAGCTCTTCGGCCACGTGAAGGGCAGCTTCACCGGCGCCGTCCGCGACAAGCAGGGACTCTTCGCCGCGGCGCGCGGCGGGACCTTCTTCCTCGACGAGGTCGGCGAGATGCCGCCGTCGCTCCAGGTGAAGCTCCTTCGCGTGCTCCAGGAGCGCGAGGTGATTCCCGTCGGCGCCACCGAGGCGATCCCGGTGGACGTCCGGATCATCGCCGCGACGAACCGGGACCTCGAGGAGGAGATCCGCCGCGGCAACTTCCGCTCCGACCTCTTCTACCGGCTCAACGTCATCGCCCTCGATCTCCCGCCGCTCCGCGAGCGCCGCGACGACCTCCTGCTCCTCATCGAATCCTTCCTCGGCCAGCTCGCCACCGAGAGCGAGTCGCCGCCGAAGGCGCTGAGCGCCGAGGCGCTCGACGCCGTCATGGTGTACGACTGGCCCGGCAACGTCCGCGAACTCGAGAATGCGCTCGAGCACGCCGTGGTGCTGAGCCGCGGGAGCATCATCGACGCCGCGGCGCTGCCGATCCGGATCACCACGCGCCGGAAGGAGCCGCTCGTGGCGGAGCGCTCCTACCGGAACCCCGCCCTCGAGGTCATCGAGCGCGCCTACATCATGTGGGTGCTCCAGGCGGAAGGCGGCAACAAGACGCGTGCTGCCGAAGTGCTCGGCATCGACCCCTCGACGCTCTACCGGAAGCTCAGCCGGTACGAGGAGCAGCAGGTCGCCGAAGCGTAGGTTCGTTCCGCACCGCATTTCCCCGATCCCGCCGGCCGGACCAGCGTGCACTAGGCTGCACGGGGTCCGAGCCGGGGCCCTCCGCCCGGCCCATGCCTTGCAAAATCCGCTGATCGCCGGCTCCCGGCGGCCGTGCAAGGCCTTTCACACGGTTCCGTAACGCGTTGATTGTGCCGCAGTTATCGCCCGCCCCCCGCTGGTGGCATGGGCGTTGCCTTTCCCTGGCCCCGGACAGACCCCCACTCACCACTGGCTCGGACCGTTTGCAGGCTTACCACTTCCGGAGGTTGGGCACCATGATGAACCGCAAGGGCTTTACGCTCATCGAGCTCCTCATCGTCGTCGTGATCATCGGCATCCTTGCCGCTATCGCGATCCCGAAGTTCGCGAACACGAAGGAGAAGGCCGTCGTGGCCTCGATGAAGAGCGACCTCAAGAACCTGGTCGCGGCGCAGGAAGCGTTCTTCTCGGACAACCAGGACTACGCCGGTGCGGTCGCGGCGACGCAGACGAACGGCACGGGTGGCGCGGGCTCGCTCGCCTTCACCCCGTCGGCGAACAACGTCATCGTGATCAACTACACCGACGCGGCCGGCTGGTCGGCCACGGTCACCAACCCGACCGTCACCAGCGCGTCGAACGACCAGTGCGGCATCTTCGTCGGGGACGCTGCGACGTACTCCGGCGGCGCCGGCCTGGCGGCGACCGATCCCGAGGGCGCCCCGCGCTGCTACTAAGCCTCGGCTGAGGCAGCATCGAAGTCCGGATGCGGCGAGTGGGCGGCGGTGGTACCGCCCCCCACTTCGCTAGGCACCCGACGCAGCATCCGAAACACCCGATTCCACGACCGGAGGCACTTGTGGCGACGCAGGCAGCGATGAAGAACCTGAGCGGCAGCGAGCGCGGCTTCACGCTCATCGAGCTGCTGATCGTGGTGGTGATCATCGGCATCCTGGCCGCCATCGCCATCCCGAAGTTCTCGAATACGAAGGACCGCGCGATCGTGAGCCAGATGAAGAGCGATCTGCGCAACATGGTGGCGGCGCAGGAGGCGTATGCGGCGGACCACGGCGGGGCCTACTACAACGGTCCGCTCCCTGATCCGGCGATGGTGTACAACGGCTCCGCAGGCGTCGTCGTCACGCTGTCGACCGTGACCGCGACGGGGTGGGCCGCGACCGCGACGCACCCGGCGGTCCCGCGCACCTGCTACATCTTCACCGGGACCTCGGGTCCCCACGGGGTCGCGACGGTCGAAGGGCGCGTGGCCTGCACGGTCTGACGGTGCCCGGCCGGCGATGAGCGCGCTCCGGTCGCTGCGCGACCAGCTCCTCGTGCAGCTCGTCTTCCTGGCGAGCGCCGCCGTGCTCCTCGTCGGGCTCATCACGCTGATCCTTGCCGGCGCCGATCCGGGGACGCTGCTCCTCCCGCTCGGCGCCTTCTGGCTGGGCAGCACCGTCGTCTTCGTGCTCTTCGGGATCCACGTCACCCGCCGCGACGTCCTGGTCCCGCTGCAGGCACTCTCGGACGAGGCGGGCCGCCTCGCGAGCGCGGCGCCGGGCATCCCGCTCCCGCCGGCAGGTGCCTACGAATCGCGCGAGTTCGTGCAACTCGCGGAGCAGTATCGCGGAATGGCGGAAGGGCTGCTCGATGCGCAGAGCCAGGTGGTGCGCGTGGAGAAGCTCGCCGGGATCGGGCAGCTCGCGGCCGGCGTGGCCCACGAAGTGCGGAACCCGCTCGGCGCGATCGCGACGTACATCGAGCTCCTGCGGAAGCGCGGCGTCGATCCGGGACCGCTCGAGGAGATGCGGCGCGCGGTAGACCGGGTCGAGCGGATCGTGGCATCGCTGCTCGACTACTCGCGGCCCGGCGAGACGGACGGCGCCGCCGATGCCGCCGCCGCGCTCCGCACCGCCGCCGATTTTCTCGCGGCGCAGGGCGCGTTCCGCGGACATGAGGTGGCACTCGAGATCCCGGCGGCGCTCCCGCCCGTGCGCGGCGATCGGCACGCCCTCGAGCAGGTGGCCGTGAACCTCCTGCTCAACGCCTGCGATGCCGCGCCGGGTGCGCGCATCTGGGCCGGGGTCAGGGAATACGAGCTCGAGGCGCGGCACCGGCTCGCCGCGCGCGCCGTGGAAGGAAACGCCGCGGAACGCACGTACCTGCCGCGTCCGAGGCGTCCTGACCTCCCGGCCGGGACCCGTGGGGCGCTCCTGTACGTGGCGGACGACGGCCCCGGAGTTGCGGATGCGGACCGGGAGCGGGTCTTCGACCCGTTCTATACGACCAAGGCGCCAGGGAAGGGAACCGGGCTCGGCCTCGCCATCGTCGCGCGCACCGTGCACGCGGCCGGCGGCCTCGTCTGGGTCGACCGCGCGCGCGAAGGCGGCGCCGCGTTCAAGGTCTTCCTCCCAGCCACCGGGACGGCAATGCACCGATGCGCATCCTGATCGTCGACGACGAAGCGCCGCTCCGGCAGTCGCTCTCGCTGCTGCTGTCGGAGTCGGGCTATCGCGTGGAAACCGAGGGGAATCCCGTGCAGGCGCTCGCCCGCGCGGAGGCGGAGCCGTTCGACCTCATCCTCTGCGACGTGCGGATGCCCGAGATGGACGGCCTTTCCTTCCTCCGGAGCTACCGTGCCTCGGGCGGCGGGGCGCTCATGGTCATGATGAGCGCCTACGGCGGCGAGGATGCGGCCCTCGAGGCCATGCGCGAAGGGGCCTACGACTACCTCAGCAAGCCGTTCCGCCCCGACGAAGTCACCCTCACTGTCCAGAAGGCGGAAGAGCGGGAGCGGCTCCGTCGCGAGGTGGACACTCTCCGCGCCTCCCTCGGCGCCGAGCAGGTGCGCGACGTCTGCGTCGCGGAAAGCCGCTCGATGCGGGACCTCCTCGAGCTCGCGGCGCGGGTGGCTGGGCACGCCACGACCGTGCTCCTCACCGGAGAGAGCGGCACCGGCAAGGAGGTGCTCGCGAGGGCCATCCACCGGATGAGCCCACGCGCCGAGGCTCCGTTCACGGCCATCAACTGCGCCGCGATTCCGGAGCAGCTGCTCGAGGCGGAGCTCTTCGGGCACCTCAAGGGCTCGTTCACCGGGGCGGCCACGGACCGCGCGGGGCTCTTCGAGGCCACGCACGGCGGCACGCTCCTGCTCGACGAGATCGGCGACATGCCGCTCGGGCTCCAGGCCAAGCTGCTCCGCGTGCTCGAGGAGGGCGCGGTGCGCCGGCTTGGCGCGCGGGACAGCCGCCCGATCGACGTGCGCGTCATCGCGGCGACGGCGCGGCCCCTCGACCGGGCGGTGGAGGACGGCAGCTTCCGCGCGGATCTCTACTACCGGCTCAACGTCGTGAACCTGCACCTGCCGCCGCTCCGGGAGCGCCGGGAGGACATCACGGCGCTCATCACGCACTTCGCGCGGCAGGTGGCGGAGCGGCTCTCGCGGCCGGTGAGCATCACGCCGCGCGCGCTCGTCATGCTGTCGGAGCACGGGTGGCCGGGCAACGTGCGCGAGCTCCGGAACGCGCTCGAGCGGGCGGCCGTGCTCAGTCCGGACGGCCGGCTCGACGTGGCCGACTTCAGTCTCTCCACCAACGGGAAGCATGCGGTGAACGGCAACGGCAACGGGAACGGTGCGGGGCACGGCGGATACGAGCTCAAGCCCCAGGTGGAGCAGCTCGAGCGCGCGACGATCCTCCGGGCGCTCGAGGCGTCGAAGGGCAACCGGCGGGACGCGGCCCACCTCCTCGGCGTGAGCCTCCGGACCCTCTTCTACAAGCTGCGCCGGTATCAGCTCGACTGACCTGCAGGAAATTGCAGGTGGCGCAGAAACCTGCACGGATCCCGGCCCGTCCGAAAAATGCAAACGATTCATGCACAACGGGTTATGCTCTGGCCTGCCAAATGCTATCCGGGCGGCGCGGGGCGGTGACCGGTCGTGCCCACTTGTACGTCGGAGAGGCGAGATGGCTCAGCGCAGAGGCTTCACCCTGATCGAGGTCATGATCGTGATCGTCGTGGGCGGCCTGCTCTTTCTCATCGGGCTGCCGCGGCTCCGGGACGCCGTGGTGCGGAACAACGTGTACCAGTCGCGGGTCGCCGTTTCCGCCCTCTATGCCCGCGCGCGTGCCGTGTCCATCGAGCAGGGCCGCCTCGGCTATCTCGCGAGGAACGGCAACCGGCTGATGATCCTGGTCCGGATCGCGCCCACGGGCGCTGCCTGGGCGGACACGGTCGGCGTCGTCGAGAACCTGAACACGCGCTACGGCGTCACCGTCACCTCCACCACCGACACCATCCGGTTCGATCCCCGGGGGTTCGGGCTCAACGGCACCACGGAATCGATCGCGGTCGCGCGGGACGGCATCGCCGACACCGTGTTCATCAGCGCCTTCGGGAGGATCCAGCAGTGAGCAATCGCCAGGGTTTCACCGTGGTGGAGGTCCTCGTGGCCGTGATGGTGCTCGGCGTCGGAATCCTCGCGCTCGTCGGCTCCTCCGCGCTCGTCACCCGGATGATCGGAGAGGGCAAGCGCGCCACCTTCGCGGCACAGATCGCGCAGCGGCGGATCGAGAACTTCCGCCGCATGGCGGTGAGCACGCCCACGCAGTGCACGTCCCTCACCGCCTCCACCGGCACCGCCACCGCGAATCGCATCACCGAGCAGTGGACGATCACGGTCGGCACCGGGACGCGGACCGTCACCGTGCGCGCCATCTACCCCGACGGCCGCGGCACCGACACGGTCGTGCTCTCCACCATCATCGGATGCTACTGACCATGCGCCTCTCGCGGATGAACCGGCGCGGCTTCTCGCTCATCGAGCTCCTCATCGTCGTCGTGCTCATGGGCATCGTGGGTGCCACGCTCACGCGGGTGCTGCTCAACATGCAGCGGAGCGCGCGCGCCCAGTCGGAGCGGGTCACGATGCAGGGGAACCTGCGCGCCGGCATCGCCTTCGTCCCGGCGGAGCTCCGCGACCTGAGCGCGGACGACATCATCGACGCCGACCCGGACCACATCGAATACCGCGCCATGCGGGCCACGGCGTTCGCCTGCAGCGCCACGGCCACGCACGTCACGCTGCGGAACTCGCTGCTCTTCGCCTATCGCGCGATCGTCGCGGGGCGGGACAGCCTGTTCATCTTCGTCGAAAACCAGCCGAGCATCGCATCGGACGACCAGTGGGTCGCGGCCGGCATCTCCGCCGTCGGCACCTTCAACTGCCCCGACGGGTCGGCCGGCACCCGGCTCACGCTGCTCGCGCCGAGTGCGGCCTACACGAATGCGCTGCCGAACATGGCCCTGGACGCCCCCGTCCGAACCTTCGAGCGGATGGAGCTGGCCCTCTACGCGGCGGACGGCCGGTCGTGGCTCGGGGCGCGGTCCATCAGCGCCGGCGAGCCCGCGCTCCAGCCGGTCCTCGGCCCGCTCGCCGCGGACAGCGGCCTGCGCCTGACCTACCATGCGGCGAACGGCGCGGCCACTGCCACGATCGCCAACATGCGCGAGATCCGGGTCACGCTCTTCGGCGAGACCGGCATGCCGATCTCGGCCGCCTACGGCGGGCCGCAGATCGCATCGGACTCGATCGTCGCCCGCGTGCAGCTCCGGAACGAATACTGATGCCTACCCCAACCCCTGGCAGGAAGACTCTCATGCGTGCTCCCAGGCTATCCGACGAGCGAGGCATCGCGCTGGCCATGGCGGTCTTCGCGCTCGTGATCATCGGCGTCCTCGTCGCCGGGGCGTTCTTCTCGGGGCGGCTCGAGCAGCGGGGAGGGTCCAACTCGGTCATGGCCACCGAGGCCTTCGAGGCCGCCGAGGGCGGTCTCGCGTACACCATCAACGACGGATGGCAGACGAGCACGTTCAATGCGCTCGCCGTGGGCGCGAGCAGCGTCCGGCCGCCCGTGGGCATCGGCACGAACGCCCAGGCCACGCCGACGGTGACGAAGCTCAATTCGGCGGTCTACCTCGTCCGCAGCGAGGGCCAGCGCCTCGTCGGCGGCAACATCGTCGCCCGCCGCCTCCTCGGGACGCTCGTTCGGGTCGTCATCCCCGACATCGAGATCGAGGGCGCCCTCACCGTGTACGGCGAGCTCACCCTCGGCGGCTCGGCGGACATCGACGGAGAGGACCACATCCCGGGGGGCTGGGGCGGGAGCTGTGGCGCCGCCGGCTCGCCCGTCGCCGGCGTGCGCATCAACGAGGACGACATCCGCACGCAGGGCTCGAACTGCGGCGGCGATCCGCCGGCCTGCGTGTCGGGCTATCCGGCCGTCGACGTGGACTCGACGGTCACGCCGGGAACGTTCACCCAGTTCGGCGACATGACCTTCGACGACCTCGCCGCCGCGGCCAACCTCGTCGTCTCCGGCACCGTCACGAGCATCGCGCCGGACTCGCTCGCGCCGCCGACCGGGTCTCCGGTCGGCACACCCGGCCGCTGCAACCGGGCCAACAACCGGAACTGGGGAGAGCCCGGGCTCGCGGGCGTCGTCCTCGTGCCGCCGTGCTACGAGTACTTCCCGATCATCTACGCCCCCGGAGACGTGCACGTGAGCGGCGGCCGCGGCCAGGGCATCCTCCTCGTGCGCGGCAACCTGACCCTGTCGGGCGGCGTCGAGTTCTACGGCCCCGTCATCGTGCTCGGCGAGGTGCGGAGCACCGGTACCGGCGGCCACGTCTACGGCGGCCTCATGGCGCAGAACGCCAACCTCGACCCGACGGTCATCACCGGTAACTCGGTCGTGAACTACTCGAGCTGCGCCGTCGCCCGCGCGCTCATGGGGGCGGCCTCGGTCAACCCGATCAACGAGCGGAGCTGGGCCCAGCTCTTCTGAGTGCAACCTTCGGTTCGCAAGGTGAAAGAAAGGTGGCGAAAGGGGGTGCCCGGGCGGTCCGGGCACCCCCTTTTGCACCTCCGACCGGCCTAGATATCAGCATGTCCCACAACGAGTTAGAAGGGGTCGATGCCACCATGGCACATCGGTTGCTCCCAAGGGGGTGCAATCCTTGTCAACCGGAGCGGGAACAGGGAAGGGGTCGCGCGTTTCGCGGGTCCCCGGCCGGGCGGATTCCGATTGACGCTGGACCGGCAGCCACCTACGGTAGCGGCCCTACCACCTCCACACCTGGGCACTTATGGCACTGTTCGGACGGAAGAAGACCACCGTCGCCCTGGATATCGGCAGCGGGCTCATCAAGCTCGTGCAGATCTCCCACGGCACCGGCGAGCCGGTCCTCACCAAGGTCGCCACGACCCAGGTGGTCGATGACGCCATCGTCGAGGGCGAAGTGATGGACAAGGGCATCGTGGCCGACGCGGTGCGCGGCCTCATGGCCTCGTCCGGGATCAAGACGAAGCAGGTCGTGACCGCCGTCGGCGGCCGCGACGTGATCATCAAGAAGATCTCGATGGACCGCATGAAGGAGGCGGAGGCGCGCGAGGTGATCCGCTGGGAAGCGGAGCAGCACGTGCCCTTCGACATGGACAACGTCGAGCTGGACTTCCAGATCCTCGATCCCGAGGCGGACGGGCTCCAGATGACGGTCCTCCTCGTCGCGGCCAAGCGCGAGCTCGTCGAGACCAAGCTCGCGCTCCTGCGCGACGTCGGCCTCGAGCCGTCCATCATCGACGTGGACGCCTTCGCGCTGCACAACGCGTTCGAGGTGAACCACCCCGATGCCATGCGCGGGGTCGTCGGCCTGGTCAACATCGGGCACGAGACGACCAACGTGAACATCCTCGACGACGGCGTTCCCGTCCTCACCCGCGACATCTCGATCGGCACCCGCCGGTTCCGCGAGGACCTGCAGCGCGAGCGCGGCCTCTCGGCGGAGGAGGCGGAGCGGATGCTCCAGGCCTACGAGACCGACCCGCTCCTCGTGCCGTTCCTCGAGAGCCGCGGCGAGGAGCTCGCGGTCGGGATCGAGCGCGCGGCGGCGTTCCTCCAGTCGGCCAGCCGGTCGGCGGGCGGCGTCTCGCGCCTCTTCACCACGGGCGGTGGCTCGCGGATCCCGGGCCTCAACAAGATCCTGGCCGACCGGCTCCGCATGCCGGTGCAGCAGGCCAACCCGATCCAGCGCCTGCAGATCGCCGAGGGAGTCTTCGACATGGTGGAGCGGGACGACATCGCTCCCCTGCTGATGCTCCCGATCGGCCTGGCGCTGCGGTCCGCGGCGTGACCCCGACCAAGGGAACCGACGTCAGATGATTACGATCAACCTTCGCCCCGGCCAGAAGCGCAAGCGCGCGGGGTCACCGCTCAAGGACATCGGCGAGCGCTTCCGCGGCCTCGGCACGCGGGTCAAGGATCCGCTGCTCATCGGCGCCGCGGCCGTCTGGATCGTGGTGGCCGGCTTCCTCGCGGTCAGCATGTTCATGACCCAGCGGGAGCTGAGCGCGCTCGAGCCGCGCATCGAGACCGCCCGCGCCGAGCACACCCGGTTCAAGACGTTCCTCGCGCAGAAGCGGAAGCAGGAGCTGATCCGCGACTCGCTCCTCGCGCAGATCGGCGTGATCCGCTCGGTGGACGGCGACCGGTACGTCTGGCCGCACATCCTCGACGAGATCGCCCGCGCGCTGCCGGCCTACACGTGGCTCACCAACGTCGCGGTCGAGGCCAACGCCGTCGTCAACAACAACGTCACCGACAGCACCGCGGTGGACACCACGCCGCCGGCGCTCCAGTTCCGCGTCGAGGGCCGCACGGTGGACATGCAGGCGTACACCCGGTTCCTCCGCCAGCTCGAGGCCTCGCCCTGGGTCGAGGACGTGATGGCGGTCGAGGCGAAGACGGTGGTCGAGAAGGAGCGCGCGGTCACGGCATTCACCATCCGCGCCACGTTCACCCGGGCCGACTCCGCGTACATCCGGACGGTGCCCCTCAGCGAGTCGGTGAGGTAGACGATGGCCATCTCGAACGAGAAGTCCACGCCGATCCTCCTCATCCTCGTGGCCGGCCTCATCGGCTACATGGGATACACCGGGACGGTCGTGTCGAGTCTCGGCATCCAGGGGGTGCAGGCGGACAAGGCCGAAGTCGCCGCGAAGCAGGACACGCTCGCCACCCTCGAGGCGCAGATCGACAGCGCCAAGAAGGAGCTCGCCAAGGGCACGGCCGAGGACCTGCGCCGGAAGCTCGACGAGCACCGCGCGAGCCTGGCGCTCCTCCGCCGGCTCGTGCCCGAGAGCAACGAGGTGCCGAACCTCCTCGACGACATGTCCACCCGCGCGAAGCTCCGCGGCGTGAACCTGGCGCAGGTGGTGCCCTCGCCGGTCGAGGGCGGCCCGGTGCCCTTCAACACCTACCGCTATTCCATCACGGTGCTCGGCCGCTACGACCAGATCGGGGAGTTCCTCTCCGACGTGTCGAGCCTGCAGCGCATCATCGTCCCGCAGAGCGTCCAGATGGCCGCGGCCAACATGACCGCCGCGAAGGCCCTGGGCGACACGAGCGGCGCATTGCTCGAGGCGAAGTTCCAGATCCGGACCTACGTCAAGTCCGCAGGAGCGGAAGGAGAGGCCAGTGGCACGTAATCACCTGACCGCCTGCCTGCTCGCGCTCGCCGCGCTCTCCGCGGCCTGCAGCGGCGGCGGCGACGAGGCGGCCGACGAGGCCCCGTCCGCAGCGCTCGAGGCCGCTCGCGCGCGCAACGACAGCATCCGCCGCGCCCGGGCGGCCGACACCACCGGCGTCCAGGTGGCGATGGCCGGCGGCGCGGCCCAGCCGGTGGCCGACGAGGCCTCCGTGCTGCGCGAGTCGTTCGCCTACAGCGGCGGCGCCCGCGACCCGTTCGCGTCGCTGATCGACCTCAAGGCGACCGGCCCCGAGCTGGCCAACCTGCAGCTCGTCGGCATCTACCTCGACGTGGCCGGCGACGAGAACAGCGTCGCGGTGCTCCGCGAGAAGGACTCCGGGAAGCGGTACAAGCTCCACGTCGGTGACCAGCTCGGCCGGATGCAGGTGGTGGAGATCGCCGCCAAGGACGTGGTCTTCCGGATCGAGGATTTCGGGTACGAGCGGCAGGAAACTCTCTCGCTGCGCAAGCAGGAGGACATGACGCCATGAAGGCGCTGATTCGTTCGATGATCGCGGCGGCGGCCGTACTCGTGTCGGCCGTGCCCGCGCGCGCCGCCCTCCAGGACGGCGAAGTGACCGGCGTCAGCGTGCAGCCGGCACCCGGCCGCGCCGAGGTCGTGGTCGCGGTCCGCGGGGCGGTCGAGGTCAAGGACTTCGTCCTCCGCAATCCCGATCGCCTCGTGATCGACGTGAGCGGCGCGCAGCTGAGCGCCGGGACCGTCGCCTACGACGGCGTGCTCCGCGGCGGCGTGCGCAACGTCCGCTACAGCCAGTACCAGCCCGACGTGGTCCGCGTGGTCGTGGACTTCGACGCGCTCAAGGACTACACCCTCGCGCGGGACGGCGACGCGATCCGCGTCTCGTTCGGCAGCGAGCGCACCTTCCTGAGCTGGAGCACCGAGGCGGTGCCGGCCCCCGACATGCAGGCCGCGCCCGCGACGGCACTCGCCGTGGCCGAGCCGGCCGTCGAGGCGCCGGCCGTGCGCGCCGTGCCGGTGCGCGCCGAGGCGCCCTCGCCGATCCTCAACTCGTCGTTCTCGCGCGACGAGCCCCGGATCACGGTGAGCTGGGACCGGGCGAGCATCGCCGACGTCGTCACCGGGTTCGCCGCCTTCAGCGGCCGCAACATCATCCTCGGCAAGGGCATCACCGGCGAGGTCACCGCGGAGATCCGCAACCAGCCGTGGCCCGAGGCGTTCGCCGCGATCCTCGCGGCGCAGGGCCTCACCGCCCAGGAAATGACGGGCGGCATCATCCGGGTGGACGCCCCGGCCACCCTCGCGGCGCTCGATTCCCTCGAGCCGCTCGAGACCCGCACCGTCCGGCTCAACTACAAGCAGGCCGACTCGCTCGTGAAGGTGGTCGAGAGCGTCGTCACGAAGAATCGCGGCCGCGTCGTCGCCGCCACGAGCTCCAACGCGCTCGTCATCACCGACACCCGGAGCCGCATCCAGAGCGTGGTGGACTTCGTCTCGGGGATGGACCTCCGCACGCCGCAGGTCTCGATCCAGGCCAAGATCATCTTCGTCGACCGGCGGAACCTCGAGCAGCTCGGGCTCAAGTACGATCTCGGCAGCCGCACGCAGTTCTTCAACAAGCTCGTGCAGCGGAACGACGGGACCGGCGAGCCCTTCGAGGCGAACGAGAACATCATCGACCTCGGCGGCAACTCGCTCTCGGGCATCGCCAACGCCGACGCGAACATCACCGGTTCCGCCATCGACCTCGTCTTCTCGACGGCCATCGGCGGCTTCTCGCTCACGAGCTTCCTCCAGGCGCTCGAGCGGGTCGAGCTCTCCGACGTGCAGGCCGAGCCGCTCATCACCACGCTCGACAACCAGCAGGCGGACATCCTCGTCGGCGACGAGATCCCGCTCCGCGTGGTGGACGCGAGCAGCCAGGCCGGGTCGGGCACCGGCACCCCGCGGTCCACGGTGCAGTTCAAGGAGACGGGCATCCGGCTCACCGTGACGCCGCACGTCACGAACAACCGCCAGATCCTCATGAACCTGAAGACCGAGCGGTCCAGCGTGCAGACGCTCGCCGCCGCCGACCTCGGCTTCACGATCCAGAAGCAGCAGGCCACGAACCAGCTCCTCGTGAACGACGGCGAGACGAGCGTGATCGGCGGCCTCACGGTCACCACCGTGACCCGGAGCCGGAGCGGCATCCCGCTGCTCTCGGGCCTCCCGGTGATCGGCCGGATGTTCAGCTACACCTCGGACGACGAGAGCCGCCGCGACCTGATTATCTTGGTCACGCCGCGGATCGTGGACGACGGCGTCACCGCGCCGTGAGTCGCTGAGGTACGCACGCACACGAGCCCGGCACCCCCGGGCTCGTCTGCTTTTCGTCCAGGAGGACCGATGCACCTGACCTTCGCCACCGCGGGGGAATCCCACGGCCGCGGGCTCGTGGCCCTCGTCGAGGGCCTGCCCGCCGGCCTGCCCGTGACGGCGGAATGGGTGGATCGCGAGCTCGCGCGACGCATGCAGGGCTACGGTCGCGGCGCCCGGATGAAGATCGAGCAGGACCGGATCGAATGGATCGCCGGCGTCCGCGCCGGCGAGACCCTCGGCTCGCCGGTGGCCATGCTCATTCCGAACCGCGACTGGGCCAACTGGGAAGACGTGATGGCACCGGAGCCGGACCCACCCGCCGCCACGGAGGCCGGCGGTGCGGAGCCGGCCTCGGCGCATCGGCGCCGCCGCGTGGCGCGCCCGCGGCCCGGCCATGCCGACCTGGTCGGCGTGCTCAAGTACGACCGGGTCGACGCGCGCGA
>DASUXZ010000150.1:0-5135 GCA_036377655.1 Gemmatimonadales bacterium
TGAGCTGGTAGATCTCGCCGGTGCCGAGCTCGTACAGGAAGATGTTGGCCACGCCGTTCCGGTCGGAGACGAACGCGAGCGACTGCCCGTCCGGCGCCCACTGCGGGCTCACGTTCCGCCCGGATTCCATCTGGTCGAGGACCCGGACGGTCCCCATCTCGAGGTCGAAGGTCGCGATGCGCCAGTTGCCGAACCGGAGCGTCTCGAAGTCGGTGCCCTCGCCGCGGTCGGTGGAGAAGGCGATCGTGCGCCCGTCGGGCGACCAGACGGGGTGGAAGTCGGCGTTCTTGTCGTTCGTCAGGCGCTGCAGGTTGTTCCCGTCGCGGCCCACGACGAACAGGTCCGAGATGCCGCCGGAGTACCCGGTGAAGACGAGGCGGCTGCCGTCGGGGCTCCACGACGGCGTCGTGATGCCGTCGAGCTCGGGCTTGATGCGCGCCACCTGCCGGTTCCGCTCGACGTCGATGATGAGGATCTCGTCGCGCGGCCCGCGCTTGCCGGCGACGGCGACGAAGCGCCCGTCGGGCGAGAAGCTCGCCGACGAGTTGATGAACCGGAACGTCTCGTAGTTGCTGCTGAACGTGGACTTGAAGAGCCGTCCCTCGCGCTTGCCCGTCCGGCCGTCGGCGAGGTAGAGGTCCACGAAGTAGAAGTCCGCCTCGCTGAAGTAGGCCACCCGGCTCCCGTCGGGGGAGAGCGCCGGCGCGAGGTGCAGCGTGCCGTCGCTCCGTTCCTCGGTCAGGAGGGGCTGGGCCACGGCACTCGCCTTGACCCGGCTGCCGATCTCGGGGAGGTACTTCTTGAGCACGGCGTCGCGCCACTGCTCCGAGAGCTGGGCGAAGGTGAGGCCCGTCGTGCGGCGGACCGCCGACTCGAGCCCGCCGACGCGCGAGCCGAGGAGGATCGCGCCGATGGCCTCGTCGCCCCACCGCTCGCCGATGTAGGACATGAGCGCCTGGCCGAAGCGATACGGGAAGATCCGCGGATCGTTCGTCATCTGGTCGATCGTCGGGAGCTTCCCCTCGAGCGCCGCGTCCCGGAGCACCATCGTGGTCTCGGTGTCGTACGGGCCGCGCGAGAGATAGGCGGCCATGCCCTCCACGAACCAGAGCGGCGGATTGACGGCGATGATCGTCGCGATCCCGCTGCCCGCCTTTCCGCCCGACCAGACGTCGTACTGGAACTGGTGCACCATCTCGTGCATCAGCACTTCCTCGTTGTCGGTGTACGAGCCCGTCAGCGGGAAGATGTTCCGGTGCTTGAGGAAGTCGGTGAAGCCGCCGGTGCCCTCGCCGACCTCGCCGGCGGTGGCGTTCGTCTGGATGAAGTCGGAATGCGAGGCGTAGAGGATGATCGGCTTGCGCTCGCGGAACTGGTGGTTGAGCACGCGCGAGAGCCGGGCGTAGGAGCGCTCCGCCATGCGCGCCATGTCGAGCGCCGCGGTCCGTTCCCGCTCGTAGAAGTAGACATCGAAGTGCTCGGTGGCGAGCACCTTGAAGTCGAAGGCCTCGTACTGGACCTTGTTCTGTCCGAAGTACTGGGCCTCGAGCGGCGAGGAGGCCGTCGCGAGGAGCAGCGCCGGGACCAGGAGGGCCCCGCGAGCGGTGCGAACGTGCATAGAAGACCTCGTCAGGTGGAGCCGGTCAGCAGCTCCGGGGCGTCGTTCCAGAGGCGCTCGAGCTGGTAGAACGCCCGCGTCTCCGGATGGAACAGGTGGACCACGAAATCCACGAAATCGAGCAGCACCCACCGGCCGCCTGCCACGCCCTCGACGTGGTGCGTCCGGAATCCCTTCCGGCCCATCTTCTCCATGACGGACTCCGCGATGCCGCGGACGTGCGCGTCGGACGTCCCCGACGCGATCACGAAGAAGTCGGTCGCGTCGTTGATGCCGCGGAGGTCGAGGACCACGAGGTGCTGGCCCTTGAGGTCGTCGATCGCATCGAGCGCGACCCGGAGACTCTCCGGAAGTGCCTTTCTCACCATGACGTACAAGCCCCGTCGAGTCGCACGGAAGGGAACGCCCCGGGCCGGTTCACGACCCCGCCGTCCCGGCCGCCGCGTCCTCGACCTGGTAGAAGATGGCCCATGCCCCCTCGCCGACGTGGGTGCCGAGCACGCCGGTGGCGAGGGTGACGAAGCAGTCCTTCGGCTGGTAGGCCGCCACGAGCGCCGTCCGGACCCGCTCGGCGACGTCCGGCGCCTCGGTGTGGACCACGCCGAACCGGACTGCGGTCGGGCGCGGGGTGAGCCGGCGCTCGAGGAGCGAGAGGACGCGCGGCACGAGATTGTCCCGGCCGCGGACGCGGTCGAGCGGCACGACGCGGCCGCTTCCGTCGAACGTCAGGATCGGCTTCACGTCGAGCATGCCGCCGAGCCACGCCTTGCCGCGGCTCACCCGGCCCGAGCGGATGAGGTTGTCGTACCGGTCCACCGTGAGCAGCATCCCCGACCGCTCCCGGAGCCGCTCGAGCTCGGCCACGATCGCCGGGGCCGCCATCCCCGACTCGGCGAGCTCCACGGCGCGGAGGGCGAGCAGGCCCACGCCGAGCGAGGCGGAGCGGCTGTCCACGAGGTGCACGTGATCGAGCTGGCTGGCCTTGAGGGCGGCGACGCCCGACTGGAACGTGCCGGAGAGCGAGGACGAGAGGAGCACCGCAATGACGTCATGCGCCTCCTGGCGCGCGTCGCGGAAGACACGGAGGAACTCCGCCGGCGCCGGCTGCGACGTGGTGGGAAGGTCCCGTGCGGTGCGGAGCCGGCGATAGAACTCTTCCGGCGCGAGCTGCACGCGGTCCCGGAACGTCTCGTCGCCCCAGACGACCTGCAGCGGCACCAGCGCGATGCGGTGCCGGTCGAGGACACTATCGGGCAGGTCCGCGGAGCTGTCGGTGACGACCGACACCGGGCGGCGGTCGTCGTGCGCGAGCCGCCGGTGCTGCGCGCGCATGTCCTCCGCCTTCGTCGTCTCGATCCGGCCCCATCGCGCGGCATACTGGAACACGGCCTCGGGCGTGTCGGTGTGGATGTGGACCTTGAGCACGTCGCCCGCCGCGGCGACGACGAGCGATCCCCCGAAGGCGTGCATCGCGTTCCGCACCACGTTGGTCGCGGGGAGCGCCTCGCCGCGCACCAGCACCTCGGTGCAATACTGGTAGTCGCGCTCGGCGGCGATCTCGGCGAGGGCGGCCGGCGCATACTCGGCGGGCGGCGGGAGGCTGTCGGCCGGGAGGATCGGATCCCCCTCGATGAAGCGGACGACGCCCTCGAGCATCCGGACGAACCCGAGCCCGCCGGCGTCCACGACGCCCGCCTCCTTGAGCGCGGCCATGAGGTCGGGCGTGTGCGCGAGCGCCTCCTCGCCTTCGCGCAGCATGATGCGCATGAACTCGACGATGTCGCCGGTCTCGCGCGCGGCCCGCTCGGCCGCGGCAGCGGCTTCGCGGGCCACGGTGAGGATCGTCCCCTCGCGCGGGTCGTCGAGCGAGGCATAGAGCTGGTCGGCGCCGCGCCGGATCGCGGCGGCCACTTCCCGGGTGTCGGCCGTCGCGCGGTCGCCGATGCCCTCCGCGAACCCGAGGAGGAAATGGGCGAGCATCATGCCGGAGTTGCCGCGCGCGCCGAGCACCGCGGCGCGTGACGCGGCGCGCGCGGTGGCCGGAAGCGGCGCGTCGCCGATCGCCCGGAGGGCGTCGGCGACGGCGCGGAGGGTCAGGCTGAAATTGGTGCCGGTGTCCCCGTCGGGCACCGGAAAGACGTTGATGCGGTTGATCTCCTCGCGGCCGGCCGCCACCCAGTCGGAAGCGGCGAAGAGCGCCTTCGCGAGGCGCTCTCCATCGACGTAGGCGATCCCGACGCTCACCGCCGCCTACTCGGCGACGACCGTCACCCGCACGTCTGCGTGGACTTCGGGATGGAGCCGCACGGCCACGGTGTGCTCGCCGAGGGTCCGGATCGGCTGGTCGAGCTCGATGCGGCGGCGGTCCACCTCGTGGCCGGCCGCGGCGATGGCCTCGGCGATGTCCTGGGCGGTCACCGAGCCGAAGAGGCGGCCCTCTTCGCCCGCCTTCGCGGGAATCGTGAGCGCGAGCCCGCCGAGCGTCGCGGCGAACGCCTCCGCCCCGGCCTTCTCGGTGGCGAGGCGCGCGGCGCGCGCCTTCGACTCGGCGGCGATGCGCTTCCGGTTCCCCTCGGTGGCCTCGTAGGCGAGGCCCTGCGGGAGCAGGTAGTTGCGCGCATAGCCGGGCTTCACGCGCACCAGCTCGCCGGCCTTGCCGAGCGAGCGGACGTCGTCCCGCAGAATCACTTCGATCATCGTTCCATTCCTCCGGTTGGCGGCGACGCCAGGCGTCGCCTGAAATCTACCCACGAATCGGCGAGCCCGAGCATGAGGAGCCCACCCGCCGCAAATGGCCAGAGCAGCACGCCGACGAGCGCCAGCACCGTGACGATCCGCCTCGGCACGCGCCGCGCCGTCGCCGCGAAGATCGCGAGCCCGCGCGCGACGTACAGCGCGACCATCACCGCGAGGAGGTTCCGCGCCCAGGCGGCGAGCGGCGCGCCGAGCACCGGCACCGACTCCTCCGGGAGGAAGAGCGTGGCCGCGAGCGCCGCCACCACGATCCAGACCGCCTGGTCCGAGAAGCGGAATTCGGAGAACGGCACGTCCGGCGCGCCCCCCGGCCGCTGCACGATGAGCCGGAACCACCGCCACCCGAGCACTGCCCCTGCGATCGCCATCAGCGCCAGGAGGGCAGGGTAGAACGCCGCCGTATCCCCGGCGCCGCGTCCCATCTCGCGCAGCGCTTCCGTGACCCCGGCCCCGAAGCCGCTCGCCTCGGCCAGGCGTGCCTGCGCCAGGAACGCCTCACGGAGTGCGCGCTCGAGCTCGCGCTCGACTGCGCTCCACCCGGCGCCGAGCAGCGAGGACAGCGTGACGGCGACGAGGAGCCCGACGCCCGCCGCCACCGCCGCCCGGCGAAAGAGCGCCCGCTCGCTCCAGACGCTGAGCGCCACGAACGTGCCGGCGGCGAAGACGCCGGTAGCGCGGATGAATCCTTCCGCCATGCCACCGCCTCGCAGGGACAGCGCGAGCAGCGTTCCGCTCGCCACCGCCCAGAACCATTCCCGTCCCG
>DASUXZ010000151.1:0-3838 GCA_036377655.1 Gemmatimonadales bacterium
GAGCCGGCGCCGCGCGAGCGTCACCTGCACGGCGAACTTCTCCTCGCTGAGCTTGGCATGCCGCTCCGCCTTGCCGCGCTGGCGCGCGAGGCTCCGGAGCTGCGACTGAACCTCGGCGATGAGGTCTTCCACGCGCTGGAGGTCCTGCGCGGTCTCCTCGAGCCGGCGCTCGGTGCTGTGCTTGCGGTCGCGATAGAGCCCGATGCCCGCTGCCTCCTCGAAGAGCGAGCGCCGCTCGTCCGCCCGGTCCGAGAGGAGGAGGTCGATCATCTTGGCCTCGATCACGACGCCGGCGTCGCTGCCGAGCCCGGTGCCGCGGAGGAGGTCCTGGATGTCGCGCAGGCGGACGGGAGCGCCGTTCAGGAGATAGTCGCTCTGGCCCGACCGCGAGAGCCGCCGCGTGACGACGACCTCCTGATAGGCGATCGGCAGGTCGCCGTCGGTATTGTCGAGGTAGAGCGAGACTTCGGTGACGTTCACCGGCCGGCGGCCGGACGAGCCCTGGAAGATCACGTCCTCCATCTTGCCGCCGCGAAGCAGCCGCGCCGACTGCTCGCCGAGGACCCACCGCACCGCATCCGAGACGTTGGACTTGCCGCATCCGTTCGGGCCAACGATGGCGGTGACGCCCTGCTCGAAGGTCAGCGTCACGGTGTCGGCGAACGACTTGAAGCCGGACAGCTCCAGCCTGGAAAGCTTCATGCGCCTCGGTTCCTCGGATGAATCCTGGTCAGGGTGCGGCGGAGTCGCCTGCGCCGACGACGAAATACGGCATCCCGAGCGAGCGGCCCGCCTCCTCGGCGGCCTCGCGCGAGGCATACGGACCGAGCACGACGCGATAGGGGTCGGTCGGTGTCCGCGGCTCGAGGACGCGCGCCGGAAGGCCGGCCGCGACGAGCTTGTCGGAGAGCTCCCGCGCCCACTCGGGGTTCCGGGAGCTGCTCACCTGCAGGTACACGCGCTCGGCGCGCGCCGTGTCGGTGCCGGCAGAATCGCCGGCGGCGGGCCCGGCGTCCGCGGCGGGCTCGGCGTCGTCGCCGCCTTCGTCACCGGACGGGGCGGGGGCTGGCTCGTCGTCGGCAGGCTCGGGCGCACGGACGCCGGGCGGCGCCCAGGGCGGGGCGGCCCACAGGTCCCCGGCGCCATCGGCGACGCGTCCGCGCTCCGGAAATCCCGGCGCGGAGAGGTCGAGGGCGACGACGTCCTTGCCGCGCCGGAGGACGAGCACTCCCGACGCTGCGACCACCGGAAGGTCCGCCGCCCACGTGCCCGGGACGGCACCGGCGAGCCGCTTCGCGTCGAGGTCGATCACCCAGATCGAGTCGGTCCCGATCGCGTATCCAAGGAGCCAGCGGCCGTAGGGCCCGGGCCGGAGGCGATCGAGCCGGGCGCCGACCGCGATCTCGTCGCGCACGTCCAGCCCGAAGCGATCGATCACGGCGACGCTCGCGTCGTCGCGGCCGGCGTAGAGCTGGTGGCCCGACGGCGAGAAGGCGACCGCGCGCGCGCCGTCCTCCATCTCGATGCTGCGCGGCTCACGCTGTGACAGCGGCTCGTACAGGATCACGGCCGTATCGGCGGCGACGGCGAGGAGATCGCCCCAGAGCGTCACGGCGACGGGCCCTTCGGCGATCGGCTGCACGCGCGCCGAGTCACGTGGCGTGAGGACGGCGAGCTCGCCGCCGCCGGGAGAGAGCGCGATGACCCGGCCACCCGTGGCGCCGTAGAGGCGGGGGGCCGCGCCTTCGACGCGTGCGGCGAAGCGCTCGGGCGCCCGCCGCGCATAGGCCACGACGCGGCCCGCGGTGTCGACCGTGTAGAGGGTCCCATCGGCCGCGACGGAGGCGCTCCGGGTACCGCGAATCGGCGGTCGTACCCGGCCCGTGGCGAGGTCGACCGACGCGATACTGCCGCGCGTGTCGCGCGCAAAGACGATCGATTGCTCGGTGTTGATCCCGACGAGGCTGTCGAGCTCGGGGAGCCGGCCCTCGGGGCGCCACTCCGCCTCCGCGAGGTCGGGAAGCGTGTACGCGCGGGCGACGCCGCCTTCAGCGGGGAGGCGAACGAGGCTCGTTGGTGGCGAGCTGGGGATGAGGGCGGGGGCCTGGTCCGAGGCATCCGGCGGGCCGCTGCAGGCGACAGCCAGCGCCAGGCACGCTCCGGCGAGGGCTCGGTGGCGTGTCACGCGGGGAAGATAGCGGGAGGGGGGAGGTGCGGGGTAGGGCGGAAACGCGGAGAGTCCTTCCGCCCTTCCGCCCTAGAACGTCGGCCCGAGGCTCACCGTCCAGAGCCCGCCCACGCCCGGGCGGTTGATCGGCCGCGAATAGTCGAGGCGCAGGATCACGAAGCCGAGGAGGTTCGTCCGCAGCGACGCGCCGACCGTGTGCAGCGGCACTCGGACGAACGGGTCGGTCTCGTCGCCCGGGTCCTGCCGCCACTTGAGCGTGCTGTTCTCGTCCCAGGTGAGGCCGACGTCGTAGAACAGCGCTCCCTCGATCGGCGGCACGCCGAGCGGGAGCCCGCGGAAGATCTGCTGGGTGAGGATCGGGAACCGGAGCTCGGCCTTGCCGACCGCGACCTGCGTGCCGACGAGGCGGTCGAGCTCGACGCAGCCGGTGCTCGTTCCCTGGTCCACCTGGTCGAAGCACTCCTCGCGGCGGTAGGAACCCGAGGTGTGCCCGCGCAGGAGCTCGGTGGTGCCTGCGAAGATGCGGAACTCGTTCGCGTCCCGCCCGATCCGGCCGAAGTAGAGCAGCTGCGTCGCGAGGACGACGGGGCCGACGATCTGGTCGTAGCGGCGGTAGTCGCCCGAGAGCTGGGAGAAGCGCCACGAGCCGATGTTGGTGGACGCCTCGAAGCGCCAGCGCCGGCCGAAGAACGGCCCGGTGTAGCCGAAGAGCGCGTTGTCGTGCACGAACGCGAGCGAGGGCTGCAGGTAGTTGGCGCCCGTGCCGTCGACCGTCACGAGCGACGGATCCTCGGTGGGGAAGCCGGTATTCGGATTGTAGGGCTCCCGGATCTCGAGCATGTCGTCCGAGACGTTCACCGCGCGGAGGCTCGCCTCCATGCGGCGGAACCGGCTGAACGGATACGCCGCCTGCGCGAACGCCTGCCGCAGGATGATGCGCCGGATGTTCGTGACGAAGGTGTTCTCGTCCGGGAACGGCGTGCCGACGCGGATCTCGCTCGGCTCGAGGAAGAAGTACGGGTCCTGGGTGACGCCCGCGGCCCAGTTGATCCGGCTCGACAGGTTGGCGTACGCGGCCAGGATCTGCGACTCGATGATGTTCCCGTTCACGTAGCCCGAGAAGACCATCTGGTGGTTGCCGAGCATGTCGCTCAGCGCCACCGTGCTGCCGCCGAAGAAGCCACGGCCGAACGTGTCGCGGGTATAGCCGATCGACGGGCGCGCCACGTAATCCGGCGTGAAGCTCACCCGGTAGGGGCGCTCGGTGAACTCCGTCGACTCCGGGAGGGCGAGCGTCGCCGAATCGAGGAGCGCGACGATGGAGACGGGGCCTTCCGGCCGGAGGGAGTCGCCCGCGGCGAGCTCGCTCGCGGAGCGGAATCCCTGGCGTGACCGGTAGAGCGAGCCCCCGACGCCGACGCCCGCCTGCTCCGTCCGGGACGAATCGCTCGCGGCCGCGACCGGCGCCGCTCCCGCCGTGGTGCTCGCGAGCTCGGCCACCTGGGCGGCCGGGAGGGGGCGGTACGGCTCCCGCCGGAGCGAGCGCGGGTCGTCGAGCGCGTAGACGTCGTACTTGTTGTTCTCGTAGTACACGAACGCCATGCGGTCGGCGTCGCGCGCCCAGGAGAGGACGGGCGACAGGCCGGTGAT
>DASUXZ010000152.1:0-11049 GCA_036377655.1 Gemmatimonadales bacterium
GCCCGGGCCTCGCTCGCCGAGGCGGAGGCCGCGCGCGACGCCGCCGCCCAGGAGCGCGAAGCGGCCGAAGCGGCGCGACACGAGCTCGCGCAGCGCGTGGCGTCCATCCGGCTCGAGGTGGGCCGCCTGGAAGGTGAGCTCAACCTCGCGGCCGAGCGCCTCGCGAACTTCGAAACGCGACGGGTCCGGGCGGCGGACGAGCGCGCGCAGATGGAGGCACGCGCCCACCTCGCGGGCCAGGAGCTCGCCGCGGCGATCGCCGAGCGCGAAGACGCCACGGCGGAGCACGCGCGGATCCAGGAGGAGCTGTCCGCGCGGGCCGCCCGCGAAGAGGAGAGCCGCGCGCGGCTGCAGGAGGCGCGCGGCGTGGTCCGGCAGACCGAGCAGGAGCTCCAGGCCCACCTCCAGAAGCTGCGATCGCTCGAAGGGGAGCGCACCGCGCTCGAAGGGGAGCTCCAGTCGCTCCGGGAGCGCTCGGCGCAGGCGGCAGCCCACCGTTCGTCGCTCCAGGGAGAGCTCGTCGTCTCGCAGCGGCGCCGGGACCACCTCGTCGAGCGCGCGGGATTCGAGGCCTACGAGGCCCGGCGGGCCGCCGATACCGCCGAGCGCGCGCGGCACCTCGTGGCGGAAACCCGCGAGCACGAGGCGCTCCAGCGCGCCGCCCGGCGGCAGGCGGAGGAATCGCTCGCGCAGCTCACCGCGCGGCGCCACGCGCTCGAGGAGCTGGAGCGCGACCGCGTCGGCCTCGCGCCGGCCGCGGCAGCTCTCCTCGCGGCGCGCGGACGCTTCGGCGACGCCGTGCTCGGCCCGCTCAGCGATTTCGTGACCGCGGGCCGCGAGGGCGCCGAGATCGCGGAGCGGCTGCTCGGCGAGTGGATGCACGCGGTCCTCGTGCGCGACGAGCGCTCGATCGCGGCGATCCAGGCGTGGCACGCCGAGCACCAGCCCGGCGCACTCGTGCTCCTCCCGATCGATCCGGGACCGGCGGTCACGAGCGGTGTGGCGCCGTCCGAGCGCGGGCTCGAGGTGAGCGCACCGGCCGAGCCGTGGGTCCGGGCCGCGCTGGCCGGCTCGGAGGTGCTCGACACCGAGGGACGGGTCCTCCGGCGCGCGAGCGGCGCGATCTTCCTTTCCGGCGGCAGCGCGCCGTCGGGCCCGCTCCGGCGCCGGGCGGAGCTCGCGACGCTGATCCAGGACGTGACCCGCGCCGAGGAGGTGCTCGAGTCCGCGGGCGCCGCGCTCGCCGCGACTACCGAGCGCCTCGGAAACGCCGAGCGCGAGCTCGCCGAAGCGGCCGCCTCCGCGGAGGCCGCGCGAGAGACCGAGCGGCAGGCCGTCGCGGCGCGCGAGGACGCGATCCGGCTCCTCGCGAACCTGTCACGCGAGTTCGCGGATTCCGAAGCGCAGGTCGCGCGGATCACCGACCGGCTCACGGCCTCCGAGAAGAGGCTCGCCGAGATCGACGCCTTCCTGCTCGACGGGGAGCGCAGCGGCGCCCAGCTCGATGCATCGCTCGGCGCCGGCCGCTCGCGGCTCGCGGAGCTCGAGGCGGAGCAGGAGTCGGTTCGCGAGGCACGGGCGCAATGGCAGGTCCAGGAAGCGCATGTCGCCGCGCGCCTCCGTTCGGCGTCGGAGCGCGCGGAGCGGACGGAGCGCACACGGTCCGAGGCCGCGGCGGCGATCGAGCGCCTTTCGGCCGAGCTCGACCAGCTCGCCGTCGAGTCCGCCGAGCTGGCCGCGCGGCGGAGCGCGTGGGCGGAGGAGCGGGAAGCCGCGACCCGTTCCCTCACCGAGCTCGACGGCGCGAGCGCAGCCGCCGAGCGCGCGGTCGCGGCCGCGGCGGCGGCACTCGCCGCCGCCGATCGCAGCCTGCACGAGCTCCGCGCGCAGGTGGAGGCGTTCGCCGAGGAAAGCCATGCGATCGACATCCGGCTCACCGAAGCGGCCGGGCTCCGGCGAGGCATCCGGGAACGGGTCGAGACCGAATGGCGGAAGCCGCTCGAGCAGCTCGTCGAGGGGCTCACGCTCCTCGATCTCGACTTCGAGACGCTCGAAGCGGAGGCCGAGCGCATCCTCTCGGCGCTCGAGGCGATCGGCCCGGTCAATGCCCTCGCCGTCGAGGAGCACGCCGAGGAGAGCAAGCGGCTCGAGTTCCTCATCGCCCAGCGGGACGACCTCGTGAGCGCCCGCCAGTCGCTCATCCAGGCGATCCGGGAGATCGACGGCACCGCCCGCGAGCTCTTCCTGCAGACCTTCACCGCCGTGCAGGCGAACTTCCAGCGCGTCTTCACCACCCTCTTCGGCGGCGGCGAATGCGAGCTGCGGCTCGCCACTCCCGAGGATCCGCTCGAGAGCGAGATCGAGATCCACGCCGCTCCGCGTGGCAAGCGGACCCAGCGCATCCACCTGCTCTCCTCGGGCGAGCGGACGCTCGTCGCGGTGTCGCTCCTCTTCAGCATCTACCTCACGAAGCCGAGCCCCTTCTGCCTCATGGACGAGGTGGACGCGCCCCTCGACGACGCCAACGTCGGCCGCTTCACCCGGCTCCTCGACGAGTTCAAGCTCGGGACCCAGTTCCTCGTCATCACTCACAATCCGCGGACCATGCAGTCGGCGGACGCGGTCTATGGTGTCACCATGCAGGAGCCCGGGGTGTCCACCATCGTGGGTGTCCGCCTCGGCGAGCGCGAGGTCGCATGAGGCCGGGCTGGTCGGTCCGGGCGGCGGCACGTCCCTTGCCCAAGGAGCCGGCGTGCTCGTCGTGATGCGGCCGGGCGCGACTCCGGAGGAAGTATCCCAGGTCGTGGCCGCCATTGAGGATCTGGGCTTCGAAGCGCGGGAAATCCGCGGGCGCCAGCGGACCTCGGTGGCCGTCCTCGGCAACGAGGGCCGGGTCGACTCGGCGCGGTTCTCGCGCCTGCCGGGCGTGCAGGAGGTGATGCACGTCACGCGGCCGTACCGCCAGGTGTCCCGGGACTGCCGTCCGGAGGGGACAGTGGTGCGGCTCCCAGGGGGCATGTCGGTCGGCGGGGCGGAGGTCGTCGTCATGGCGGGGCCCTGCTCGGTCGAGAGCGAGCGCCAGATCCTCGAGTCGGCCGCGCTCGTCCGGGAGGCGGGCGCCGCAGTGCTCCGGGCAGGAGCGTTCAAGCCGCGGAGCTCGCCCTACGCGTTCCAGGGCCTCGGGCTCGCGGGCCTCGAGCTGCTGGCCCGGGCGCGGGAGGCCACCGGCCTCCTGATCGTGACCGAGGCGCTCGACGCCGAAAGCGTGGCGCCGGTGGCCGAGATGGCGGACATCGTCCAGATCGGCGCACGGAACATGCAGAACACGTCGCTGCTCCGCCGCGCCGCGCGCGCGGAAAAGCCCGTCCTCCTGAAACGGGGCATGGCGGCGACGATCCAGGAGCTGCTGCTCGCCGCGGAGTACATCGTGGCCGAGGGCAACCCGGACGTGATGCTGTGCGAGCGAGGAATCCGGAGCTTCGATCCGGCGACCCGGAACCTGTTCGACGTGAGTGCGGT
Source organism: Gemmatimonadales bacterium (assembly GCA_036377655.1). GTDB lineage: Bacteria > Gemmatimonadota > Gemmatimonadetes > Gemmatimonadales > GWC2-71-9 > CAMLLJ01. The sequence goes on from DASUXZ010000152.1 coordinate 3,520, forward strand.
CGCCGTGGTGCATTCGCTGTCGCACCTGCCGGTCGTCGCCGATCCGAGCCATGGCACCGGCCGACGGGAGCTGATCGCGCCGATGGCGCGCGCCGCCGTCGCGGCCGGGGCCGACGGCCTCATGATCGAAGTCCATCCCCGCCCGGAGCTCGCGCTGTCGGACGGGGCCCAGTCGCTCGACGGGAGCGAGTTCCGGCAGCTGATGCACGAGACGCGCGCCGTCGCCCAGGCCATCGGCCGGCGGATCGCTGAACCGATAGGAGTGCGCACGTGAACGTTTCGCGAATCTGGCTGGCCGGCGCGGTGGGGCTCGCGCTCCATGCGGCGCCCCTCGCGGCGCAGGGAAACGCGCGGGAGATCGTGTCGCAGGCGGCGCGCGCTTACGCCGGACTGACGTCGCTCCGCGCGGACTTCGAGCAGCGAATCGCCGACTCCCTGATCGGCACGTTCGACAGCCGCGGGAATCTCGTCCAGGCGGGAGAGAACCGGCTCGCGATGCGGTTCAGCGATCCGGCGGGCGATGCGATCGTGATCGACGGGCGGCAGGTCTGGGTCTATACGCCGAGCACCTCGCCCGGGCAGGTCATCCGGATGCCCCTGCCGAGCGGGCCGACCTACGGCTTCAACGTCCTCTCCTGGATCCTCGACAAGCCGGCGGAGCGGTACCGCATGCGCTTCGTGCGGACGGACCGGCTCGGTGGACGCGGGGTGGACGTCGTTGAGCTCGTCCCCGTCGCGGCGGAGCTGCCGTTCAGCCGGGCGCTCGTATGGCTCGACCGGGAGGACCACCTTCCGCGGCGCCTCGAGATCACCGAGCGGCGCGGCGGGACGCGCACCATCACCCTGTCCCGGCTTCGCACCAACGATGCCGTCGGCGCGAAGGACTTCGCCTTCGACCTCCCGCGCGGGGTCCGCATCGTGGACCAGCGCTAGGAATCTCCGAGCGCGGCCTCCACGTCGCCGGCGGCCGCTTCCGCAAGCCCCGCCTCACGCGCGACGGCAAGCGCCGCCCTGCCGAGGACACGATACAGCTTCGCGTCCTCCGGCCGGAGCGCCGCAAGATGGCGCCGGACGGTCTCGGCGTCCCCGCGCCGGATCGCCCCGGTGAGCGCCGCCGCCGGCCCCGCCGACAGGTTCTCCACGGTTCCCCGCAGCAACCCGAGATACATCCGTTCCACCGAATCGATCGGCACGCCCGCGTCCCGCGCGATCCGGAGCGCGGTGGCGAAGAGCGCCACCGTGAGGTTCGAGGTGATCGCGGCCGCGGCATGATAGGAGGGCTTCGCCGACGCCGGGATCCGGACCGGGTGCATGCCGGCGAGGGAGGCAAGCCGCTCCGCCGCATGGAGCGCGCGATCGTCGCCCTCGATGCCCGCGTAGGCGCCACGGAGCCGACGCTCCGCCGTGGCGGGATCCGCGACCGCCTGCAGCGGGTGGAGCGAGCCGAGCGCGGCGCCGCTCGGCTCGAGCGGGGCGAGGACGCTCCGGTCGTGGAGGCCGGACAGGTGCAGCACGACGTGCGCGCGCTCGACGGCGCCGAGCCCGGCGAGGACCGACGCCGCGCCCTCGATGGCGGCATCGGGCGTCGCGATGAGGACGATGCGGGCAGACCGGACCGCCCGCCCCCACGCCGGCTCCCCAATGGAAAGCCCCGCACCAGGTGGTGCGGGGCGATCGCTGCGGACGAGATGCGTGACCTCGACTCCCTGGGCCGTGAGTGCGAGGCCGAGCCCCGCGCCCATCCGCCCTGCGCCGACGACGGCGATCCGCTCGGTCAGTTGCTCGCCCTGTCGGTGGCGGCCTGCTGGACGGCGATGCTCAGGAGATCGTCCGGCGAATCGGCGTTCCGGAGGAGCTCCATGGCACGCTGGACCTGCGCGTCGTCCTTCGCCTGGCGCTGGAACTCGGCCGAGCGCCCGAACACGTAGCGCGCGACTTCGTAGCCGAGCTGCTCGCCGACGAGCTCGCTCGCGCCCTGGAACACGTCGTCGCTCATCTCGACGCCACGGCTGCGGAGCCGGACCTGCACCTGCCGGCGCATCTCGGGGGTGACCTCGAACGCGGGCGACTTGAGGGTTCCCGCCTCCTTGAGCTCGAGCGCGTAGCTCGTGAGCACGTCGCGGTAGGCCGGCACCTTGTCGCCAAGGACCCGGACGAACTCGCGCTCGGCCGCCGTCAGCGTGTCGCGCCGCACGATCACGTCCGGCACGATGCCACCGCCGCCCCGCACGATCCGCCCACCGTCCGTCCGGAAGATCGGGCGCGCCTTGATCGACGTGTCGGCCTCGGGCACGAGGCTGTCCACGGCGGCGCCGCCCTCGCGCATGGCCTGCAGCGCCTGGGCCTCTTCGCTCTCCGCCTCGCGCTGGATGGTTCGCCCGCTCGGCGTATACCACCGCGCCGTCGTGAGCTTGAGCGCGACGCCCTCGGCCATCGGGTAGAGCGTCTGCACGAGGCCCTTCCCGAAGGTCGGCGATCCGACGACCACCGCACGATCGTGGTCCTGCAGCGCGCCCGCGATGATCTCCGCAGCGCTCGCCGTGAACTCGTCCACGAGCACGACGATCGGAAGGTCCGGCCAGAGCTGCTTCGCCTGGTCGGCGTAGGTGCGCGACGAGTTGCGTGCGCGCCCGCGGGTCGAGACGATCTCGTCGCGGGGATCGAGGAAGAGGTCCGAAACCTCGACGCCCTGGTCGAGAAGCCCGCCGGGATTCCGCCGGAGGTCGAGGATCATCTCCCGCATCCCCTTCTCACGCATCGCGGTGACTTCGTTCCGGAGCTCTTCCGCCGACGTCTCGGCGACCGGGTTGAGCTGGATGTACCCGATGCCGTTCTCGAACATCGTGCCGGCCGGCACCGAGCGGACGTGGATGATGGCGCGCTCGATCTCGAACGGCATCGACTGCGCGACGCCGACCCGGCGCACCGTGATCCGCACCTTGCTGCCGGGCTCGCCCTTGAGCGCCTTCACCGCCTCGTCGCTCTTCCACCCTTCCGTGGACTCGCCCTCGATCGCGATGATCTGGTCGCCGCTCTCGATGCCGGCCCGCTCGGCAGGCGTGTCGGGGAGCGGGGCCACCACCGTGATCCAGCCGTCGCGCACGTCGATCTGGATGCCGAGCCCGCCGTAGTTCCCGGTGGTCTGCTCGGTGAGGGCGCGATAGTCGTCGCCGGTGAGGAGGACCGAATACGGGTCCTTGAGCTGGTCCAGCATCCCCTCGGTGGCGCGCCGGTAGAGATCGGCGTTGCCGAGGGAATCGACGTAATAGTTGTTCACGTGCGACATGACGTCCTCGAAGAGACTCTCCTCGGACGCCGCATCCGCCTGCACGCTGCGTTGCAGCAGGAAGCCGCCGCTCGCGAACGAGACGACCGCTACGAATCCAATGACGCTCCACCGATGCTTCATGCCTGCCTCCGGACGATCGCGCTGGCGGCCGCTGCCGCCGACTTCCGTAATCTAGCCAGTCTGCCGGCCAAAGAGCTCCGGCCTCGCGTCACACAAGGCGCTCCAGGCGGCCTCGAGGACCGATGCCGGTCCACCCGACCCGTCCAGGTGCCTGATTCCCGGTCCACGTGCCGTGCGGTAGGCCTCCCGGACGCGAGCGTGGAATTCCGGCCCCTCCTGCTCGATCCGGTCCCGGTCCTTGCCCGCCGCCGCCTGGCGTGCCGCGCCGGTCTCAGGCGGAACGTCGAGGACGAGGGTCAGGTCCGGCCGGAGCCCGCCCGTGGCCACCTGATTGACCGATGCGACAACCTCCGCCGGGACGCCTCGCCCTGCCCCCTGATAGGCGGCCGTGGAGAGGTCGTACCGGTCCGAAACGACGATCCGGCCGGCTTCGAGCGCCGGCCGGATAATCGACTGCACGAGATGTGCCCGCGCCGCGGCGACGAACAGGAGCTCGACATGGGGCTCGAGACGGGATTCCGGGTCGAGCAGCGCCCGCCGGGCATGCTCGGCCGGCGGCGTTCCCCCCGGCTCGCGGACGGATACGGGATCCAGCCCCCGCTCGCGCATCCGCTCCGCCAGCGCCCGGGCGAGCGTCGTCTTCCCGGCCCCCTCGGGGCCTTCGAGGACCAGAAAGAACGCGCTCACGAGAGCGTGATGATGCTGCTCGTCGCCCCCTTCTCCATCCCGGCCGCGATCTGCTCGTTCACCCGGGCCATGAGCTTGTCGAAGTTGGTGCGGGCCACGACATAGGCCTGCCCGGTGGCACTCGTCTCGAGCTCGCGCACGGCCGTCTCGTACGATTCCGACGTCTCGCCGTCCGGCATCTGGCCAGCGGCGATCTGCTGGTCGATCTGCCGGGCGAGCTGCTGGATCCGGTCGAGCTTCGCGACGGTCTCCTTGTCGTCGCGGAGCGCCGACTCGGCGCGCCGGAGCGCCTGGTACTCCGCCGACTGGCCGATCTGCCGCCCGAGGTCCTGCGCCTTGTCCCAGATCACGCGTCACTCCTTCTCGCGAGCAGGTAGCGCTCGCGCCCGAACAGGTCGTTGATCACCGAGATATCCCTCCACCCCGCCGCCGCCGCCAGCCCCGCCGCCACCGCCGCGCGGCTCGCATCGAGCTCGACGGCGAGCCAGCCGCCCGGCCGCACCACGCGGAGTCCATCCGCCACGAGCGCCCGCGTCGCGGTCATGCCGTCGGCCCCGCTCGCGAGCGCCTGCGCGGGCTCCCACGCGCGGACATCCGGCGCGAGAGCTGCGTGCTCCGCGTCCGTAAGATAGGGCGGATTCGAGACCAGTGCGTCGCACGAGGCGGTGGCGAGCGGCGCCGTGAGATCGCCGAGCAGGAACTGGGGCGTGAATCCCGTGATCGCGGCGTTTTCCCGCGCGAGCGCGAGCGCCGCCGGCGAGCGATCGAGCGCGACCACCCGATCGAAGCGCCCTTCGTCGAGAAGGCTGAGCGCGATGCAGCCGCTTCCGGTGCCGAGGTCGGCGACGGTGCCGTGCTCCACGCGCGCGAGGAGGAGCTCGACCAGGAGCTCGGTCTCGGGCCGGGGGATGAGCGCCCGGCGGTCCACCCGGAGCTCGAGGTGCCGGAAGCCCCACCGCCCGATCACGTAGGCGAGCGGCTCGCCGCCGGCGCGCCGGCGGACCGCCTCCGCGAAGGCGATCTCGTCCCCGGCATCCGCGGGATCGTCCCGGTGGATCACCGCATCTGCGGGCGCGGCGCGCCGGAGCGCGCCCCAGATCCGCTCGGCCTCGCGCCGCGGCAGCTCGATCGCGGCCTGCTCGAGACGCGCGGTTCCTTCGCGGACCACTTCCCCGATCGTCCGCACGGCGGCGTCACTCACCGAACTGCTCGGCGCGGCTCGCCATCCGGAGGGCATCCACGATCTCGTCGAGCCGGCCGTCCACGACGTCGGCCAGGTTGTGGACCGAGAGGTTGATGCGGTGATCGGTCACCCGGCTCTGCGGGTAGTTGTAGGTGCGGATCTTTCCGGAGCGGTCGCCGGTGCCGACCATCGCCCGGCGTTCCTGCGCCCGGGCCGATTCCTGCTCGGCGATCATCCGGTCGAGGAGTCGGGCGCGGAGGACCTCGAGCGCCTTGACCTTGTTCTGGAGCTGGGACTTCTGGTCCTGCTGCTGCACCACGAGCCCCGTCGGCAGGTGCGTAATGCGGACCGCGCTGTCGGTCGTGTTCACGCTCTGGCCGCCGGGGCCCGACGAGCGGAAGACGTCGATCTTGAGGTCGTTCGGATCGATCTTCACGTCCACCTCCTCCGCCTCGGGCAGCACGGCGACGGTGGCGGCGGAGGTGTGAATGCGACCCTGTGTCTCGGTGGCCGGCACGCGCTGGACGCGGTGCACGCCCGATTCGCGGCGGAGGAGCCCATAGGCGTCCGCACCGCGCACGGCGACGATCGCCTCCTTGAGACCGCCCACGTTCCCCTCGCTCACGGTCATCGGCGCCCAGGTGAGGCCGCGCCGCTCGGCGAACCGCTGGTACATGCGGTAGAGGTCGGCGCAGAAGAGCGCCGCCTCGTCACCGCCGGTGCCGGCGCGGAGCTCGAGGATGGCGTCGCGGTCGTCGTGGGGATCGCGCGGGAGGAGCAGGTCGTGGAGCTCGGCCTCGACGGCTGCGATCTCCCCGGGGAGCCGCTCGAGGTCCGCCTCCGCCAAAGCAACAAGCTCGGGATCGGCCTCCTGGGCCAATTCCCGAGCCTGCGTCAGGTCGTCCTTGAGCCGCTCGAGGCGCTCGGCGGCCCGCACCACGGGCACGAGACGGGAGTGCTCCCGGCCGAGCGAGCGGAGCTTCGACTGATCGCGCGCGACGTCCGGGTCGGACAGCGCGTCGGCGATCTCCTCCGCCCGCTGCAACGCCTGGCGGAGTCGGGCCTCCACGGCTTACGCCTTGGCGGTCTCGCTCTGGTACTTGCGGCGGAACCTGTCGACCCGGCCGGCCGTATCCACGAGGCGCTGCTTGCCAGTGAAGTACGGATGGCACTGCGCGCACACCTCGACATGGATGCTGTCGGCGGTGGACCGCGTCTCGAACTGGTTGCCGCAGGCGCAGACGACCGTGAGCTTCTTGTACTGCGGATGCAGATCGGCCTTCACGACTTTACTCCTTATTGAGCCCGTCAGGCGGGCGACGGAACCGTCAATAGCCATTGAATTTAGCCGGGGACGGGGGGTCGGGGCAATGGGGGCGGACGAGGCGGACGAGGCGGACAAGGCGGACAAGGCGGACAAGGCGGACAAGGCGGGCCAAAGGGCTCGATGGCCGTCGCCTACACCGCCAAGTCGAATCGCCACGACACCAGCGCTCGGCTACGTCTGTATCCAGCTCCGCCTCGTCCGCCTCGTCCGCCTCGTCCGCCTCGTCCGTCCGTCCGCCCCGTCCGCCCCCCATTTGACACCCCGCCCATTCGCAAATAATATCCCCGCTTGAACTTGCGACATTCCCCTCACCCGGCCACCGCGAGGCGACCTTGGCATTCTCCCCCGTCGAGGTTCTGAAGAGGGTTCCGCTGTTCTCCGGCCTCTCCGAGGCCGACATCCAGTCGTTTGCCGATCTCGCGCGCGAGCGCAGCTACCCCAAGGGCAGCGTCATCGTCTTCGAGGACGACCCGGGCGACGCCATGTACCTCGTGGCGGCCGGCCAGGTGAAGGTGGTCCTCATCGCGGAGGACGGCCGAGAAGTCATCCTCTCCGTGCTCGGCGAGGGGAGCTTCTTCGGCGAGATGTCGGTGATCGACGAGGAGCCCCGCTCCGCCCACGTGATCGCCATGGAGGACTCGAACCTGCTCGTGCTCCGGCGCGAGGACTTCCACGCGCGGCTCCGCCAGTCACCCGAGGTGGCGATCTCCCTCCTCAAGGAGATCTCGCGGCGCCTCCGCCGGGCCGACGAGAAGATCGGCAGCCTCGTCCTCCTCGACGTGAACGGGCGCGTGGCACATCTCCTCCTCCGCATGGCCGACGACGAGGGCGGCGACCGGATCACCCGGAAGCTGACCCACCACACGATCGCCCAGATGATCGGCTCGAGCCGCGAGACGGTCTCGCGCACCATGCGCAACCTCG
>DASUXZ010000153.1:0-2816 GCA_036377655.1 Gemmatimonadales bacterium
CTCTACGCCGTGGACGACGGCGGCGCGCCGCTCTCCCCTCTCGCGACGATCGGCGCCGTGGACCTCTACGGCGAAGGCGCGGGCGACGTCCGCCTCGTCGCGGCCGGCACCGACGGCTCCCGGCTCGAGTACGGCGTCACCTCGGACGGCGCGAGCGACGATGGCACGATCCGCGTCGAGGGTGTCCTCGAGACCACCGCCGGCCGACGTGCCTTCGAGCTCGAGACCCACTTTGCGGTGACGAGCCCGTCGTCCGGCCGCATGACGCTTCGCCACGCCGTCGAGCTGCCCGACCGCGACCTCTCCCTGGCCTCCGAGAGCGCGCTCCGGATTCTCGCTGGCGCCACGCCGGAGATCGAGCTCGACCTGGCCCTCCGCGGACCCGGCGGCGCGCTCGATCTCGCCGGCGCCTGGCTCGTCGGCGGAACGGGCTCGCTCTCCGCGGACGCGAACGGCGAGCCCTGGGCCGCCGTTGCGGTGGACGGTCCCTCGCTCACCGTCACGAGTCTCGGCGCCGACCCGCTCTCGCCCGATGCCGTCGAGGCGGTGGCGCGCGCAATCCGGACGCGGGATCAGGGCCTCGCCTTGTTCGATCGCCTCCTCCGCCCGGTCGAGTCGCTCGTAACCCCCTGAACCTCCGGGGGCCGATGCTCCCGGCACGCCCATTGCCCGTTCCCCTCCCGGCAGCTGTCGTGCAACTCGTTGCACGGCAACCTGTTGCCGGGCACAACGTCCGCGCAATCAACACGATAGGCGCCACGGGACCGTCTTGGCGGCCCCCGGCGCCAGCCATTTCCGGGAGGAGTTCCATGGGATTCTGCAAGATCCGGGTTGCCCTGGGCGCGGCCGCGCTGGCCCTGACCGCCGCCTGCGGCGACTCGGGCCCGAGCGAGTTCGACGCGGTGGGCATGCAGGCCGACCTCGAGATCTTCGAGCAGCTCGACAGCGATGCCGAGTTCTCGAGCCTCGCCGCGACGCTGAACGGCATCAGCGGCGCGTTCGGCGATCCGGTGCTGCTCCGGCTCCAGGACGTCTCGGTCTCGCGCGCCGGCCGCGCGAAGGCGGGCGCCGCCGTGCAGTCGTTCTTCGCGAAGGACGGCGCGCCGGTGCTCAGCGCGTCGCTCGTGAGCATTCCGCCGGAGGTGGCGGGGAAGACCTACGCGTATGATCCGGAGTCGGGGGACTGGGTCGCGTCGGAGCTCACCGGCGCGCCGGCGAACGGCGTCCGGTTCCTCCTCTACGCGGTGGACGCCTTCGGCGACATCGTGACGCCGCTCGTCGAGACCGGTCATGTCGACCTCACCGACCTCTCGAGCGGCAGCGGGCACCAGGCCCGCCTCGTGGCGGTCTCCGGTGGCGTGACGAAGGCCGACTACCAGGCCACCGCGACCGGCGACGAGACCGACGGCACCATCACCGTGGACGGCTTCGTCGGCACCGGGAATTCCCGGCTCGACATGGACTTCAGCGCCGACGTCTCGACGAGCGGCGACGACGTCACCTTCGCGGTCGCCTCGCGCCTCGAGTTCCCCGGGCACGACGTGCTCTTCGACGTCTCGCTCGACGGCACCTCGAACGACGTCACCGAGACCTACTCGGCGGAGCTCGAGCAGCTCATCGAGACCCCGAACGGCCGGGTCGAGCTCGCGGGCGAATTCCAGCCCGAGACCCACCTCGTCATCCGGGTGAACGGCGACGTCTACGCCACCTACGATGGCGATGAGGATGTCCTCACCGGCGCCAACGGGCGCGTCCTCACCACCGACGAGCAGGGCGCCCTCTTCGGGACGGTCTACGTCCTCGAGCTCACGGTGTTCGTGCCGCTCTTCTTCGTGACGCCGCTCGCCTGGATCGTCGGCGACATCCCCGGGATCTTCTAAAGAATTATTTCGAACGCGAAAGCGCGAAGGCGCGAAGTCGCGAAGCAACAGGAGCTTTGGGGGAAACAACCCCAAAGCTCCTTTCTTCGTGCTTTCGCGCCTTCGCGCCTTCGCGTTCGAAAAAAAGAATCACCCGCCGAGCCACGATTTCTGCCCGAGAAGCTCCGCCACGACGTCCTGGCTCGACCGCCCCGCCGCCTCCGCCGCGAAGTTCGTCACGATCCGGTGCCGGAGCACCGCCGGCGCCACCGCGCGCACGTCGTCGAGGTCCGCCATCGGCCTTCCGTCGAGCGCCGCGCGCGCCTTGGCGCCGAGCACGAGGTACTGAGAGGCGCGCGGCCCGGCGCCCCAGTCCACGTATTCCTTCACGAGCGCCGGCGCGTCCGACTCCGCCGGCCGGGTCATCCGGGCGAGCGTCACTGCCGACCGGATGAGCCCCTTCGACACCGGGATTCGCCGCACGAGCGACTGCATCGCCACCACCGTCTCCGCATCGAGTGCCGCCTCGATCGGCGCGCGCACGGCGCCCGTCGTCTGCTCGACGATCGCCTCCTCCTCCGCGCGGCTCGGGTACCCCACCCGGAGCTCGAGCATGAACCGGTCGAGCTGCGCTTCGGGAAGGGGATAGGTCCCTTCCTGCTCGATCGGGTTCTGCGTCGCGAGGACGAAGAACGGGTCGGGAAGGGGATAGGTCGTCCCGCCGGCCGTCACCCGGTGCTCCTGCATCGCCTGGAGGAGTGCCGCCTGCGTCTTCGGCGGCGTCCGGTTGATCTCGTCCGCCAGCAGCATGTTCGCGAAGATCGGGCCCGGGATGAAACGGATGACTCGCTTGCCGGTGCCGCGGTCTTCCTCGATCACTTCTGTCCCCACGATATCGGACGGCATCAGGTCGGGCGTGAACTGCACCCGGCTGAACTTCAGGGCCACTGCCTGGGC
>DASUXZ010000154.1:0-2310 GCA_036377655.1 Gemmatimonadales bacterium
GAACGTGAGCGTGGAGCGGATCCGGCGGGTGATCCGGATCTCGTCCACGATCGGGGGGTCGGGGGACTGGAACTGGACGAGGGGCTGCCCCGAGACCTCCCAGGCCGACGCGCCCGGGATGAACCCCGCGTTGACGCTGAAGACGAGGCGGGCCTGGTCGGCCGTGGCCTGGGCCGCGAGCGGACCCGCCGGAGCGAGGAGACCCGTGAGGAGGAACAGCCGGCGCGCTTGCATCAGAGGCCCATGAGTTGATGGTCGACGGCGAGGCATCGGTCCTGCACGCCCGGAATGCCGGCCGCCGCGAGCTCGGCCAGTGCGGCGTCGTTCCGTATTCCTAACTGTAGCCAGACGAGCAGCGGGCGCACGGCGACACACCCGGGCACGAGGGCGGGAATCGCGTCCGACCGGCGGAAGACGTCCACGATGTCGATCGGGCCCGCCAGGGCGGCGGACTCGAGGTCCGGGTACCCTCGCTCGCCGAGCACCGTCTCGGCACGGGGATGGATGGGAACGATCGTGTAGCCCACCCGTTTGAGGTAGGCCGCGACGCCGAAGGCCGGGCGCATCGGGTTGTCGCGAAGGCCCACGACGGCGATGCGCCGTGCCTTCCGGAGGATCTCGCGGATCTCGGGGTCGCCCGGGGTCATGGATGGGATCCGGCCGGAGCCGCCGCTCCGTGGAAATGGGGATGCCCGCTCACGGCGCGCCCGACGAGCACCATCCCCGATCGGCGCGCGATCTCGACCGCGAGCGACGAGGGCACGGAAGGCGTCGCCACCCAGGCGAGGCCGGCACGGGACGCCTTGAATGCGAGCTCCCCCGAGATGCGGCCGGTCACGAGCATCCCGAGCCCCGCGACGGGCCGCCCGGCGAGCAGGGCGATGCCGATCGCCTTGTCCACGGCATTATGGCGGCCGATGTCCTCGGCGTGCGCGAGGAGCGCGGCGCCGTCGGTGAGCGCGGCGGCGTGGATGCCGCCGGTCTCGTGATAGCGCTCGCCGAGCGCGAAGAGCTCCTTGAAGCGTGCGCGCATCGTGTCGAGCCCCGGCGGCTCGCCGCGGGCCGGCTCGGCCGCGACGGTCGCGGGATCCGCGAGGAAGGTCGTGACGGCGCCGCATCCCGAAGCGAGCACCGGCCGCCGCCGCTCGGCCTCGACCATGCCGATCCGCGCGGCGTCAACTTCGGCCCAGAATCCGAGATCGCTCGCGCAGGGGCGGAGCCTCACCTCCGCCGCGGCATCGATGTATCCCTCGCCGTGGAGCCAGCCGATCGCGAGCTCCTCGAGGAGATCGGGCGTGCACATCCACGTGACGGCCGGCCGGCCGTTCACCTCGAGCCAGACCGGGACTTCCTCGACCGCGGCAGGGTCGGGTCCGCCGCGCCTCGGCTCGTGCCCGGCCCGCCGGCCCCCGTCCGGCATCGTCAGAACCTCAGCATGTACCCGACCCCGACCTGGAACCACGGGTTGAGGGTCCACTCGTCGAACTTGGCGTCCGGGATCACGGCGTTCGGCTCCTCCGGCGTGCCCGGCTCCTCCGGCGGCTCGTTCCCGAACGATTCCGGATAGGTGACCTTCCAGAAGAGGCCGCGGACCTCCGCCCGGAGATGCAGGTTCTTCGTGACGAAGAAGCGGGCGCCCGCCTGCGGTCCGACGTAGAACTTGCTCCCGAAGTCGTAGCCGCTCGTGTCCGCCGCGAGATCCTCGCCGAAGGCGACGCCGAGCACGACGCCGGTATAGGGCGCGAGGCGGTGCCAGGTCTTCGCGCCGGAGAGGTTGAACTGCACCGTCACGTCGGCGAAGGTCGTCGTCTGGTCGAAGGGACCGCTCCGGCGCCGTGCGAGGGCCACGAACGGGTCCATGATGAACCGGTCGAGAGCGCCCCGCGCCCCGCTGAAGCCGAACTGCACCGTCTTGCCGGCGCGGAGATCGTACCGGAGGCCCCAGGTCCAGCCGTTGTGCGCCCCGATGCCGAAGCGGCCCCCGCCGCCCGCGAAATAGCCCATCACCGGCGTGATGCTGTGCCCGTCGACGATTTCCTCGTACGGGCTCGTGCCGGGGCGATGTCCCACCTGGGCCGCGATGGGGGCGGCCGCGGCGGCGAGAAGGAGGGCGGTGGCGAGGGGAATGCGCATGGGCCTCACGGTTCGCGAAGGTCACGCCCGGTCATCTCGGGCGGGGGCTCGATGCCAAGGAGACGAAGCACGGTGGGCCCGACGTCACAGAGCGCGCCGCCGCCCCGGAAGCCGGCGGCGCCGGTGCCCACGCCCACGAATGGTACCGGATTCGTCGTGTGCGCGGTGTGCGGCCCC
>DASUXZ010000155.1:0-6958 GCA_036377655.1 Gemmatimonadales bacterium
GTGACGCTGGCGGACACCTTGTGGCGGCGGCTCCGCGGGCTGTCCGGCCGGAGCGGGCTCGCCGAGGGGGAGGGGCTCATGCTCGTCCCCTGCCGCGCGGTGCACATGTTCGGGATGCGCTTTCCGATCGACGTCGCCTTCCTGGATCGCGACGGGACCGTGGTCGCGACGTATCCGTCGCTCGGTCCCGGGGCGCGGACCCGGTACCACCGCGAGGCGCGGAGCGCGCTCGAGCTTCCCGCGGGGACGCTCGATGCGACCGGCACCCGCGCAGGCGACACGCTACACTGGTCGGCCGAGGAGGCCCCATGACCGCCGCACAGCCAGCTCCAACCGGATTCGATCCCTTCGCGAAGGTGCGCGAGGTGCGGCCCGAGCCGCCCGCCACCGTCGAGGACACCGGCCTTCCGGCCGAGTTCATCGCCGACCTCATCCTCAAGACGCTCTACGTGCAGGGCGCCCGGACGGGGCAGCAGCTCGTGGACGTGATCAAGCTGCCGTTCCCCTTCGTGGACGGCCGCATGCACGACCTGCAGCAGCGGCGCCTCGTCGAGGTGCGCGGCACCACGGGGCACAGCCGCGCGGGGTACGTCTTCGACCTGACGGGGGCGGGGCGCGAGCGGGCGCGCGACGCGCTCACCTCGAGCCAGTACGTCGGCCCGGCGCCGGTGCCGCTCGCGCAGTACGGGCGGTGGACGATGCAGCAGTCCATCCGCAACGTGAACGTGACGCGCGAGATGGTGGTGGACGGGTTCCGCAACATGGTGCTCGACCCGAAGGTCTTCGAGATCATCGGGCCGGCGATCAACTCGGCGCGCTCGCTCTTCCTCTACGGCGGGCCGGGGAACGGGAAGACCTTCATCTCGGAGACGATCGCCGAGCTCCTCGGCGGCGCGCTCTACATCCCGTACGCCATCGAGGTGGACGGGCAGATCCTCGTGATGTACGACCCGGTCTACCACCACGAGGTGCCGGAGGAGGGGCTCGAGGACGGGAGCTGGATCAGGGAATCGGAGCCGTACGACAAGCGGTTCGTGCGGGTGCGGCGGCCGGTGGTCATCACCGGCGGCGAGCTCACGCTCGAGCAGCTCGACCTCCAGTACGACCACTACTCGAAGATGTACCAGGCGCCGTTCCAGCTGAAGGCGAACGGCGGGGTGCTCATCATCGACGACTTCGGCCGGCAGCGGATCCCGTCGCGCGACCTGCTCAACCGCTGGATCGTGCCGCTCGAGAAGCGGATCGACTTCCTCACGCTCCACACCGGCGGCAAGTTCCCGGTGCCGTTCGACTGCCTCCTCATCCTCTCGACGAACCTCGCGCCGAAGGACCTCGTGGAGGAGGCGTTCATGCGCCGGATCCACTACAAGATCCACGTGCTCGGGCCGGAGGAGCAGCAGTACGTCGAGATCTTCCGGCGGTGCTCGGAGGAGCGGGGGATCCCCTTCGCCGAGTGGGCGATGCCGCAGATCTACCGCGACTTCTACGGCCGGATGGGGATCGAGCCGCGCGCCTGCCACCCGCGCGACATCCTCGACCACTTCATCGACATCGCCACCTTCCTGCAGGCCGAGCGGGTGCTCACCCCCGAGCTCCTCGACCGGGCCTGCCGCTCGTACTTCCTCGACGACACCTCGGAGCAGGGATGACCGATCCGCGCGAGCCGCTCTCCGAAGAGCCCCGGAACGCGTACGAGGCGGCGCTCCTCGAGCGCGTGGCCGACGTGGAGCGGGACAACGCCCGCCTCAGGCGCCTCAGCATCGCCAGCATCGTGCTCGTCGCGGTCCTCGCGGGCCTCGCGGTGGCGATCATGGTGGTGAGCGCCAGGTACGGCCTGCCGGGCACCACGGCGGACATCGTCGCGGCGCGGCAGCTCGTGATCCGGGACGCGCAGGGCCTCCCGCGCGGCCTCTGGGGGGTGGACGACTCGGGCGCGGTGCGCCTCATCCTCCAGGACCAGGGCGGCCAGCCGCGCATCCGGCTGAGCCTCCTCGGCGACGGCGCGGCCGGCGTCACGCTCATCGATTCCGCGGGGCACAACCGCGCGGTGCTGGCGCTCCTCCCCGACCAGGCGGTGACGATGGCGCTCGCCGACGGCACCGGGAAGACGCGGTCGGTGTTCGGGCTCTCGCCGGACGGGAACTCGAACCTCCTCTTCGCCGACCGCACCGGCGTGCCGCGCGCGAGCCTCGGCGTGGACTCGCGCGGCATCGGGAACTTCGCCGTCTCCGACCGCGGGCGCCCCGTGATGGACGAGTCGCCCGACGCGCCTGCCGACACGACAGCCGCCGAGCCGGGGGAGTAGCCGGCTCGCGAGGGGCGCCGCGGCGCTCCTCGTCCTCCTCGCCCTCGCCGGCGTCGCCGGCGAGTTCCGGAGCCCGCTCAACGGCGACGCGGCCTACATGCTCGACGCCGCGCGCCGGATGCTCGCGGGCGAGCGCCTCTACACCGATCTCATCGACCTGAACCCGCCGTTCGTCTTCTGGCTCTCGGAGGCGGCGGTGCTCGCGGGCCGCCTCGGCTTCGATCCGGCGGACGTGTTCCGGGTGATCGTGATCGCGATCCTCCTCGGGATGCTGGCGCTCGCCTGGCCGCTCACGCGGGACGCGAAGGCGATCCGCGCGGCGTTCGTGCTCTTCGCGTTCGCGCTGCCGCTCGGGCATTTCGGGGAGCGGGAGCACCTGATATTCGGGTTGATGCTGGGGTATGTGGTGATGGGGGCGGACGGGGCGGACGAGGCGGACGAGGCGGACGGAGTGGGGGTGGGGGTCGGCGTGGGGTGGAGGATTGCGGTGGGGGTCGCTGCCGGCGTGGGGATGGCGATCAAGCCGCCGGTGGGGCTCGTGGCGGTGGTGTTGACGCTGTACCTCTGTGTGCGTGGGCGGAGTCTGCGGCCGGTGCTGCGGGTCGAGAACCTTGCGGCGCTGGGGACGCTCGCTGCCGCGTTCGTGGCGATCCTGGTGTTCGAGCCGGCGTACCTCCAGGCGGTGCAGGCGTACGGCGGGCTCTATGCCGAGTTCTCGCGGGGGACGCCGAGGCAGCTGCTTTTCCGGGACATCTATCCGCTGTCGGTGTGGCTCGCACTCGTCGTGGCCGCAGTGACGGTGGCGTCGGTGGCGGCGTCGCGGCGGGTGATCGCGCTCGCGCTCGCCTCGGCGGCGTTCCTCGGGGCGGCGGTGGCACAGGGGAAGGGCTTCGGCTACCACTACTTCCCGGCGATGGGGTACGCCGTCGTCACGCTCTTCGTGCTCGCCGCGGCGGACGTGCTGCCGGCGCGGCGGCGGAGCGGCATGATCCGGCGGGTCCTTGCCGTCACGGCGCTGGTCCTGGTCCTCGCGCTGCCGGCGCTCGTGGCGGTGGAGCGGTTCGCCGGAAAGGCCGGCGACGACGTGGTGGAGCGCCGCGCCCTCTCGGAAGCGCTCGATGACCTCGGGCCGGGATCGCGCGTGGCGATCGTCTCGGTGCGCCTCGCGGACGCATACCCGATCCTCCTCGAGCGCCGCTGGGAGCACGTGCTCTCGATGCCGCACGTCTGGTTCACGGGCCTGGGCGACGAGGGCCGCGGAAAGGACGTGGAGGCCGCGCTCTGGCGGCGCGTCGGCGAGAACCTGCGCGAGGGCGCTCCCGAGGCGATCGTGATCCGCGCGCCGGCTCCGGCGGAACGCACCCGCGGCGACGTCGCCGCCGACTATCTCGAGTATCTCTGCGCCGACGAGACGGCACGCGCGGCGCTCGCGCAGTACGGGAAGGCCGCTCACGCGAGCGGCTACGACATCTACCGTCCACGACAGTCAGGAGCGGGTGCATGCGCGTCCTCGTGACCGGCGGCGCCGGGTTCATCGGGTCCCACCTCTGCGATCGCCTCCTCGCGGACGGCCACCACGTGATCTGCGTGGACAACTTCTTCACCGGCCGGCGCGAGAACGTGGCGCACCTCGCGGAGCATCCTTCGTTCCGGCTGATCGAGCACGACGTCTGCCTCCCGCTCTTCGCGGACGTCGAGTGGATCTTCAACCTCGCGTGCCCCGCGTCGCCCATCCACTACCAGGTGGACCCGATCAAGACGGTGCAGACGAACGTGATGGGCATGATCAACGCGCTCGAGAACGCGCGGCGCTTCGGGGCGCGGATCCTCCAGGCCTCCACCTCCGAGGTGTACGGCGACCCGGCGGTGCATCCGCAGGTCGAGGGGTACTGGGGGAACGTGAACCCGATCGGGCCGCGGGCGTGCTACGACGAGGGAAAGCGCGTCGCGGAGACGCTCATGTCGGACTACCACCGGCAGGCGAAGGTGGACATCCGGATCGCGCGCATCTTCAACACCTACGGGCCGCGCATGGCGGAGAACGACGGGCGCGTCGTCTCCAACTTCATCCTGCAGGCGCTCCGCGGCGAGTCGCTCACCGTGTACGGCACCGGCGAGCAGACCCGCTCCTTCTGCTACGTGGACGACCTCGTGGACGGCCTCGTCCGGCTCATGTCCGCCGAGGGGATCCACGAGCCGGTGAACCTGGGGAACCCGAACGAGTTCACGATGCGGGAGCTGGCGGAGCAGGTGGCGTGGCTCGCGGGCGGCAAGGAGGAGATCGTCCTCCGGCCGCTGCCCCAGGACGACCCGACGCAGCGGCAGCCGAACATCTCGCGCGCCCGGGCGCTCCTCGGCTGGGCGCCGACGGTGCAGCTCGAGGAGGGGCTCCGGCGGACGATCGCGGATTTCCGGGAGCGGATGGGGATGGAAGCCCTTCCGGAGAGGCGGAGGGAGGGGAGCCATCGGGGGGTGGTGATGGGGATGGTGGAGGGGGGAGGGGGGGGCGGTAGGTAGGTTGCTAGGTAGCTGGGTAGACAGTAGACGGTAGACAGGTAGGCGGGTGAGGGGGGGCGACGGGGGGTGGGAGATGGGGGTCACATCGTGTTCTGGCACGTTGGCCCCATTTTTCTGGGGTCAGGCCGAGCCATCGACCCTAACCCCCGGGGGAACCGCCATGTCGCGACACAGCCGCCTCATCCTGCTCGCCGCCTTCGCCGCCGGGTGCGCGACGAATCCGGTCACCGGACGGAGCGAGCTCGCCCTCGTCTCGGAGTCCCAGGAGATCCAGATGGGGAAGGAGTACGCCGAGCAGGTGAAGGCGGCGTACGGGCTGTACGACAACAACGGGGTCCAGGCCTACGTCTCCCGCCTCGGCATGCAGCTCGCCGCGGAGTCGGAGCGGCCCGGGATCCCCTGGCAGTTCCACGTCATCGACGACGCGGCCGTCAACGCCTTTGCGCTCCCCGGCGGCCCGGTGTTCATCACCCGCGGCATCCTCACCCACATGAACAGCGAGGCGGAGCTCGCCTCGGTGCTGGGCCACGAGATCGGGCACATCACCGCCCGCCACTCGGTGCGCCAGATGAGCCAGGCGCAGCTCGCGAACCTGGGCCTCGGCATCGGGAGCATCTTCTCCTCGACCGTGGCGCGGGCGAGCGGGATCGCGAGCGCGGGGCTGAGCCTCCTCTTCCTCAAGTACGGGCGCGACGCCGAGAAGCAGTCGGACGAGCTCGGGTTCAAGTACATGGTGCGCGAGGGGTACGACCCGCGCGAGATGGCCTCGATGTTCGAGACGCTGCAGCGCGCGAGCGGCGGGGGCGAGGGACGGCTCCCCGAGTGGCTCTCGACCCACCCGAACCCCGAGAACCGCGAGGTCGCGGTGCGGCAGCGGATCGACTCGCTCAACCGCGACGTGAGCGGGATGACGGTGGACCGCGAGGAGTTCCTCCGCTACATCGGCGGGATGACCTACGGGGTGAACCCGCGCGAAGGGTTCTTCCGCAACGGGCTCTTCCTCCATCCCGACCTCCGCTTCCAGATCCAGTTCCCGAACGGCTGGCAGACGCAGAACACGAAGCAGGCGGTCGCGGCGATGAGCCCGCAGCAGGACGCGATCCTCCAGATGACGCTCGGGCAGGGCAGCCCCGACCAGGCGGCGCAGACGTTCTTCGGGCAGCAGGGGATCCAGTCGAGCAACGTGACGCGGAACTCGGTGAACGGAAACCCGGCCGTCTCCGGCTACTTCCAGGCGCAGACGGAGCAGGGCACCCTCCGCGGCATCGCCGTCTTCACCCAGTATGGCGGCAACACCTACCAGTTCCTCGGCTACACCCCGGCGCAGGCGTTCGGCCAGTACGACGGCGTCTTCCGCCAGGCGATCGGCAGCTTCCGTGAGGTCACCGACCCCGCGGTCCTCAACGTGCAGCCCGCGCGGGTCGAGCTCGTGCGGGTGCCGAACGACATGACGATCGAGGAATTCAACCGCCGCTACCCGTCGAGCGTGCCGGTGGCGCAGGTGGCGATCATCAACGGCGTGGATGCGGGGGGGAGGCTGCGGGCGGGGATGCAGGCGAAGCGGGTGGTGGGGGGCGTGGAGTAGGCGGTAGGCGGTAGACGGTAGGCGGTAGACGGTAGACGGTAGACAGTAGAAGGGGCGGACGCCCGGATTCGGTGCCCGCCCCTTCGCCTCCAGTCCTACCGCCTACCGCCTACCGTCTACCGCCTACCGTCTACCGCCTACTGTCTACCGTCTACTGCCTACTGTCGACTCAGTCCACCACCCAGGTGAAGTCCTCCCCCTCCGCGATCTCGTTGCCGAGGTCGGTCTGGGCCGCGCCGCCGACGAAGATGACGCGGATGTCCCAGCAGCCGTCCTCGATGTCGAAGGTGCGGTCCTCGCCGGCCTCGATGAACTCGTCGTCGTCGAGCCGGTCCTCGCCCCACTCGGGGTCGTCGCAATTGGAGAAGTTCACGATCGCGATGTCGACGCCGCTGTCGTTCTGGATGGTGAGCGTCGTATCGCCCGGCTCGTTGCTGTCGCTGCACGCGGCCGCCGCGACCGCGATCGCCAGCACCGCGAGCCAGCTCCGGACCCGCCCGATCATGCGCATATGAAGGTCACTCCGTGTGAGGGGGTTTCTGGTGCGCTGC
>DASUXZ010000156.1:0-6321 GCA_036377655.1 Gemmatimonadales bacterium
ACCGCCCGGCGGCGGTCGCGGCCGGCTTCGAAGGAACCGTGCATGCGATCCACGCCGCGGACCGGTACCGGGCCCTCCTCGCCTTGCGGACGTTCGCGCATGCGCGGAGCGTGCACCTCTTCGGCGAGGTCCTGCACTACACCGACCGCAGGAGCGCGGCGACGGCGGCGGTGGCCTCGGAGCTCGAAGCGTTCCTGCGCGGCGCCGGTATTTCGGCCACCGCGCGGCCGGTCGCTCCGACGATCGAGGACACCTTCATCCAGCGCATGGGTGCCCCCGAAGCGGCATGACCGACGCCGCGATCTCCGCACGCGGGCTCACGCGGCGCTTCGGTGACTTCACGGCGGTCGATGCGATCACCTTCGACGTCTCGAAGGGCGAGGTCTTCGGGTTCCTCGGCGCGAACGGGGCGGGGAAGACGACGGCCATCCGCATCCTCACCGGCCTGCTCGCGCCCTCGGCCGGAGCAGCGACGGTCGCCGGGCACGACGTCGCGCGCGAGGGCGAGGCGATCCGGCGCCGCATCGGCTACATGAGCCAGCGCTTCTCGCTCTACGGCGACCTCACGGTGGGCGAGAACATCCGGCTCTACGGCACGATCTACGGCCTCACGCCGGCGCAGATCCGCGAGCGGACCGGCATCCTGCTCGAGCGGCTCGAGCTCGGGGGCCAGGTGCGGAAACGGGTCGCATCGCTCCCGCTCGGGTGGAAGCAGAAGCTCGCGTTCTCGGTGGCGCTCCTCCACGAGCCGGAGGTCGTCTTCCTCGACGAGCCGACGGGCGGTGTGGATCCCGTCACGCGGCGGCAGTTCTGGGAGCTGATCTACGCCGCGGCGGAACGCGGAACCACCGTCTTCGTCACGACCCATTACATGGACGAAGCCGAGTACTGCGACCGGGTGGCGGTGATGGTGGCCGGGCGGATCGAGGCGCTCGGCAGCCCGGGCGAGCTCAAGGCGCCGCTCGGCGCCGCGACGATGGACGACGTCTTCGTGACACTCGCCCGGGCCGGCGCCTCGCGAGGCGTGCGGTGAGGAAGCGCGCCGCGCTCGCCGGGCTCGTCTGGAAGGAAACGCGGCACATCCTCCGCGACCGGAAGACGCTCGCCGTGATCCTCCTGATGCCCCTCCTCCAGGTGATCCTCTTCGGATATGCGATCCGGACCGACATCGACGACGTCCGGCTCGCGATCGTGGACCCGGTGCCCGACCACGCCACGCACGCGCTGCGCGATCGCTTCGGGGCGACGGAGCTCTTCCGGATCGTCGCGGTGAGGCGCTCCTCCGCGGACCTCGACGGGCTCTTCGCGAGCGGTCGGATCCACCAGGCGGTCGTCTTCCAGCCCGGGTTCGCGGAGCGGCTCGCGCACGACGGGCCCGCCCCCGTGCAGGTGATCACGGACGCCGCGGAGCCGAACACCGGCACCGCGATGCAGGCGTATGCCACGGCGGTCATCCGGGAGTACGAATCGGGGCTCCGGGGGTCCGGCCCTGCGGGCGCGGCCGTCACGGCTTCGGTGCGGATGCGCTTCAACCCGACCCGCGAGAGCGCCAATCTCTTCGTGCCGGGACTCATCGCCTACGTCATCACGATCATCTCCGCGCTCATGACGGCGATCTCGCTCTCGCGGGAGAAGGAGACGGGGACGATGGAAGTCCTGCTCGTCTCGCCGCTCCGGCCGCGCGAGATCATCGCGGGCAAGGTCGCGCCCTACCTCCTCATCGGGATGGCGACCGTCATCCTCGTCCTCGCCGAGGCGCGGCTCATCTTCGGCGTCCCGCTGCGCGGAAGCGCGGCCCTGCTCCTCGCGGAGGGCCTCCTCTTCACCGGCACGTCGCTCGCGCTCGGCATCCTGATCTCGGCCCGCACGCCGTCGCAGCGCGTGGCGATGACCGCCGTGCTCGCGGGCACGATGCTCCCGACGGTGATGCTCTCGGGCTTCATCTTCCCGATCGAGAGCCTGCCGGCGCCGCTCCGCCTCCTCTCGGTCGTGATCCCCGCCCGCTGGTTCGTGGAGATCGCGCGCGGGATCATGCTCAAGGGCACGGGGCTCGCGGAGCTCTGGCAGGAAACGGTGGTGCTCGCGGCGATGACCGCGGCGCTCCTCGCCGCGAGCATGCGGTCGTTCCGCACCCGGCTCGAATAGGCATGCGCCGCGTCCTGCACCTCGCCTGGGTCGAGGTCCTGCACCTCGTGCGTGACCGGGCGTCGCTCGCCCAGCTGCTGCTCGTCCCGTTCATCCAGCTCGTCATCCTCGCGAACGCGGCGACCTTCGCGATCCGCGATACGCCGTTCGCGCTCGTGGACCTCGACGGGACGCCCGCCTCGAGGGCGCTGGCACGGCACTTTCTCGCCTCTCCGCATTTCCGCCCGATCTCCGGCGCTTCCACCGTACCGGCCGCGGACCGGGCCATGCTCGCGGGCCGGGCGACGATGGTGCTCGTCATCCCGCGGGGATTCGACGAGGCGCTCGAGCGCGGGGAAGGTGCCTTCGTCCAGGTGCAGCTCAACGCGGAGAAGGGAAGCGCGGCGGGAATCGTCCAGACCTACGCCCAGCGGATCGTCAGGCGATTCGGAGAGGAGCGGCTCGCGGCGTCACCGGCAGGGCGCCTGCGCCCGGCCATCGCCGTGACCACGCGCGGCTGGTACAACGCCGAGCTCGACTACCGGCAGTACATGGTGCCGGGCATTCTCGTCGCCCTCGTGACCCTCGTCGGGACGCTGTTCACGGCGCAGAACATCGCGCGGGAGAAGGAGCTCGGCACGCTCGAGCAGCTCAACGTGACGCCGATCTCGAAGCGCGCATTCATCGGAGCCAAGCTCCTTCCGTTCTGGGTGCTCGGGAT
The DNA here is from genome assembly GCA_036377655.1 of Gemmatimonadales bacterium. Classification (GTDB taxonomy): domain Bacteria; phylum Gemmatimonadota; class Gemmatimonadetes; order Gemmatimonadales; family GWC2-71-9; genus CAMLLJ01. Next base: position 2,846 of record DASUXZ010000156.1, read on the forward strand.
GGTGGAGCTGCTGCTCGGGCTCTGGATCGGCGCGGCGGTCTTCGGGATGCCCATGCGCGGGAGCCTGCTCCTCCTCATGGCGATCGCCGCCGTCTATCTCGTCGCGGCGCTCGGGGCGGGCCTCCTCATCTCCACCATCGTCGAAACGCAGCAGCAGGCGATGTTCGTGACCTTCTTCGTGATGATGATCTACCTGCTCATGAGCGGGCTGTACACCCCGGTGGACAGCATGCCGGGCTGGGTGCGGGTCGTCGCGGAGGCGAATCCGGTGAAGCATTTCGTCGAGATCACCCGAGCCATTCTCCTCAAGGGGGCGGGGCCGGGCGACATCGTGAAGCCGGCGGCGATGCTGGCGATGTTCGCGGTGGGGTTCGGGGGGATGGCGGTGGGGAGGTATCGGAAAGGTGAGAGGTGAGAGGTGAGCGGTGAGAGGTGAGAGGTGAGAGGTGAGAGGGGGGAAAGGGAGAGGGGGGCGCGCTACAGGGGCTTGACGTATCGGACGAACTCCCCCTCGTAGCCGAGGTGTTCGTAGAAGCCGCGGGCGCGGCGGTTCAGGGCGAAGACGCTCAGGTCCATGCGGACGAGGCCGCGGGCGCGCGCCCATTCCTCGGCCGCGCTCATGAGCCGGCGCGCGACGCCCTGGCCGGCTGCCGCCTCGCTTACCGCGAGCACTTCGATGTAGCCGATCGGCCCATGCGTGAAGTAGTCCTCGGCCGTCCGCACGAAGATGGTTCCGACCGGGGCGCCGTCCGCTTCGGCGACGAGGAACAGGGCGTGCTCGGACGGCTCCTGCAGCTGGGCGATGAAGTGATGATGGTCGGCCCGGGCAATTTCGCGCGCCGTCCGCCATGCGGGAAGCTCGAAGTCGGCGAGGCGCTCGGCGAGCGCGTGGATCGCCGGGAGGTCCTCCATGCGGGCTGCGCGGATCGCGGCGCGGGTCACCGCTGGAGGCCCGCCTCGATCACGAACTCGTTGCTGACGATCGATTCGGACGCCTCTCCCACCTGCAGCGCCGCGCTGACGCGCCAGACGCCCGGAGTGAGCCCGTAGGGCACGCCGAGGGTGCGCTCCACCGACGCACCTGCCGCGAGCGTCTCGAAGGCCGGGGTGCAGATCATGAGCTCCTCGACACGCTGCCACCGCCCGGCCTCCCTCCGCTCCCAGTAGCGCTGGCAGAAATTGAACCCGATCGGCTCGTCGAGGCCGTTTGCGAGCGCCAGGGTGATGGGGCCGCCGAGCTCGAAGACCTCGCCCCGGGCGAGGAGCTCGAGGCGGCCGTCGTCGATCGGGCCGGTGGCCGGCGTGCAGGCGGTGAGCACCGCGAGGAGCGGGATGAGGAGGCGCATCGGATCGGTCTCGCGTCGAGAGTCGCCAGCAGGAACGCAGCTTTCCCACGATGAGACGCTTCCGCCGGCAGCGGTTGCACGTTCAGCCGATCGCATCGGCGGCGCGGCGGCCCGATTCGATCGCGCCTTCCATGGTCGCGTTCCGGCCGCCGCCGACCGTCGCCTCGCCGGCGAGGTAGATCGTGCCGTCGTGCGGCCGCGCCAGCACCTCGTGCGCGCGGAAGCCCCCCGCCGCGACGTAGGAATACGCGCCGCGCGCGTACGGGTCGCCGTTCCAGTCGTGAAAGTACGAGCGGACGAGACGGTCGGCCACCTCCTCAGCTGCGACGCCGAGCGTACCCGCGAGCGATCGCAGCGCCACGCGCACGAGCTCGTCCTCGGGTGCGTCCGCGAGCCGCGCGGCGGCCGGGCCGCCGGCCCAGCCGACGAGGAACGGATCGGCGGGGTCCTGCGATGCCCACCAGGTGGGAAATGGCTGGCCGAAGCCGTGGAGAAAGAGTACCTCGCGCAACGCCTCGGTCGACCGCCAGAACGGCTCGCTGAACTCGAGGCCGAGCTTCACGACCCGCCCCATCTCCAGGGTGGCGAGCGCTTCGCCGATCGAACCCAGCGGCGGATCGAAGCGGATCCCGCCGTGTCCTTCATGTCGCAGCACGCCGAGCGGCACGGTGACGATCGCGGCCGCGGCGTCCCATTCGCTCCGGGCCCCGTGCGCCCTGACGCGGCCCTTCGTCCACCGCACTTCGGCGACCGGCTCGCCGCAGTGAATGGCGCAGCGGCCGGCGGCAGCATCGGTGAATTCCTGGACGATCCGGGCGGTGCCGTCGGGCGTCCGCAGCGTGGCCGCGTCGGCCGGCTGGTGCTTCTCGACCTCCTCGAGCCACCGGAGGCTCAGGCGCGCCGGGTCGGCGGCGTGGAACCCTTCGACGTAGGAAAGGAGGAGGGTCCGGGCCTCCGCGAGCTCCGGGCCGGAGGCACCCGCGGCCAGGGCCTCCGCCACCGGCCGGTCCCCGGAGACGGCGCGGCGCATCCGTCGGATCAGCTCCCGGTTGAGATCCGGGAGCCGCTCCATGTCCTGCCAGCCGGCGCCCACTCGCCGGAGCCATCCGCCGTGCGCCGCGACGAGCCGGATCCCGCGCTCGCGGCAGAGGTCGCGCACCACGCCCTCGTCTCCGATCCACTCGGCGCCGAGCTCGGCGGGAGGCCTGCCCGGCCGCGGAACGCTCCAGGCACGGCCGCCCAGGCGGTCGCGTGCCTCGACGAGCGTGACGCGGTGGCCCCGCTCGAGCGCCCGCTCCGCGGCGGCGAGGCCGGCGAGGCCGCCGCCGATGATGAGGATGTCCCTGCCTGCCATCGTCGTCCCCGAGCCCGCCGGCCGGAACCTGTCGGCCGCGGCGGCGGTTCTACGCATGAGGTGCCGGGGGTGTCCCCCTCTTTCCATTCCCGGACGCTGCCGTAAGTTGGCAACGCTTCCCTCATTTGCCAGTCCGCTCCCAGGAGGTTCTCCCATGATGGACCCGATGCTGACCCCTCGCCGGGGATTCCTCGGCCGTGTCGCCGCAGGAGCCGCCGCGCTCGGGATCGGCAGTGCCCTGCCGGCCCCGCTCGCCGCCGCCGTCACGTCCACCCCAGCCGCCGACCCGAAGCTCGAGGCCTGGTTCGGCAAGCTCAAGGGGAAGCACCGGATGGTGTTCGATTCCCCTGCCGCCGGTGAGGGCATGGTCGCGATCTGGCCACGCGTCTACCTCAATACGATGAACGCGACGCACGGCGAGAAGGACGGCGCCACGGCCATGATCATCCTGCGCCACCACTCGCTCGGCCTCGCCATCCAGGATTCGATGTGGGAGAAGTACGAGTTCGGCAAGGTGTTCCACGTGGACGTGAACGGCCAGCCGGCCACGCGGAACCCGTTCGCCAAGATCGAGGGGCTCCCGATCACGGGACTCGGCATCACCGAGCTCCTGGCGGGCGGAGTGCTCGTCGGCGCCTGCGACGTGGCGATGACGGTGTACAGCTCGGGCGTCGCGAAGGCGCGCAACCTCGACGCCGCGGCCGTGCGGAAGGAATGGGTGGACGCCCTGCACCCGGGGGTGCAGCTCGTGCCGTCGGGCGTCTATGCCGTGGGCC
>DASUXZ010000157.1:0-6143 GCA_036377655.1 Gemmatimonadales bacterium
GCCCGAGCGCGAGGAGCGGCTTCGGGACGCTCAGCTCGCCGAGCGGCGGGGCGAGCGCCACGACGCCGGCGATCCCGCGCGGCCGCCCCGCCGCAAAATCGATCGCGACGAGCCCGCCGAGACTCGTGCCGACGAGAAAGACCGGCAGCGGGTGCGACTCCCGCCGGACGATGTCGAGGAAGACGCCGAGGTCGTCCACCAGCTCGGACCAGCGCTCGATATAGGCGCGCTGGCCGTCGGAGCGGCCGTTGCCGCGCGCGTCGTACGCATGCACGGCGAAGCGCGCGCCGGTGAAGTGCTCGACGAGGGGCTCGTAGAGCCCGGAGTGGTCGCCGAGCCCGTGCAGGTTGACGACGACGGCGCGCGGCTCGGCGTCGGGAAGCCAGGACTGCCGGAAGAGCCGGATCCCGCCGGCACCGCGGAACTCCCCGAGCACGCGGCGAGTCACTGGCGGATCACGACGACCGGGACCCCTTCCGGGAGCCAGGCGGACGGAAGCTCGAGGACTCGCGCGAGGGGGATCGGCTCCGGCGGCCTGGCGGGCCCGCGCATCCCCTCTGCGGCGACTTCGCGGTAGTAGAGCGTGGGACCGGCGTTCCGCGCATGCTCCGCGACGAACGCGGTGACGAGGCGCGCCCACTCCATCGGATGGCGCAGCACCGTTCCGTGCCTCCGGTGACGATCGAGGGCGCGGATGCGGAGGTCGCGCGTCACGCCGAGCTCACGGTAGCGGCGCCGGAGCTCCGCTTCCTCGCTGTGGCCCTTCGGGTCGCGGGCGAGGTAGAGGTCGCACGAGCAGGCGCCCGCGAGCAGGCGCGCCGCCGTCCGCGCACCTGCGAGGAGCGGGAGGAGGACGGCGTGCTCCGCCGGGGGAAGGAGGTCGGCGGCGAGCCCGGTGGGAAGCATCGAGCGGAGCTCGCTCAGCGTGAGCGGTGTCGCGACGTACAGGAAATGGCACATGCCGGCGGGCGCCGGTCAGATCGGAAGCTCGTCCCGGACGAGGACGAGGATCGCTCCCTGCGGAACGACGAGGTAGCGCTTCTCGTCGAAGGTGATCTCCACCGCGGCCTTCCGGAAGAAGATCGCGTGGTCGCCGACGCGGGTCTGCATGCCGCTCCGGCGCGGCTCGCGGCGTTCCGTCTTCCACGGCTCCTCGTCGTAGCTCGCGAGGTCCGGTGCCGGCTCGCCGGGGCCGACGGCCACGACGAGCCCGCTCTGCACCTGCTGGGTGTCGATCGCGGTGGCCGGAAGGTAGAGCCCCACCCGGGTGCGGTCCTCCCCCTCCTCCGGGGTGATGAGGACCCGGTCGCCGACGACGAGGAGCCGCTTCGGGGGGAGCTCCATGGCGTTACGGCGTGGCCGCCTGATGGATGGTGACGAGCTGCGTGATCCGGAGCCGGCGCGACCCATGGGGCAGGCGGAGCGAGATCTCGTCGCCCACCTTGCCGTTGGACAGCGCGCGGCCGAGCGGCGACGCGAGCGAGATGTGGCCGGCATCGATGTCCATCATCTCGGCGAGGACGACCATGTACTCGTCCACGTCGTTCGAGTCGAGATCGAGCACCGTGACCCGCGAACCGAGACCGACGCGGTCAAGCGGGGCCTCGGTGTTCGCGAGCTGGCTCAGCTGGTTGAGCCGCTGGTGCAGCTGCCCCAGCCGCGCCTGGACGAACTGCTGCCGCTCGAGCGCCGCCTTGTATTCGGAATTCTCCCGGAGATCGCCGAGCTCGACGGCCTGGGCGATCGCCTGGGGGAGGGTGACGTTGAGTTCGTGGCTGAGCTGGTCGATCTCACGGCTCAGCTTCTCGCGCATCTCGCTGATCATGATCCACAGGGGCAAAAAGAGTCTGCCCGGGGAATGGCTGGCATCCCCGGGCGCCGATGCGACATGTCGTTCCATCATTATACGTCCGCCGGAGGGTTCCGACCAGAGGCGTGTTGCGGCGGCGGAAGCGCGCCCCTTACGTTTCCCCGAGGACCCCTGAATGCAGGAGATCGCCGTGCTCGAAACCCTCCGGCGGGGCGCAGCCCCCCTCGCCCTCGCCGCCATCATCGGCTGGCCTTCCGCCGCCCCGTTCCACCTCGCGCTCAAGTCGAGCACGCCGGGGAAGGACGCCGCGGTGCAGGCGGCCCCGAAGGAAATCCGGCTCACCTTCACCGCGAAGCCTGAGGTCGCGCTCTCGGACATCCGGGTGAGCTCGGCCGCCGGCAAGGCGGTGGAGACGGGGAAGGTGGCCGCCACCGCCGATTCGCTCACCGTCGCGGCGCCCGTCGTCGGACCGATGCCCGAGGGCGCATACGTCGTCAGCTGGCGCACCGCCGGCAAGGACGGCCACGTCATCCGCGGCAAGTTCGGCTTCACCGTGTCCGCCGGCTCGGCCGTCTCGGCCTCGGCCCGCCCCTGCGCGACGGCGGGGGAGGGTGAGGAGCACGCGCACTGATGGATGAGCCGCTGGTCGATGCCGCCGCGCTCGCGCGGTGGCTCGGCTATGCGGCACTCTTCGCGACGGCGGGCGCGGTGTCGTTCCGGCTCGTCCTCCGCCGCGCGCACCTCGCCGATCCCGCCCCGCTCGCGCGCCGCGCCGCGGCGATCGGCGCCGTCGCCGCCATCATCCTCGTCGTCACCCACCTGCTCCGCCTGTACTATCAGCTCGCCGACTTCGCCGATCCCGAGGAGGGAATCACGTCCTCGGTGGCGGGTCTCGTGCTCGGCAGCACCGCGTGGGGGAAGGGGTGGCACTGGCAGATGGGCGCGGCGTTGCTGGCCCTGGCGGGCCTTGCCGCGGCGCGAAAATCGGATGCGGGCTGGACGCTCGGCGGGCTCGGCGCACTCGGAAGCATCGTGACCGCCTCACTCACCGGCCACGCCATCGAGCATCCGTGGGGCATCGCCGGCACCGCGCTCCAGGTCACGCATCTCGGCGCCGGCTCGGTCTGGCTCGGCACGCTGCTGCTCCTCGTGAGCGTGGCGTATCCGGTGACGCGCTCGCGCGGCGGGGAGCGGGAGGAGATCGTGGCGGCGCTCGTCAACGCCTATTCGCCGGTGGCGCTCACGGCAGGGCTCGTCGCCATCGGGCTCGGGCTCCTGCTCGGCTGGCAGTACACCGGCGGGGTCGAGGCGATCATCGGAACCACGTACGGGCGCGCGCTCCTCGTGAAGGCGGCGCTGCTCGGTGCCGTTGCACTCATCGGCGCATGGAACTGGCGGCGCGTCCGGCCGGCGCTCGGCGCGGCGCCCGGCTCCGCCCGGCTCTTCCGCTCCGCCGCCGCCGAGCTGACCTTCGGCACGCTGCTGCTCGCCGTCACGGCGGTGCTCGTCGCGCTTCCCGCACCCGCACTCTGATGCGCATCCAATTCCGGATCCTGCCGATCCTTCTTGCCGTGGCCGGCACAGCCGCCTGCAGCCGCGCCACCGCTCCGGTGGACACCCCGTACACGATCGCGCCCGACGCGGCGGCCGACTCGCTCCTCGTGGATGTCCGCAGCGTCGACTCGACGATCCAGGTCGAGATGCGCTACCGCACGGCGAACAACTTCACCGGCGCGCCGCTCCCGGGCTACGAGGCCAACCGGGCCTTCCTCCGGCGCGAGGCGGCGGCGGCGCTCGCCCGGGTGCAGCGGCGGCTCGCCTCGCGGGAGCTGGGCCTCCGGGTCTACGACGCCTATCGCCCATTCCGCGCGACCACGGCGATGGTCGACTGGGCCGAGCGCACAGGGCGCACTTCGCTGCTCGACGACGGGTACATCGCCCGGCGGAGCCGGCACAACATGGGCGTCGCGGTGGACCTCACGCTCGTGTTCCTTCCCACGAACGCGGTGCTCGAGATGGGAACGCCGTACGATACCTTCTCGGCGGCGGCGCACACGGCGAACGCGGAAGGGGAGATCGCGCGGAACCGGCAGGTGCTCGTGGAGGCGATGGAAGCGGAGGGCTTCGAGAACTACGACATGGAATGGTGGCACTTCAGCTACCCGGTCCCGGACCCGGTTCCCTTCGATCGGGTGGTGCGGGCGGGGGACTGACATGCTGGAACCTTCTGGGCGGCGAGGCCGTAGATGGCCAGGGTGAGCGGTTGGGGGTCAACCTGCCACCTGCCACCAAGCGCCTGTCGCCTTACCGCTCACGTCTCACTTCTCACTTCTCACTTGTCACATCTCACTTCTCGATAAGAGTGACCATGCCCGCACCCCGCGCCCTTTTCGCCGCCCTCGTCCTCGCCGCCGCTCCGCTCGCCGCGCAGGCGGGCTCTCCCGCCGGCCAGGTCCCGGCGGAAGCGCTCGCCGCGCGGCGCGCAGCCCTCGCCCGGATCATCGGCACCGGCGTCGCCATCGTCCGCTCGGCGGAGGAGCGCAGCATCGAGGGCGATTACCCGCAGGACAGCGACTATCGCGAGAACAACGACTTCTTCTACCTGACCGGCCTCGAGGCGCCGGGGGGGTGGGTCGCCATCGCGGCGAAGGACAGCGCGGTCGCGGAGGTGCGTCTCTTCATCCCGCCGAGGCAGCCGGGGAGCGAGCAGTGGACCGGGCCGAAGCTCGGCCCCGACTCGGTGGCGACGCGACTCTCCGGCATCGCACAGGTCCATTCCGCCGACAGCGCCGAGGCGTTGCTCCAGCGCTTCGTCTTCCAGCCGAACGGGCCCGGCCGGACCGGCGGCGTCTACCTGGCGAAGACCGAGAAGGCCCTCGAGGACGACTTCCTCCGGCGGCTCTTCCTCAGCAGCCTCAACGTGCGGGACGTGCGCCCCGTGACGGCGCAGCTCCGGCTCGTGAAGGATGCGGACGAGATCGCGCGGCTCCGCCGGTCCATCGACATCACCGCGGAGGCCCACCGCGAGGCAATGCGCGCGGCGAAGCCGGGGATGTGGGAGTACGAGCTCGAGGCGATCATCGAGGGGACGTTCCGCCGGCGCGGCGCGGAGCGCGTCGGCTTCCCGAGCATCGTCGGCTCCGGGCCCAACTCGACGGTCCTCCACTACGACAAGAGCCGGAGGCAGACGGCGGCGGGCGACCTCGTCGTCATGGACATCGGCGCCGAGTACGGGTACTACTCGGCGGACGTGACCCGCACCATTCCCATTTCGGGGAAGTTCAGCGAGCGCCAGCGCCGGATCTACGAGCTGGTGCTCGCGACGCAGCAGGTGGCGCTCGATTCGACCCGCCCCGGCCGGACGCTCGGGCAGCTCGGCCAGATCGCGCGCGACTACATGGAAAAGAACTCGGGAGACCTCTGCGGCGAGCGGTCGTGCGTGCGGTACTTCATCCACGGCCTGTCCCACTGGCTCGGGATGGACGTGCACGACGTCGGCGCGTACACGACGCCGCTCGCGCCGGGGATGGTCTTCACGATCGAGCCCGGGATCTACATCCCCGAGGAGAACCTCGGCGTGCGCATCGAGGACGATATCCTCGTGACGCCGTCCGGGGGCGAGAACCTCTCGGCCGGCGCGCCGCGCACCGTCGCGGAGATCGAGCGGGCGATGCGCTAGCCGCGCGCCCGCCAGGCCTCGAGGTTCCGGCCGATCTGCCGCACATGCACGTGCAGGTGCTCGCCGTAGGTACGGATCCAGTCGGCGACGCCATAGGCGCCGGACTCGGTGTGGTGCCCGGTCCGGGCCACCTGCTCGTCGGTGAGCCTCCGGAGGAGGGGCAGGGTATTGCGGCGGACCGCCTCGATGGCCTGGAACGCGGGCTCGACGGGGAGGGAGTGGTAGTCGAGCACCACCGCCCAGCGGTCCTGGTCGTAGCCCAGGATCCTCGGCTCGGCCTCGGCGAGGAGATAGCGGAGCCGGCCGTGCGCGTTCGACTCGCTGTCGGCGCAGTGGACGATGATCTCGTGGGCGGACCAGCGGCCGGGGCCGGGACGCCACTGGCGGGCGTCCTCCGGGACGCGGTTCCAGGCCTCACGGAGCAAGCGGGGCCCTTCTTCGTACTGGGCGATGAGCCGGGCGCGATCAGTGGCGGACAGGGGCATGGGGGTGGGTGGAGAGGGTGGATGAGCCGGCGGTGAAAGGTAAGAGGTCAGCGGTGAGGCGGTGAGAGGGTGAGAGGTGAGAGGTGAGAGGTGAGAGGTGTGCTGAGAGCGGTGAGCGGTGAGAGGGGACCAGGGTGTTGCAGGGCGCACGGGCGCGGGTCAGGCCCCC
>DASUXZ010000158.1:0-9903 GCA_036377655.1 Gemmatimonadales bacterium
CCGCCGCTTCCCCTGATCCCGGGGTGTGATGGCCTGGTTCAAGAAGGAGAAGAAGCCGCGCCCCTCGCAGCGCGAGCGGCTCGAGATACCGCGCGACGCCTGGGAGAAGTGCGACCGGTGCGGGCACGTCGACATCCGCGAGAAATTCGAGAAGGCGCTCAACGTCTGTCCCGAGTGCGGATGGCATCGGCGGTTCTCGGCCGAGGAGTACATCGAGCTCCTCACCGACGCCGGCTCCTGGCGCGAGCTCTGGGGCTCGCTCCGGTCGGAGGATCCGCTCGGCTTCGAGCACTATCCCGACCGGCTCGAGAAGGCGAGGGCCAAGGCGGGCGACGCGGATGCGATGTACGCCGGCCACGCGCGGCTCGACGGGCTCCCGTACCACCTCGGTGTGATGAACTTCGCGTTCATGGGCGGCTCGATGGGCTCGGTCGTCGGCGAGAAGGTGGCCCGCCTCGCCCGGCGCTCGACCGAGCGGCGGATCCCCTTCGTGCTCGTCTGCGCCTCGGGTGGCGCGCGGATGCAGGAAGGTGTGCTGTCGCTCATGCAGATGGCCAAGGCATCGGCGGCGATCGCGGGGATGTACCGCGAGGCGGTGCCGTTCGTCACCGTGCTCACGGATCCCACCACGGGCGGCGTGTCGGCGTCGTTCGCGATGCAGGGGGACGTGATCCTCGCGGAGCCGGGCGCGCTCATCGGTTTCGCCGGGCAGCGCGTGATCAAGCAGACGATCGGCCAGGATCTTCCCGAGGGATTCCAGACGGCGGAGTTCCTCCTCGAGCACGGCCAGATCGACGACGTGGTGCCGCGCGGCTCACTCCGGGAAATCACTGCGCGCCTCATGCGGCACATGCAGCGCCAGCGGCCGTACACGGAGCATGCAGAGGGGGCGTGACCCGCCGGCCGACCTGACACCTCTCACCTACCGCGCGGCGCTCGATTTCCTCTTTCCGCGCATCACCACGATCAAGTTCGGGCTCGAGACGACCGAGGCGCTCCTCGGAGCGCTCGGGAACCCGCATCACGTGTTTCCCTCGATCCACGTCGGCGGGACGAACGGAAAGGGCAGCGTCGCGACGCTCGCCGCCGAGGCGCTCGAGGCGGCCGGCGCGCGGGTCGGCCTCTACACCTCGCCGCACCTCGTCTCGTTCCGCGAGCGCATGCGGGTGAACGGGGCCCCGGCGAGCGAGTCGGCCATCGCCATGTGGACGGCCCGGCTCGAGCCGGTCATCCGCGAGCGGGATGCGACGTTCTTCGAGGCCACGACGGCGATCGCCTTCGCGGATTTCGCGGCGAGGGGCGTGGACATCGCGGTGGTCGAGGTCGGTCTCGGCGGCCGCCTCGACAGCACCAACGTGATCCGGCCCCTCGCCGCCGCCGTCACGAAGATCGCGCGCGACCACATGAAGTACCTGGGCGACACGCTCGAGGACATCGCGCGGGAGAAGGCGGGCATCGCGAAGCCGGGCGCTCCCTTCGTCATCGGGGAGACGGATCCTGGCCTGGTGGAAATTCTCGCCGCCGAGGCGGACGCGGCCGTCTCGCGGCTCGAACCGGGACGGAGCGCCGACATCCGGGTGGTTCCCCCCGGCGCACGCTGGGACGGCCCCCTCGGTCTCGCCGGGCCGCACCAGCGGCGGAACGCTGCGGTCGCTGCCGCGCTGCTCGACGCGCTTCCGTCCCGGTGGCGGCCCCCCGCCGCCGCCGTCCGCGAGGGATTCGCGGCTGCGCGCGTCGCCGGCCGTCTCGACCGCCGCGGCAAGTGGCTCTTCGACGTGGCGCACAATCCCGACGGCATGGACTCGCTCGTGACGGCGCTCGAGGCGTCACCGCCGCCGGGCCCGGTCCACGCCCTCGTCTCGATCCTCGGCGACAAGGAATGGCCGGAGATGCTCGTCCGCCTCGACCGCGTCGTCGACCGGGGCGTCCTCACGATCGCGCCGAGCGCGGAGGGGCGGCGCTGGGACCTGGACTGGCTCCGGTCGTGGCTGGACCGGCCCGACCGGCCGCCGGCCCGCGCCGCGTGGACCCTCGTGCCCGACTTCGGGGAAGCGCTGCGATCGGTCCAGGCCGGGGCGGGCACCGTCCTCGTTACCGGCTCGTTCCACACGGTGGGCGACGTCATGGCCGCGACCGGCGCCGCCGACGTCACCGATTCGGCCGGCTGACCCGGAGCGCAGGCCGCCGGTCGACCTCCAACCCCGCGGCCCACCGCCGTTTACCGCGCTTCCGGGCGCGGTTAACTTCCCGCCATGCAAACCAGGGCCCTGCCGGGCTTCCGCGATTTCTATCCCGACGATCTCGCCCTCCGCTCGCACATCTTCAGGACCTGGCGTGCCGTGGCGACTCGCTACGGCTTCGAGGAGTACGACGGGCCGCCGCTCGAGCCGCTCGAGCTGTACACGGCGAAGAGCGGCCCGGAGATCGTCGGCCAGCTGTACGGCTTCACGGACAAGGGCGGCAGGGAGGTGTCCCTCCGGCCGGAGATGACGCCGACGCTCGCGCGCATGGTCGCCGCGCGCGCGAACGGGCTTCGGAAGCCGATCCGCTGGTTCTCCATCCCGCAGCTCTTCCGCTACGAGCGCCAGCAGCGCGGGCGGCTCCGGGAACACTTCCAGCTCAACTGCGACCTGATCGGCGAGCCGGGGCCGCTCGCGGATGCGGAGATCATCGCGCTCGCGGTCGACGTGATGCGGGCGTTCGGCCTCGGGCCCGCGGACGTGCGCGTCAGGGTGTCGGACCGGCGAGCACTGTCCGCGCTCCTCACTGCCGGCGGCGTGCGCGAGGAGCAGCTCGCCGACGCGTACCAGGCCATCGACAAGGCGGAGCGCATGTCCCGCGACGACCTCGCGTCGCAGCTCGCCGGCGCCGGCCTCTCGGGCGGCGCCATCGAGCGCGTCTTCGAGGTGTCCGCGATCCGCGGGTGGCCTGCGCTCGAGGCCGCGGTCGCCGGATCGGCCGACGGTGCGGCCGCCGTCGAGCCGCTCCGGCGCACGCTCGAGGCACTCGGTCACATGGGCCTCGCGGACTTCGTGGACGTGGACCTCACGATCGTCCGGGGCCTCGCGTACTACACGGGCACCGTGTTCGAGCTCTTCGACGCCGGGCGATCGCTGCGCGCCATCTGCGGCGGCGGCCGCTACGACACCCTGCTGGCGAGCCTCGGCGGGACGGACCTGCCGGCGCTCGGCTTCGGGATGGGAGACGTCGTCCTCGCCGAGCTCCTCAGGGAGCGGGGGCGGGCCCCGGACGCGCCGGCGGCGATCGATGCATTCGTCGCCGGCGTCACGGCGGATGACCTTCCGGACGTGCTGGCGATCGCGCACGAGCTGCGCGACGCGGGGCTGCGCGCGGAGTACGCCTTCGGCGGCCAGGCGCTCGGGAAGCAGCTCAGGCAGGCGGATGCCCGGGCGGCGCGATGGGCCGTCGTGGTGGCGCCCGACGAACGCGCGTCGGGGATGGTCGTGGTGAAGGACCTTCGCGGCAAGGCGCAGGAGACCGTCGCCCGGAGCGCGCTGGTGTCGACCCTCATGGCAGCAGGAGCGCCCGCCGGGCGCAAGGAACGGTAATGGCGGAATCGAAGGCACTGACGACCCGGGCGGCCGATTTCAGCGCCTGGTACAACGAGGTGATCGCGCGGGCGGAGCTCGCCGACTACAGCCCCGTGCGCGGGTGCATGGTGATCCGCCCGAACGGCTACGCCATCTGGGAGCAGATGCAGCAGGCGCTCGACCGGATGTTCAAGGACACCGGCCACCAGAACGCGTACTTCCCGCTCTTCATCCCCCAGAGCTTCCTCTCGCGCGAGGCGGAGCACGTCGAGGGATTCGCCCCCGAGACGGCCGTCGTGACGCATGGCGGCGGCAAGGAGCTCGAGGAGCCGCTCGTCGTCCGGCCCACGTCCGAGACGATCATCTACTCGATGTACGCGAAGTGGATCCAGAGCTACCGCGACCTGCCGGTGCTCATCAACCAGTGGGCGAACGTGGTGCGCTGGGAGATGCGCACGCGGCTCTTCCTCCGCACCACGGAGTTCCTCTGGCAGGAGGGACATACCGCGCACGCGACGGAGGCGGACGCGGAGGCGGAGACGCGGCAGATGCTCGGCATCTATCGCCGCTTCGCCGAGGAGTGGATGGCCATGCCGGTCATCACCGGCCGGAAGACCGAGAGCGAGAAATTCGCCGGTGCCCTCCGCACCTACGCGATCGAGGCGCTGATGCAGGACAATCGCGCCCTGCAGGCCGGGACGAGCCATAATCTCGGCCAGAATTTCGCCCGGGCGTTCGAGGTGACCTACCAGACCGCCGAAGGATCGATCGACTACGTCTGGAACACCTCGTGGGGCGTATCCACCCGCCTCATCGGCGGGCTCATCATGACCCACAGCGACGACAGCGGGCTCGTCTGCCCGCCGAGGCTCGCGCAGTGGCAGGTGGTGATCGTGCCGATTCACCGCACGGACGAGGAGCGCACGGGCGTCCTCGAGGCAGCCGGGCGGCTGCTCGGCGAGCTCCGCGCCGCCGGGATCCGCACGCATCTCGATGCGCGCGAGGGGATGAAGCCCGGCGCCAAGTACTACGAATGGGAGGCGCGCGGCGTCCCGCTCCGCCTCGAAGTCGGGCCGCGCGACGTCGCAGCGTCCACCGTCATGCTCGCGCGGCGCGTCGGGCCGAAGAAGGAGTCGGTGCCGATGAGCGGGCTGCCTGCGCGGATCCATTCGGAAATGGCGGCGATGCAGGACGCGCTCCTCGCCGCGGCGTGCGAGCGGCGTGAAGCGGCGAGCCTCCGCGGCGCTACGCGCGAGGAGTTCGTGGAGCGCATGCAAGGGGTGGGCGGGTTCGTCTATGCCGGGTTCTGCGGCAGGGCGTCCTGCGAGGCGGAGGTCAAGGAGCATACGAAGGCCACGATCCGCGTCCTTCCCGACGAGGAGTTCCGTTCGGCGGAGATCCCGGCCACCTGCATGTGGTGTGGCGGTGCGAGCGTCGCCGAGGCGGTGTGGGCAAAGGCGTACTGACGGGGCCGCGCGTGGAGGCCACCTCCGACACGGCCCTGGCCGCGCTGTTCTCCGACGCCGGGCTCGCGCGGGTCGGCGGGGAGCTCGCGCTCGGCGGCGTCTCGCTCGGCGACATCGGACGGCGCGCCGGGACGCCGGCCTACGTCTACAACGCGGAGTCCATCCGTGAGCGGTACCGGCGTCTCGATGCCGCCCTCGCCGCGGTGCCGCACGAGATCTGCTACGCGGTCAAGGCCAACGGCAACCTGGCCGTGCTGCGCGTGCTCCGGGATCTCGGGGCGGGGGCCGACATCGTATCCGGCGGGGAGCTCGCGCGTGCGCTCGCGGCCGGGTTCGCGCCGGGGCGCATCGTCTTCAGCGGCGTCGGCAAGCTCGAGACGGAGCTCGAGGCGGCCGCGCGCGCCGGCGTCGGCCACGTCCACCTCGAGTCGGCGCACGAGCTCGACCAGCTGGCGGCCGTCGCCGGCCGCCTCGGCGTCGACGTGTCGGTCGGCGTGCGCATCAATCCCGACGTCACCGCCGATACGCACCCCTACATCTCGACGGGGCAGGGCGGCATCAAGTTCGGCGTGCCGTTCGACCAGGTCGTTCCCCTCGCCCGGCGCATCGCGGCCGAGCCGCGCATCCGCCTCGAGAGCCTGGCGATGCACCTCGGGAGCCAGATCCTCGATCCGGCTCCGTACCGGCAGGGGCTCGCGCGCCTCGCCGGCCTCGTCGGCCAGCTCCGCGACGCGGGGATCACCACCCTTCGCTTCCTCGACGTCGGCGGCGGGCTCGGCATCCGCTACCGGGATGAAACGCCGCTCGAGCCGGAGGCGCTCGCGGCCGCGGTCGTGCCGCTCGCGCGCGAAACCGGCCTCACGCTCGTGCTCGAGCCGGGGCGGTACCTCGTCGGCAGCGCGGGCGTGCTCCTCACGACGGTGCTCGCGCGGAAGCATTCCGGCGGCAAGGATTTCGTCCTCGTCGACGCCGGCATGAACGATCTCGTCCGCCCGAGCCACTACCGGGCATGGCACGAGATCGTCGAGGTGGAGGCGCACGGGCGCCCGGCCATGACGGTGGACATCGTCGGGCCGGTCTGCGAAACGGGCGACTTTCTCGCGCTCGACCGCGCGCTCCCCGGCGTCGAAGGAGGCGAGCAGCTCGCCGTGCTCGGCGCCGGCGCCTACGGCTTCGCCATGAGCTCGCAGTACAACGCGCGCCCGCGCGCGGCCGAGGTGCTGGTGGACGGCGGGCGGTGGGCCGTGGTGCGGCGCCGCGAGTCCGTGGCGGACCTGCTCAGCGGCGAGACCGCCGACCCCGACTGGGAGCCGCCGCGCTGATGCCCCCGCATCCCCCGCCGGCCGTCACGATCGTCATCCCCTGCTACCGGCAGGAGCAGTACCTCCGCGAGTCCGTCGAAAGCGCGCTCGGCCAGTCCGTCCCGACCGAGGTCATCGTCGTGAACGACGGATCGCCCGGGAATCCGGCGAGCGTCGTCCGCGGCTGCCCGGTGCGCCTCATCGACCAGCCGAACCAGGGACTTCGAGGCGCGCGGAACACCGGTCTCGCGGCGGCCGGGACCGAGTTCGTCATCTTTCTCGACGCGGACGACCGCCTCCTCCCGGGCGCCGCGGAAGCCGGCCTCGCCGCGCTGGCCCGCCATCCGGACGCGATCCTCGCCGCAGGCCGCTCGCGGCTCATCGACGAACAGGGTGCGCCGCTGCAGCGTCCGGACTCGCCGCCCTGCCCGGGAGGCGACCACTACGCCCTCCTCCTCGCGGACAATCACATCTGGCCGCCCGCGGTCGTCATGTACCGGCGCGAGCCGCTCCTTGCGGCCGGGGGATGGGGCAGCGGCCGGCGGAGGGTCGAGGACGTCGAGCTCTACCTCCTGCTCGCGCGCTCCCATGAGTTCGCCTGTCACGCGGCGTTCGTCGCCGAGTACCGGATCCAGGGCGAGGGACTCTCCGCGGATGCGGGCGCGATGCTCGCGGCGTTCACCGCGATCCGGCGGGAGCAGCGAGCGTTCGTGGCCGGCCATCCCGAATACCTCGCCGCCTTCCGCTCCGGGACGCCGAAGTGGATCGAGCATTACGGCGGCCGGCTCGTGGACCAGGTCCGGGCCGACCTGCGCGCGCGCCGCCTCGGCAGCGCGGCGAGGGGCTTCGCCCAGCTGGCGCGGGATTATCCCGCGGGCGCGCGCGCGCTCGTCGCGGGGGTCGCCCGCCGCGCGGTCGGCGGGCGCCCGGGCGCGGCCACATGACGCACATCTCCGACGCACGAGGCAGCGTGGATCACGCGGACGGCATCCTGATCATCGATTTCGGCTCGCAGTACACCCAGCTCATCGCGCGGCGGGTGCGCGAGGCGCACGTCTACTGCGAGATTCACCCGCCGTCGCGGTCGGTCGACTGGATCCGGAAATGGAACCCCAGGGGGATCATCCTCTCCGGCGGGCCGAACTCGGTGTACGGCGAAAGCGTCCCCACCGCCGATCCCGCGCTGCTCGAGCTCGGAACCCCGGTCCTCGGTGTCTGCTACGGCATGCAGCTCCTCGCGCACCTGAGCGGCGGCAAGGTGGAGCGCGCGTCGCGGCGCGAGTACGGACGCGCGTCGCTCAAGGTCCTTGGCGGAACCCTGTTCGAAGGGTTCGGCGAAGGCGAGGAGACGCCGGTCTGGATGAGCCACGGCGACCACGTGGACACGGCGCCGCCGGGCTACGACGTCGTCGCGGAGAGCGCCAACAGCCCGGTGGCGGCGTTCGAGCACCGCGAGAAGCCCCTCTACGGCGTCCAGTTCCACCCGGAGGTCGCGCATACGCCGCGCGGCGGCGAGATGCTCGCGAACTTCCTCTTCGCCGTGTGCGGATGCACGCCGGACTGGACCCCCGGGCACTTCATCGAGCGCGAGGTCGAGCGGATCCGCGCGCTCGTCGGCGAGCGAAGGCGCGTGATCTGCGGGCTTTCCGGCGGCGTGGACTCCTCGGTCGCGGCGGCGCTCGTGCACCGGGCCGTCGGCGACCGCCTCACCTGCATCTTCGTCGATCACGGCCTCCTGCGACTGCACGAGCGCGACCAGGTGGAGCAGACCTTCCGCCGCCACCTCGGGATCGACCTCCGCGTCGTCGATGCGAGCGACCGCTTCCTTGCGCAGCTCGAGGGGGTCACCGATCCCGAGCTCAAGCGGCGGCGGATCGGCCACACCTTCATCGACGTGTTCGAGGCCGAGGCGCGGGAGGTGGGCGACGACGTCGGCTTCCTCGTGCAGGGCACGCTGTATCCCGACGTGATCGAATCGGTGTCGCCGACGGGCGGGCCGTCCGTTACGATCAAGACGCATCACAACGTCGGCGGCCTCCCGGAGCGGCTTCCCTTCGCGCTCATCGAGCCGCTCCGCGAGCTCTTCAAGGACGAGGTGCGCCAGGTGGGCAGGGAGCTCGGCCTTCCCGAGGAGATGGTCGGCCGCCACCCGTTCCCCGGGCCGGGCCTCGCGATCCGGATCCTCGGCGAGGTGACGCGCCCGGCGCTCGACGTCCTCCGCAAGGCGGACAGCATCTACATCGAGGAGATCCGCGCCGCGAACCTCTACGACGACATCTGGCAGGCGTTCGCGGTGCTGCTGCCGATCCGGTCGGTCGGGGTGCAGGGTGACGAGCGGAGCTACGACCAGGTGGTCGCCCTTCGCGCCGTCACGAGCCGGGACGGGATGACCGCGGACTGGTACCCGTTCCCGCCCGACGTCCTCGCGCACATCTCGAGCCGCATCGCGAACGAGGTGGACGGCGTGAACCGGGTCGTCTACGACATCAGCTCGAAGCCGCCCGCGACGATCGAGTGGGAGTGAGCGGCCCTACGCGTGGTCGAGCAAGGCGAAGAAATCGTCCGGGACGGTGAGCGCATCGAGCCGGTCGATGATCTCCGGCTCCTTGACGAACTGCGCCACGCGCCCGAGCACCGGTAGATACTGGTTCGAGATCTCGACGGGCGGCGCGACGATCAGGAAGAGGTGATGCACCGGGCGTGCGTCGAGCGCATCGTAGGCGATCCCCGCCCTGTGCCTCCCGTAGGCGAGCCGGACGCGGTCCACGCCGAGCGAGCGGGCGTGCGGAATCGCGACGCCGCGACCCACCCCCGTGGACCCGAGGGATTCCCGACGCTTGAGCATCCGGTGAAGTGCGTGGGTGGTCCGCTCCTCGATCCGGAGCAGGCTCACCATCTCGAGCAGGACGTCGTCCCTCGTGCCGCCCGCGAGATCGAGGGACACCGAGCCGGGACTGAAGAGTTCGCGAAGCATGCGCCAAGCTACACCGCATCCCGCGCGCGTGTCAAAGCGGGTCCATTGCTCCTCCCGTGATCGCCAAGTATTTTGTTCCCATGCAGTTGCCCTATCCTTCCGCCCACCCGTTCGCGCTCATCCTCGCCCCCATGGCCGGGGTGTCCGAGGCGCCGTTCCGCCAGATCTGCCGCGGGATGGGGGCGGACGTCGTGCTGTCCGAGTTCCTCTCCTCCGAAGCGATCCGGCGCCGCATCCGCACGACTCTCGAGGGGGCGGAATTCGAGGAGGTGGAGCGGCCGATCGGGATTCAGATCTACGGCTCCGATCCGGCGGCGATGGCCGAGGCGGCCGCGCTCATCACCGAGCACTACGCGCCCGAGTTCATCGACATCAACTTCGGGTGCCCGGTCAAGAAGGTCGTGCAGCGGAATGGCGGCTCGGGCTGCCTGCGGGACATGGACCTGGTCGAGCGGATCATCCGCGCGGTCGTGGGCGCCACGCACCTGCCGGTGACGGTCAAGACGCGGAGCGGGTGGAACGAGGAGCTTCGCGACCCCGTCGGCATCGCGCTCCGGATGCAGGACGCGGGCGCGAAGGCGTTCACGCTGCATGCCCGCACCCGGACGCAG
>DASUXZ010000159.1:0-14756 GCA_036377655.1 Gemmatimonadales bacterium
CGCTCGAGTCGGGACCACAGGCGCTGATGGACGTGAGGGTGATGGTCGCCAGCAGGATTGCCGGCAGCAGGCGGGTACGCATGATGACTCCTTCGACGCGCTAGGGTGATCCGGCGGTGTGCCGGCTCATCCCCCTCGACAACCAGGCTGTCTCCGAGAGACCCTTGGCTTTGCGGACCGGCCTCGCGGCCGGGGTGCCCTAGTCGAAAGGGTGTGGCTGGGAGCGATCTGCTCCCGCCCGGGGTATCGGCAATCCTGGTGCCACGCCCGGGATCCGACCCAACCTCCCGCGAGGATTGGAGTTACCTCGACGCGCCCCGCTGTGGTGGGCGCCGCAGTGAGGCGTCGTCCCCGCTACGATTCCAGCCGCCTGAGCCGTTCCCCGAGCAGCTCCCGCTCCCGAAGGTTCCGCGTCAGGGCGATGGCCTGCTCGATCTCCGCGCGCGCCTCGGCGGGCCGGCCCAGCCGGGCCAGGAGATCGCCGCGCACGCTGTGGAGGAGGTGATACTGCGCGAGCCGCGCGTCGGCCCCGTGGGCCGCCATCGCGTCGAGCGCCGCGAGTCCCGCGGCCGGACCCGCCGCCATCCCCACCGCGACCGCCCGGTTGAGCTCCACGACCGGCGACGGTGCCACCTGCAGCAGCGCATCGTAGAGCAGGACGATGCGTTCCCAGTCGGTCGCGTCGGCCGTGCGGGCGCGCATGTGACAGGCGGCGATCGCCGCCTGCAGCGCGTAGTACCCCGCACCGCCACCGAGCCGCTGCGCGGCGGCGAGCGCCGCCATGCCGCGCTCCGTCCCCCCCTCGTCCCAGAGCGAGCGGTCCTGATCCGGCAGCAGGATCGCCGCGCCGTCGGGGCCCTGCCGCGCCCGGGTGCGCGCCGCGTTGAGCTCCATGAGCGCGAGCAGCGCGTGTGCCTCCGGCTCGGCGGGAAGCAGCTCGACGACCATCCGCCCGAGCCGGAGCGCCTCGTCGGAGAGCGGTGCGCGCATCCACTCGTTCCCCGCGCTCGCGGTGTATCCCTCGTTGAAGATCAGGTAGACGACGGCGAGGACCGACTGCACCCGACGCGCGAGCTCCTCGCCGCGCGGCGTCTCGAACGGCACCCGCGCTTCGGCGAGCGTCCGCTTGGCGCGGAAGATCCGCTGGCCGACCGTCTTCTCGGGAAGGAGGAAGGCCCGGGCGATTTCCGCCGTCGTGAGCCCGCCGACGAGCCGGAGCGTGAGCGCCACCCGCCCCTCGGGCGTGAGCACCGGATGGCAGGCGGTGAAGACGAGCCGCAGCACGTCGTCCGGGATCACCTCGTCGAGCGCCCGGTCCATCTCCGCCTCGAGCCGGCGCTGCTCCTCCTCGAGGCCGCCGGCGATCGCTTCGCGCTTCTCCACGAGGCGGCGGGCGCGGCGCAGGTCGTCGATCGCGCGCCGCTTCGCCACGGTCATGAGCCACGCCGCGGGATTCGGCGGGATGCCGTCCGCAGGCCACCGCTCGAGCGCCGCGAGGAGCGCATCCTGCGCCAGCTCCTCCGCGATGTCCACGTCGCGGGTGACGCGGCAGAGCGCCGCGATGAACCGGGGCGACTCGGCCTTCCACACGGCCTCGATCGTCCCCGGCACATCGCCCGCGCCGCCCGGCCGACCGATGATCGTCAGCCCTCGGGATTCGGGACGAAGAAGATCTCGCGGATCTCGACCTGGCCGCGCGTGGCCCTGACGCCCTTCTCGGCCCATGCCACCGCCTCGTCCATGTCGGCGCACTCGAGGATCCAGAAGCCGCCGATGTGCTCCTTGGCCTCGAGGTACGGGCCGTCGGTGACGAGGACGCTTCCGTCGCCCTGCGGCCGCAGCGCCTTCGCAGCCCCGAGCCCGCAGGCGTACTTCCGGACCCCCGCGGCGATCATCTCCTCGTTGAGCGCATGAATCGCCTGCCCGGCCGCTTCGTCCATCGTGGATGGATCGAAGTCGTCGGGCAGGTATCCGGCAACCAGGAACTGCGGCATGTCGCCTCCTCGGGTGGTGGTCGGCCGGGCCGGCTGCCCCGCCTTCACTGCTGCTACGAACGGCGCCGCCGGATTTCTACCGGGACCTCCTTCCGGAGGATCTTCTCCATGGGCCGCCCCCGGGCGAGCTCGTCCACGAGCTTGTCCAGGTACCGGATCTTCTTCATGAGGGGGTCCTCGATCTCCTCGATCCGGACGCCGCAGATCACGCCGGTGATCATCCCCGCATTCGGGTTGAGCGCCGGCGCCTCGGCGAAGAAGTGCTCGATATCCGTTTTCCGCTCGATCTGCCGGGCGAGGCCTGCCGGCGTATACCCCGTGAGCCAGCAGATGACCTCGTCCAGCTCCTCGCGGGTGCGGCCCTTGGACTCGGCCTTGTGGACGTAGTGCGGATAGACGCTGGCGAAGGCGGTGGTGTAGATGCGGTGCTTCTTCATCGTGCCGACGCTCCGGAAATACGGACCTCGAGGGGAGGATTCTTCCTCTTGTGGACTCCACAAATTCGCTTCATCGTCGAGGAGGCGGCGCCGTCCCGCCGGGCTCCCGCACCGGACATGAAGGAGGTTTCACCCGCGATTCACGCGTTCTCAACGCATGCGTCCCCCTGCGAACCTATCGTGTCGGGGATCGACCTGCGAGGCCCTGCCCGGTCCCCCCGGCCGGCCTCGCGTGCAGCTCCACGCCAGCGGAGCGACGACGATGTTCTCACCCAATTCCCATCCCTGGTCCGCCGGCGAGACCCTCGGCCGGCATCTCGAGCGGCGCGGCGTGTCGCGGCGCGAGTTCCTCGAATTCTGCGGCGGGCTCTGCGCGATGCTCGGGCTCGGCAGCAGCTTCGTGCCCCGGATGGCGCATGCCCTCCAGGCGATGAAGCGGCCGAGCGTCATCTGGCTGCAGCTGCAGGAATGCACCGGCTGCGTCGAGAGCGTGATCCGCACCTCGGAGCCGACCATCGGCAACCTGGTCCTCGACCTCATCTCGCTCGACTACCAGCATACGCTGATGGCCGCGGCCGGCCACCAGGCGGAGGGGGCGCTGCAGGCGGCGATGAAGGAGAACGCCGGGAAGTACCTGCTCGTCGTCACCGGCTCGGTGCCGCTCGCGGAGAACGGCATCTACCTCACCATCGGCGGCCGCACGGCGAAGACGATCCTGGAGGAAGCCGCCGTCGGCGCCGCCGGCGTGATCGCGGTCGGCGCCTGCGCCCACTGGGGCAGCGTGCAGGCCGCGCGGCCGAACCCGACGGGCGCGGTCGGCGTGAGCGACGTCGTCAAGGACAAGCCGGTCGTCAACATCGCCGGCTGCCCGCCGATCTCCGACGTCGTCACCGCCACGATCGTGCACTACCTCACGATGGGCCGCATGCCGGCGACGGACGCCGACGGGCGCCCCACCTTCGCCTACGGCGCCCGGATCCACGACCAGTGCAACCGGCGCGCGAACTTCGACGCCGGCCAGTTCGTCACCTCCTTCGACGACGAGGCGGCGCGCAACGGCTGGTGCCTCTACCGCGTGGGCTGCAAGGGGCCGTCGACGTTCTCCCCCTGCCCGATCTTCCAGTGGAACAGCGGCACCAGCTGGCCCATCGGCGCGGGCCATCCGTGCATCGGGTGCACCGAGCGGCAGTTCTGGGACACGATGACGCCGTTCTACGACCGGCTGCCGGACGTGGCCGGCTTCGGCGTCGAGCGCACGGCGGACCTGATCGGCGCGGCCCTCGCCGCGGGCGCCACCGCCGGCGTGGCGGCGCACGCTGCCGCCACGGCCGTCCATCAGGCGCGCCGCCGGTCGCTTCCCGTCGTCGATGCCCCTCCCGCGCGAACCGTCCCGCCGCCACCGCCGGCGGCCGGAAAGGAGTGACGCCATGGCTCCCACGAAGGTCGTCGTCGATCCCATCACGCGCATCGAGGGGCATCTCCGGATCGAGGCGCAGGCGGAGAACGGCCGGATCAGCAACGCCTGGGCGTCGTCCACCCAGTTCCGCGGCATCGAGATCATCATGCAGGGGCGCGACCCGCGCGACGCGTGGGCCTTCACCCAGCGCATCTGCGGCGTCTGCACCGTCGTCCATGCCGTCGCGTCGTGCCGCGCGGTGGAGGACGCGCTCGGCATCGAGATCCCGCCGAACGCGAACCTGATCCGCAACCTCGTGCACGGCATGCAGACGATCCAGGATCACGTGATCCACTTCTACCACCTGCATGCGCTCGACTGGGTGGACGTCGTGAGCGCCCTCGGCGCCGACCCGGCGGGAACCGCGCGGATCGCGCGATCGATCTCGCCGTGGCCGAACAACTCCGAGACCTACTTCGCCGAGGTCCAGTCGCGGGTGAAGCGGTTCGTCTCGGGCGGGCAGCTCGGCATCTTCGCGAACGGCTACTGGGGACACCCCGCGTACAAGCTCCCGCCGGAAGTGAACCTGCTCGCCGTGGCGCACTACCTCGAGGCGCTCGACTGGCAGCGCGACGTCATCCGCCTGCACACGATCTTCGGCGGGAAGAACCCGCACCCGAACTTCCTCGTCGGCGGCATGGCATGCGCCATCAACATCGAGCGCACCGCCACGATCAACGCCGAGCGCCTCGAGGACGTGCACGGCATGATCCGCCGGGCGCAGCGCTTCGTCGAGGAAGTTTACTGGCCGGACCTCGTCGCGATCGCCGGCTTCTACAAGGACTGGGCGGCGATCGGCGGCGGCGTCGCGAACCACCTCGCGGTCGGGGAGTACCCCGAGGCCGACGTGCGCGACACCGGGAAGCTGTACTTCCCGCGCGGCATCATCCTCGCCAACGACCTCACGACGGTGCATCCGTACGACCACATGAAGGTGAAGGAGTACATCACCAGCGCGTGGTACGAATACGCGGGAGGCGACGGCGTCGGCCTCCACCCGTACGAGGGAGAGACGACGCCGCGCTACACCGGCCCGCCGGCGCCCTGGGACTACCTGCAGGGCCTCGACAAGTACACCTGGATGAAGGCGCCGCGCTACGACGGGAAGCCGATGCAGGTCGGCCCGCTCTCGCGGATGCTCGTGGCGTACGCGAGCGGGCACGCCGACGTCCAGGCGCTCGTCGGTGAGGTGCTCGGCAAGCTCGGCGTCGGGCCCGCAGCGCTCTTCTCGACGCTCGGCCGCACGGCCGCCCGCGGGATGGAGACGCTCCTCCTGGCCCGCCGGATGAACGTCTGGTACGACCAGCTCGTCGCGCGCATCCGCGGGGGCGACACGGCGACGTTCGACAAGTCGAAGTGGGAGCCCTCCACCTGGCCGGCGCAGGCGGACGGGTACGGCTACCTCGACGCGCCGCGTGGCGCGCTCGGCCACTGGGTCCAGATCCGCGACGGGAAGATCAGCCGCTACCAGTGCGTCGTGCCGAGCACCTGGAACTGCTCGCCGCGCGACGCCGAGGGACAGATGGGGCCCTACGAGGCGTCGCTCGTGGACAACCATCCGCTCGTGCGGCCGGAGCAGCCGCTCGAGATCCTGCGCACGATCCACTCGTTCGACCCCTGCATGGCGTGCGGCGTGCACGTCCTCGACGCCACCGGCGCGCCGATCGTGGAGGTCACGGTCCAATGAGCACCGCGACGGCGCCGGTCGAGCACCTCCCGCGGACCGGCAACTACCGGTGGGTCCAGCTCTGGGGCGTGCCGCTCCGCGCCATGCACTGGGCGGCCGCGGTCTCGATCGTGATGCTCGTCGTGACCGGGCTCTACATCGGCAGGCCGTACTTCATGACGAGCGGCGAGGCGAGCTCGCACTTCCTCATGGGGTGGATGCGGCTCCTGCACTTCATCGCCGCCGGCATCCTCGTGATGACGGCGATCGTGCGGATCTACTGGCTCTTCGCCGGCAACCGCTACGAGCGCTGGACCGCGCTCGTGCCCTGGCACCCGCGCGACATCCGGAACCTCTTCCGCCAGGCACGTGCCTACCTCCTCGTCCGGCCGGAGGACGCGCCCGCCTACCTGGGCCACAACCCGCTCCAGCAGCTGAGCTACACGGGGCTCTATCTCGTCGCCCTCGTGCAGGTGCTCACCGGGTTCGCGCTCTACGGGCAGTACGACTCGACGAGCATCTTCTTCCGCCTGCTCAACTGGATCGGCCCGCTGCTCGGCGGGATGCCGAACGTCCGCTTCCTGCATCACGTGCTCACGTGGGTCTTCGTCATCTACGTCCCCATCCACGTGTACATGTCCATCCGCGCCGACGTGCTCGACCGCAACAGCACCATCTCGTCCATCGTGGCCGGCGGCCGCATGGTCCGGGCGGACGAGGAGTTCGAGGATGATTGAGCGGCGCGCGGGCACGGTCGTCATCGGCCTCGGGAATCCGCTCATGCGCGACGACGGCATCGGCCTCGCCGCGCTCGAGCGGCTGGCCCGCAGGCCGGACCTGCCGGCAGGTCTCGAGCTCGTGGACGGCGGGACCTGGGGCATGAACCTGCTGCCCCTCATCGAGTCCGCCGGCGCCGTGGTCTTCCTCGACGCCATCCGGCTCGGCGCGGCGCCCGGAACGGTGCACGAGCTCGAAGGCGACGCGGTCCCCCGCCGGCTCGCCCACAAGCTCTCGCCCCACCAGATCGACCTCGGCGAGGTGCTCGCGATCGCCATGCTGCGCGGGACGCTGCCGCCGCGGCTCCGCGCGCTCGGCATCGAGCCGGCCGAGGTCGAGATGGGTGCCGGGCTGAGCCCCGAGGTGGAAGCGGCCATGCCCGAGCTCCTCGCGCGGGTCGTGCCGGCATGCACGAGCTGAGCCTCGCGCTCGAGGTCTGCCGCATCGCCGAGGCGCAGCTCGACGGCGCCGACGCCCGCCGGCTCCGGCGCGTGGGGCTCGAGGTCGGCGAGGACGCGAACATCGAGGTGGCGAACTTCGAGTTCTGCCTCGAGGCGCTGCTCGGGGCCCCTCCCTTCGGCGCGGCGCGCCCGGCCATCACCCGCTGCCCGGGGGCGGACCTCCGGCTCGCATTCATGGAGGTGGACGATGACGGTCCGGACGATTGAGGTGCGCGAGCGGGTCATGGCGAAGAACGACGAGATCGCCGCGGAGGTGCGGCGGCGGCTCGCGGCGGCCGGCGTCCCCGCGCTCAACCTCGTCTCCTCGCCCGGCTCGGGAAAGACCACCCTCCTCGAGCGCACGCTCGACGCGCTCGGGCGCGAGCTCCGGATCAGCGTGGTGACCGGCGACGTCCAGACGCAGAACGACGCGGACCGGCTCGCGGCACGCACCAGTCGGCTCGTCCAGGCCGTCGTGACCGGCGGCGCCTGCCATCTCGATGCCCGCCAGGTCCAGGAGGCGCTCGACGCGCTCGACCTCGACGACACCGACCTCCTCTTCATCGAGAACGTCGGCAACCTCGTCTGCCCGGCCGGGTGGGACCTCGGCGAGAGCGCCAAGGTGGTCCTCTTCTCCGTCACCGAGGGCGAGGACAAGCCGCTCAAGTACCCCGCGATGTTCCGGAACTCGACGACCGCCGTCCTCACGAAGCTCGACCTGCTGCCGCACGTCCCGTTCGACGTGGAGCGCGCCGTCGCAGCCGCGCGCAGCATCAATCCCGGCCTCGACTTCTTCTTCGTCTCGGCGCTCACGGGCGAAGGGATGGACGCGTGGCTCGAGTTCCTCCGCTCGCGCGCCCGGATGGTCGCCGCGCCGTGACCGTCACCGCGGCGGAGCCGGCTGCCCGGAGGATCCGCGTGACCGGCGTGGTCCAGGGGGTCGGATTCCGCCCGTTCGTCCATCGGCTCGCGGTGCGCCACGGCCTCGGTGGCTGGGTGCGGAATGCGGGCGGCGAGGTCGAGATCGCGGTCGGTGGATCAGAGGAAGCGCTCGCCGCGTTCATCGGCGCGATCACCCGGGAAGCGCCGCCGCTCGCCCGGATCGATGCGCTCGAGGTCGAGCCCTCCCCCGAGGTTCCCGCCGGGGATTTCGTCATCGAGCCGAGCCGCGAGTCGGCCGGCACGCGGGAGCCCGTCTCCCCGGACGTGGCGCCCTGCGCCGCCTGCGAGCGCGAGCTCTTCGATCCCGCCGACCGCCGGTACCGGTATCCGTTCATCACCTGCACCGACTGCGGGCCCCGCTTCACGGTCATCGAGGCGATGCCCTACGATCGCGTCCGCACGAGCATGCACGCCTTCGTGCCGTGCGCCGCGTGCGAGGCCGAGTACGCCACACCGGCGGACCGCCGCTTCCACTCCGAGACGAACAGCTGCCCCGCGTGCGGCCCGCGGCTCTGGCTCGAGGCGCCGGACGGCGAGGTCTCCGGGCGGGAGGACGCGCTCGCGGCCGCCGCCGCGGTGCTTCGCGCCGGCGGGATTCTCGCGCTTCGCGGCCTCGGCGGGTTCCACCTCGCGGCCGACGCCCGCTCGGACGCCGCGGTCGCCCGCCTGCGCGCGCGGAAGCGGCGCGATGCGAAGCCGCTCGCGGTGATGGTCCGGACCGCGGCCGATGCAGCCCGGCTCGTCGAGCTCACGGCGGAGTCGGCCGCCCTGCTCGAATCCCCCGTCCACCCGATCGTGATCCTGCCCGAGCGCTCCGGGTGCCCGCTCAGCCGCCTCGTCGCCCCGGGCATCGGGTCGGTCGGCGTGATGCTGCCGTCCACGCCGCTCCATCACCTCCTGCTCGACCTCGTGCGGGCGCCGCTCGTGATGACGAGCGGGAACGTGAGCGACGAGCCGATCGCGACGGGCAACGCGGAAGCGCGGCAGCGCCTCGGAGCGATCGCCGACGCCTTCCTCCTGCACGACCGCGAGATCGTCTCCCGCTACGACGATTCGGTGATCCGCCCCGTGCGCGGCCGGAGGATCGTGCTGCGCCGAGCGCGCGGCCTCGCGCCGCTGCCGCTCCGCCTGCCGGTCGCGAGCCCGGAGCACCTCGTCGCCGTGGGCGCGGACCTCAAGAACACGTTCACGCTCGTGGACGGGACGCGTGCCTACGTGAGCCAGCACGTCGGTGATCTCGACAGCCTCGAGACCGTCACGCACTTCCACGAGGCGCTCGCCCGCTTCGAGGCCCTGTTCCGCATCGCCCCCGCGGCCGCGGTGCACGACCTCCACCCCGGCTACTTCTCGACGCGCCTCGCCCGCGAGCTGTCGCTCCCGTGGACCATCGCGGTCCAGCACCATCACGCGCACATCGCCGCGGTGCTCGCGGAGCACGGGAAGACGGATCCCGTCGTCGGGCTCGCCTTCGACGGCACCGGCTACGGCGACGACGGCCACGTCTGGGGCGCCGAAGTGCTCCTCGCCGATCTGCGCGGCTACCGCCGCCTCGCGCGCCTGCGCTACGCCCCGATGCCCGGCGGGGATCTCGCCGCGCGCGAGCCGTGGCGCGCCGCGCTCGGATTCGGCTCGCTCGAGCCCGGGCTCGCCCCCGCGTTCGACGCGGCGCTCGCGGCGGTGCCTGCGCGCGAGCTCGCCGCCGCCCGCCTCCAGCTCGCGCGCCGGCTCAACGCCCCGCTCGCCTCCTCGCTCGGCCGGCTCTTCGATGCGGCCGCAGCGCTGCTCGGCGTCCACACGGGGCGGCAGTACGAGGGCCAGGCCGCGATGAAGCTCGAGGCACTTGCCGGAACCCGGCCCGGCACCGCCGTCGAGCTGCCCATCGACGACGCCGGCGACGTCTGGGTCATCGACCCGCTCCCGCTGCTCGCCGGGCTCGCCGGGCGGCGAACCGCCGGCGCGGACCCCGCGGACCTCGCGGCGGACTTCCACGCGAGCATCGTGGCCCTCGCGGTGCGGATCGCGGCGGCGAGCGCCGAGCGGTGCGGCGTCCGCACCGTGGCGCTCGGCGGCGGCTCGTTCCAGAACGCGCGGCTCGCCGTCGAGATCCCGGCCCGCCTCGAGGCGCTCGGGCTCCGCGTGCTCCAGCCGCGCGAGCTCGGGCCGAACGACGGCGCCGTGAGCTACGGGCAGGCGGCCGTCGCCTCCGCCCGGCTCGCCGGCGCCGGCTCCACCCTCCCGAACTGAGGACGCTCCCCATGTGCCTTGGCATTCCCGGACGCGTCGTCGAGGTGCACGACGACCGCGGACTCGCGATGGGCGTCGTGGACTTCGGCGGCGTGCGGCGCGAGGTCTGCCTCGCCTACATCGCCGACCAGGTCCGGCCGGGCGACTACGCCCTCGTGCACGTCGGCTTCGCGATCTCGCGCATCGACGAGGCGGAGGCGCGCCGCACCTTCGAGGCGCTTCGCGAGATGAGCCAGCTCGACGAGCTCGAGTGGCTCCGGGAGGTCGCGAGCCAGGAGCTCGCCGAGCTGGCCCAGCGAGGCGGCGCATGAAATACCTCGACGAATACCGCGACGGCGCCATCGCGCGCGCGCTCGCGGCGCAGATCCGGCGCGCCGCCACGCGGCGCTGGGTGCTCATGGAAGTCTGCGGCGGGCAGACCCACACCATCGTCCGCCAGGGGCTCGACGAGCTGCTCGGCGACGCCGTCGAGATGATCCACGGCCCGGGCTGCCCCGTGTGCGTGACGCCGCTCGAGCAGATCGACAAGGCCCTCGAGCTCGCCGCCCGCCCCGACGTGATCTTCACCTCGTTCGGCGACATGCTCCGCGTGCCCGGCAGCGAGTGCGACCTCCTCCAGGTCCGCGCGCGCGGCGGCACCGTCCGCATCGTCTACTCGCCACTCGATGCCCTGCAGCTCGCGATGCGGAACCCTGACCGCGAGGTCGTCTTCTTCGCGGTCGGCTTCGAGACGACGGCGCCGGCCAACGCGATGGCGGTCTGGCGCGCCCGCGAGCTCGGCGTCCGGAACTTCAGCGTCCTCGTCTCGCACGTGACCGTCCCGCCGGCGATGGTGGCGCTCCTCAGCGACCCCGCGAACCGCGTGCAGGGATTCCTCGCCGCCGGGCACGTCTGCACCGTGATGGGATGGACCGAGTACGAGCCGATCGCCGCCGGCTTCCGGGTCCCCATCGTCGTCACCGGCTTCGAGCCGCTCGACATCCTCGAGGGGATCCACCTCGCCGTGCGCCAGCTCGAGGAGGGCCGGCACGAGGTCGAGAACCAGTATGCGCGCGCGGTGACGCGGGACGGCACCGTTCCCGCGCGCACGCTCGTGGAGCGCGTGTTCGAGCTGGCGGACCGGAAATGGCGCGGGATCGGCACGATCCCGGCCAGCGGCCTGGCGCTCCGCGAGGAGTTCGCCGCGTTCGACGCGGAGCGCCGCTTCGCGCTCGGAACCGGGTCCGTCGCGGAGCCGGCGGAGTGCCGGGCCGGCGCGGTGCTGCGCGGGCAGCTCAAGCCGCACCAGTGTCCTGCCTTCGGCCGGGGCTGCACGCCCGAGCACCCGCTCGGCGCGCCGATGGTCTCGTCGGAGGGCGCGTGCGCCGCGTACTACAACTACGGACGGTTCCGCACCGCGGAGCCGGCGGAGGCCACATGACGACCACGGTACGGCTCGCGGGCGGCCTCGCCTGCCCGGCGCCCGCCGCGCCCGCCGAGCGCGTGCAGCTCGGCCACGGCTCGGGCGGCAAGCTGAGCGCGGCGCTCCTGCGGGACCGGTTCCTGCCGCAGCTCTCGAACCCCGCGCTCCGCGCGCTCGGCGACGCCGCCGTGGTCCCCGTGTTCGGGGGCGAGATCGCCATCTCGACCGACACCTTCGTCGTGAGCCCGATCGAGTTTCCGGGCGGCGACATCGGATCGCTCGCCGTCCACGGCACGCTCAACGACGTCGCGATGATGGGGGCGGAGCCGAAGTACCTCGCGGCCGGCTTCGTGATCGAGGAGGGCTTCGAGCTCGCCGTGCTCGACCGCATCGTCGCCTCGATGGCCGGCGCGGCGCGCGCGGCCGGCGTGCCGCTCGTGACCGGGGACACCAAGGTCGTCGAGCGGGGCAAGGCCGACCGCATCTACATCAACACCACGGGCATCGGCACCCGCGAGGGCACCTGCCGCCCGGCGCCGCATCGCGCCGAGGCGGGAGACGCGGTCATCGTGACCGGCGAGATCGGCCGGCACGGCATGGCCATCATGGCGGCGCGCGAGGGGCTGGGCTTCGAGGCGGAGATCGAGAGCGACTCCGCGCTGCTCTACCCGCTCGTCGCACGGATCGCCGGAAGGTTCGGCGCGCACGTGCACGTGCTCCGCGACCCGACCCGCGGCGGCGTGGCGAGCGCGCTCAACGAGATCGCCGCCGCGTCCGGGCGGGGCATCATCCTCGAGGAGGAGGCGCTGCCGGTGCCGGGCGCCGTCGCCGCCGCGTGCGCGATGCTCGGCCTCGACCCGCTGTACGTCGCCAACGAGGGCATCATGCTCGTGATCCTTCCCGAGCGATTCGCGGACGACGCGGTCGCCGCGCTCCGGCTCCTGCCGCTCGGCGCGCACGCCTGTCGCATCGGCTGCGTGGTGGGCGAGCATCCCGGGATGGTGGCGATGCGGACGGCGATCGGCGGTACCCGCGTCGTGGACCTGCTTCCCGGCGACCAGCTACCGCGGATCTGCTGAAACGAGGAGAGGACCATGGCACTGCAGCGGGGGATCTACATCGTTCCGACCGACCGGTGGTACATCGAGCGCACCGTGTGGCTCATCGCGGGCGGCGTCCTGCTCGCCTCCACGGCGCTCGCGCTCTTCGTCGATCCCCGGTGGGTCCTGCTCGTGATCGCGACGGCGCTCGCGTCCATCGCCGTGTCGCTCACCGGGTTCTGCGTCGTGGGGAACCTGCTCTACCGCGCCGGCTTCACGCCGAAGCTCGCACGACCCTCGGCCACGAAGCCCCGCTGGTACTTCATGCAGACCGACCGCTGGTACCTCGAGCGCCGCATCTACCTCGCCGTCGGCATCAACCTCACCGTCGCCTCGGTGCTCTCGCTCGTGCACAGCGCGTGGTGGCTCGCGTTCACCGGCTTCGTCGGGACGGCGATGGTGTGGTTCGCTGCGACGGGCTTCTGCATCATGGCCAACGGGCTCTACTGGCTCGGCGCGGAGCCGCGGCTCGCGCCGCGATGCGCTCCGCCCGACGTGCAGGCCATCGTCTCCTAGGCAGCGACGGTCCCGAAGAGCGCGCCGACGGCCGCCGTGAGCGCCATCGCGAGCGCGCCCCAGAACACCACGCGAGCGGCGCCGACGAGCGGGCGCGCGCCGCCGACGCGTGCCGCGAGGCCGCCGAGGATCGCGAGGCAGATCAGCGCGCCGATCCCCACGGTCGCCACGAGGGCGCCCTCCGGCGCGAGGAGAAGCAGGCCGAGCGGCAGCGCCGCGCCGACGGCAAAGGTGAGCGCCGACGTGAGCGCCGCCTGCACCGGCCGGGCGCGCGTCAGGTCGAGGATGCCGAGCTCGTCGCGCGCATGCGCCGCGAGCGCGTCGCCGGCCGTGAGCTGGTCGGCGACGGCATGGGCCAGCTCGGGCGTGAGCCCGCGCGCGATGTAGATCCCCGCCAGCTCCTCGCGCTCGGCCGGCGCCTCGGTCGCGAGCTCGCGCCGCTCCCGCTCCAGGTCGGCGCGCTCCGTGTCCGCCTGCGAGCTCACCGACACGTACTCGCCCGCCGCCATGGACATGGCGCCGGCGACGAGCCCGGCGATTCCCGCCACGAGCACGGCCGGGCGCCCGGCCTCGGCGCTCGCCACGCCGAGGACGAGGCTTGCCGTCGAGACGATCCCGTCGTTGGCGCCGAGGACGGCGGCGCGAAGCCAGCCGATGCGGTCGGAGCGGTGCCGCTCCCGATGGCGCTGCAGCATGTCGCTACTCCCGGGCCACGGTGACCGCCTCGAGCGTCACCTCCGTCCCGAGGCGCAGCGAGTTGGGAATCTCGGCGACGCGGTCGGTGTGCTCGAGCAGCGCGCGGAGCTCGCTTTCCGGAGCGTCCCCGGTCACGTGCGCCCGGTAGCGGACCCCCTGCGCCCGCACCGGCTCGCCGCCCCACTCCCCTTCCACCTCGACCTCGACGCGATGCACCACCAGCCCGCGCCGTGCCGCCTCGCGGAAGACGTCGTTCGAGTAGCACCCCGCGATCGCCAGGAAGAGCAGCTGGCCGCCGTTGAAGCCGAGCCCCTGCCCGCCCGCGGCCTCGGGCCGGTCGATGCTGACGGTGCACGCCTGCCCCGGCGCCCAGCCGAGCGCCGTGCTCTGGCCGGGGAGCGTGGCCGTTCGGATCCGCATGTGCATGATGGTGTTGCCGCGATGGGGTTCGGCGCTTCGGCGCCTGCTAGCTGCCGGCTCCAGGGGACCGATACGAGATGCCCTGGGCCTGCTTCAGCATGTCGATGGTCTCTTCCACCGTGAGCAGCGGGGTCGTCTCGGCTGCGCGAAGGGCGCCTCCGGCGGCGATCCCGACCGAGAACGCCGCAGCGGCGGCGTTCGTCGGCGCTTCGATGAGCACGTACCCGTCGTGCTCACCGAAGCCGTACCAGAAACCGTGCAGCTTTCCGCCCAGGCTTTCAACGATGCCCCGCGCCACGTCCCTCCGGTCCTCCGGCTTCCTGATCAGGCGCGCCCAGGTCTCCGGTGTGTAACTGAAGCGCATGAGATAGTAGGACATGCGGGGCCTCCGGTGAGGTATGCAGCCAATATTCCACCGTTCGGAGTCGCCCGCTACCGCTCCGCGCCGAGGAGGCGCTTGCTCACGACCGCACCTCGACCTGACCGCGCAGCCAGCCGCCGCCTAGATCGGGTCGAGCCCGATCCGCTCGACGAGCCACTCGTGCCTCGCGATGAGCGCCTCCTGCGTGAGCCCGTGCCCCGCCGCGTACCACTGGATCGTCTTCGGGTCCGGCGCCGCGGCGTGCAGCTCCTCGGCGTCGGCCGCGGGCACGAGGTTGTCCTGCC
>DASUXZ010000160.1:0-3798 GCA_036377655.1 Gemmatimonadales bacterium
CGGCGGCACCGCGCCGATGCGCCCCCTCGCGCCGGCATCGCAGGAAGCGCAGCTCAAGGGGGCGTACTACGCGGGGCACTGGCGGCTGCCGGAGGCCGTCGCGGCCTTCGAGGCGGCGATCGCGGCCGACTCGGCGAACGCCGCGGCGCATGCCGGCCTCGCCCGCGCCCACTACTTCCTCGCCTTCTTCGGCGAGAAGGCGCCCGCCGAGTCGTTCAGCCGGATGCGCCGCGCGGCGGAAGCGGCGCTGCGCCACGATCCCCGCTCGGCGGAGGCGCACGGGCTGCTCGCCTACGTGGACATGTACGACTGGGACTGGAAGGGCGCGGAGGAGCACTTCCGCGAGGCGCTCGCGCTCGCGCCGGCCAACGCCCAGGTGCACCACGACCGGGCGCACTTCCTCCTGGCGCTCGGGCGGCAGGAGGAATCGAAGCTCGAGACGGCGCGCGCGCTCGCGCTCGACCCGGCCAACCCGATGCTCACCTCGTGCGTCGGCTGGCACAGCCTCTTCGACGACAGCTTCGAGCAGGCGGCGGAGTACGCGCGGGAATCCCAGCGGATGATGCCGGGGTTCTGGGGGCAGGTGGTGCTCGGCTGGTCGTTCGTGGGCCGGGGCCAGCACGACAGCGCGGTCGCGGCGCTCCGCACCGCGCGGGAGCTCTCGAAGGACCTGCCGTTCGTGCGCGCGGCGCTCGCGCACGCGCTCGCCCGCTCCGGAAAGAGCGCCGAGGCCCGGACGCTCCTGAAGGGCCTCCTGGCCGAATCGCTGCGCGACTACGTCTCGGCGTACGACATCGCGGTGGTGTACGCCGGGCTCGGCGAGAACGCGAAGGCGATCGAGTGGCTCCGGAAGGCGATCGGCGAGCGCTCGGTCTTCGTGGTGCACCTCGCGTGGGACGCGCGGCTCGATCCGCTCCGCGGCGATCCCGCCTTCGGCGCGCTCGTGGCGGAGCTCGGCATCCCGCCGGGGCACCGGCAGCAGGTGACGCGGGACGCGGCGTAGCGGCGTGAAGGCGATCGTCCGCGACGGGTACGGCCCGCCCGACATCCTCGCGCTCGAGGAGATCGCGGTTCCGGCGGTGGGCGACGGCGACGTGCTCGTCCGCATCCGCGCGGCGTCGCTCAACGCCTTCGACTGGCACATGCTCCGCGGCGAGCCGGGGATCGTGCGGGCTATGGCCGGCTTGCGGGCGCCGAAGAGCCGCCGGCTCGGCGCCGACCTCGCGGGGGTGGTGGAGGCGGTGGGGAAGAACGTGAAGCGGTTCCGGCCCGGCATGGAGGTGTTCGGCTACGGCGACGGCGCGTTCGCCGAGTACGTCGCCGAGCCCGAGGATCATTTCGCCCCGATCCCGGCGAACTTCACCTTCGAGCAGGCGGCCGCGCTCCCGATGGCGGGCATCAGCGCGCTCCAGGGCCTCCGGGACGCGGGCGAGCTGCGCGCGGGGCAGACGGTGCTCGTGAACGGCGCCTCGGGCGGCGTCGGGACCTTCGCAGTGCAGATCGCCCGGGCGCTCGGCGCCGAGGTGACGGGCGTGTGCAGCACCCGGAACCTCGAGCTCGTCCGCTCGCTCGGCGCGGCGCACGCCGTGGACTACACGCGCGAGGACTTCACCCGGAGCGGCGCCCGTTACGACCTCATCCTCGACATCGCCGACACCCATTCGCTCGCCGATTACCGGCGCGCGCTCGCGCCGGAAGGCATCCTCGTCTCCCTCGGCGCATCGGGCGGCCCCGGCCAGCAGGCGGGGACGGCGAAGATCATGTCCGGGGCGGTCGAGGCCAAGGTCCGGTCGCTCCTCTCCCGGCAGAAGTTCCGGCTCTACATGGCGCGCCTCACGCGGGAGGACCTCGTGGTGCTGCGGGACCTCGCGGAAGCGGAGCGGATCACGCCGGTGATCGACCGGACGTACCGGCTGGAGGCGGTGCCGGAGGCGATCCGGTACCTGGAGAAGGGGCATGCGCGGGGGAAGGTGGTGGTGGCGGTCTCCTGACTGCCTGTTTCCGGCGCCTCCGGCTCTTCGTTCGGCCCTCTGTCACACCCCCTGCCACAAATTCCCTGCCGACAAATCGATGCTCGCGCCCCGGCCTGGGCCGCGGGATTCCTTCCTGTGCGGAGCGTAGCGTATGCGCCTCAGATGGGTCGTTCCGGTCATTGCCTCCGTCTTCCTCGCCAGCTGCGGCGAAACCGTCGTGCGCATCGAGTCCGACACCACCTGGGAGGGCACCATCGAGGGGAACCACGTGTCCGGCCGTGGTGATGCCAGCTTCACCATGTCGGCCGACGGGGCAGGAGGCACCTGCGTGACGATCCGGAAGACCACGGAGGCCGGAACGCTTCGGGTCGTCATCGAGCAGGGCACGTTCTTCGATCTCGGGAACGAGATCCATTTCGAGGGCACGACGACGGAGCCGATGGGCACCGTCACGGGGTGCCGCTCATGAGCGCGCTTCGCCTGGCGGCAGCCGCCGCGCTCGCCTTCGCGGCCGTGGCCTGCAACGAGACCGTGGAGCCGCTCGACCTCGCAGGTGCGCCGGCCGCGATCGCCGCTTCGAGTGGGGATGCACAGATCGCCGCGGTCTCGACCGGGCTCGCGGCACCGATCGCGGTTCGCGTATCCGACGCCGACGGCCGGCCGGTGCCCGGCGTGGTGGTGAACTGGACGGCATCGGCCGGGACGCTGAGCCAGGAGTCGGACACCACCGGGAACGACGGGGTCGCATCGGTGGGCCTCACGATGCCCGCGACCGCGGGCACGATCACCATCGCGGCCGAAGTCGAGGGCCTCGCGCCGGTGACGTTCACCGCCACCGCGACGCCGGGCGCCGGGCTCCTCACCTTCCGCTACGTCGAGGCCGGCAGC
This sequence comes from Gemmatimonadales bacterium, assembly GCA_036377655.1. GTDB lineage: Bacteria > Gemmatimonadota > Gemmatimonadetes > Gemmatimonadales > GWC2-71-9 > CAMLLJ01. Next base: position 2,862 of record DASUXZ010000160.1, read on the forward strand.
TACCACGCCTGCGGCATCACGACGTCGGAAGAGTCGGTCTGCTGGGGCTTCAACGAGGACGGGCAGGTCGGTGCCGGCATGTTCTCGACGGTCGCGCCCATGACGCGGGTGTCCACCGATCGCACCGTACGCATGGCGAGCGGCGGGCGGCACCACAGCTGCGAGATTACGCTCGCCGGCGAAGTGTGGTGCGGTGGCAGCCCACTCGAGGACCGGACGGGGAACGCAGGCGGCGCGGCGTTCCAGCGCGTTTCCTTCGATCGGGCCGCACGAGTCATCCAGGCCGGGCTGCTGCATTCGTGCGCGCTGACCCTGTCGAACCAGCTCTGGTGCTGGGGCTCGAACGGGGAGGGTCAGCTCGGAACGGGGCCAGCCACACCATTGCCAGGGAATACCGCCTCGACGGCAGTGTTCGTGACGAATGACATCGCCGCGGTCTCGACGTCGGGCCTCCATACCTGCGCACTCAACAGGGCAGGGCAGGCGCTCTGCTGGGGCTGGAATGAGTCAGGGCAACTGGGGAACGGCACGACTACGACGTCAGGGGTTCCCGAAGGCGTCGGGGGCTTCACGTTCCGGATCGAGCCCGACGTCGTTCCTCATGCGCCGGACCCGGATTTCTACATCCCGGGCCAGTCCTACATCTCGGCCGGCTTCGCGCATACGTGCGGCATCACGACGGGCGACAACGTCGTGTGCTGGGGCGAGAACGAAAGCGGACAGCTCGGCCGCGGCTCGTTCAACGACGCGTCGACCCCGGGCGCGATCATCGGCGGGCTCGACTGGCGCGCGGTGAGCGCCGGCTTCAAGCACACGTGCGCGCTGACCACGGATGGGGCGGCATACTGCTGGGGCGACAACGCCTTCGGCCAGCTCGGCGATGGGACGGAGGCGGCCAGCAACGTCCCCGTGCCCGTCGCCGCTGGACTCACGTTCC
>DASUXZ010000161.1:0-9004 GCA_036377655.1 Gemmatimonadales bacterium
AAGGGTGAGGGGTGAGGGGTGAGGGGTGAGAGGGGAAAGGGGGGCGCGAGGGTGGGCGGGTATCGGGATGGTGATGGGGGACGTAGCTTTGGCGGGCCCTCCTCCCCCCGGAGAAGTCATGTTCCTGATCCTCACGGCTGCCCTTCTCGCAGCCGATCCCGGCGTGCCCGCCGAGCGCATCGTCCCGAACGACAACACCCGGCCGGCCGGGCGCCTTCGTGGCGGTGTCCTCACGCTCGCCCTCGAGCTGCGCGAGGGGCGCTGGTTCCCGGACGGGGAGCGCGGACGGTTCGAGGTGATCCACGCCTTCGCCGAAGCCGGCAAGCCGCTCAGCGTGCCGGGGCCGCTCGTCCGCGTTCCCGAGGGCACGGCGATCCGCATCTCCATCCGCAACACCCTCGACTCGACCCTCGTGCTCTACGGGATGCACGCCCGTCCCGGCTCCGCCGCGGACACCGTGCAGGTGGCGCCGCATGCGACCCGCGAAGTCGCATTTACCGCCGGCCGGCCGGGGACCTACTACTACTGGGGCTCCACCACCGGCGCCTCACTCGAGAAGCGGGCGTGGCTCGACAGCCAGCTGTCCGGTGGATTCGTGGTGGACCCGGCAGGCGCCTCCGCATCCGACCGCGTGTTCGTCATCGGGATGTGGCACAAGCCCTTCGCCGATTCCGGCGACACCGGCGAGCGGAAGTACGAGGACCTCATGGTGATCAACGGGGTCCAGTGGCCGCATACCGAGCGGATCCGGCATGCGGCGGGCGACTCGGTGCGCTGGCGCTGGATCAATGCGACCGAGAGCTCCCACCCGATGCACCTCCACGGCTTCTACTTCCGGCTCGACGCGCAGGGCGACTGGACGCGCGACACCGCCTTCGCTCCCGACCGCCGCCGCGAGGTAGTGACCCAGCTCATGCAGCCGGGCGCCACGATGAGTATCGCCTGGCGGGCGGCCCGCGAGGGGAACTGGGTCTTCCACTGTCACTTCTCGTATCACGTGTCGCACTGGCTCACGACGGTCGAGCCGGACACGCTGCACGGGATGGATCATCGGCACCGGATGTCGGGCCTGGTGCTCGGACTCCACGTGGATCCCGGGAAGCAGGCATCGGAGCGGGCGGAGCGGCCCGCGCGCCGGCTCCGGCTCGTGCTCCAGGAGGCGCCCGGACGATTCGATTCGGTCCCCGGCTTCGGATTCGTGCTCCAGGAGGGAGCCGGTCCCGACACGCTGCCGTCCGCCGATCTCCCTCGCAGCGGCCCCACCCTGCTCCTCGAGCGTGGCGAGCCGGTCGCGATCACCGTGGTCAACCGCCTCCGCCAGCCGAGCGCCGTGCACTGGCACGGGATCGAGCTCGAGAGCTTTCCCGACGGCATCCCCGGCTGGAGCGGCACGCCCGGACGCATCATGCCGCCGATCATGCCGGGCGACTCGTTCGTCGCCGAGTTCGTGCCGCCGAGATCCGGTACGTTCATGTATCACGCACATTCGAACGAGGACGCGCAGATCTCGTCGGGCCTGTACGGCACGCTCATCGTGCGCGACGGCGCCGCCCCGCTCCCCGCGACGGACCTGGCGTTCCTCCTCGGCGCGAGTGGCCCGTTCCCGAACCGGGGCACGCTGAACGGCGAGCTGGAGCCGGACCCGCTCGAGCTCGAGGCCGGCCGCACCTACCGCATCCGGCTCGTGCACATCCAGCCCGACTGGCGCGCGAACTTCCGGATCTTCGATGGCCGTGGCGGCATCACGGAATGGGTGCCGGTCGCCAAGGACGGCGCCGAGCTGCCGGCGGCGGAACGGGTGGCCGTGCCGGCGGCGCTCCAGGCGGGGCCCGGAGAGACGGCCGATTTTGCCTTCACGCCTCGCGAGCCCGGCCGGTACCGCCTGGAGGTCACCACCCCGTCCACCGGGTGGCACGTGCTGCAGGAGCTTCACGTACGCTGATCGCGCCGGGGTTGCGCGACGGCGACGATGCGAAGACCTTGCCCGCATGACGAAGCCACTCGATGCCGTTCGCGGCATGACCAACGCGGCGCAGCCGCTCCCGAACCTCGTGACCGGTGGACAGCCATCCGCGGAGCAGCTCGCGGCGCTGAGGGACGCCGGCGGCACGGTCGTCGTCGACATCCGCGACCCGATGGAGCCCCGCCCCTTCGACGAGCGCGCCACGGTCGAGGGCCTCGGCATGAAGTACGTCAACGTCCCCGTGTCACCCGGGAACACGGGCGACGCGGCCATGGAGAAGATCCTGGGCGCGATCCGCGAGAATGCCGGAGGGACCGTGCTGCTGCACTGCGCGAGCGGCAACCGCACGGGCGGTCCGCTCATCGCGCACCTCATGCTCGATCACGGCGTGCCGGAGGACGACGCGGTGTCCCGGGCCATGGAGGGTGGGCTCCGGAGCCCGGAGTATCTCGAGTGGGGAGTCGGGTTCGCGAGAAGGCAGCGGTAGGCGCGGTGGAACGATGGACGGGTGGAACGATGGAAGGATGAAGTGGAACGGTGGAAGGATGTAGACGAAGGCCGGATGGGACCACGTCCCCATCCGGCCTTCGTCTTATTCCCGTTCGCCGATTCCGACCGGGCCGCCGATCAGTTCACCCGCCTCCGCCCGCCGCCTGACGCGGGAGCAGCGCGACTCGGCGAGGGCGCCTGGCGCGGCGCCGAGTAGCTCGGGCGCGAAGGCGCGGGCGCACGATCGACGCTCGGCCGCGGCGCGCTCCGCTCCGGCTCGGCACGCGAGGGCTCGGCACGTGTGGGTTCCGCGCGGGACGGCGCGGGCCGCGAGGGCTCGGCGCGGTCGTCGTCGCGGGACCGCGGCGACTCGACACGGCGCGGCTCCTCTCGCGAAGGCGAATCCTCCCGCGCGCGCGACGGCGTGGCGCGCACCGGCTCCGGGCGCTGACGCTCGCCGTCATCGGCCGACGACCGACGCGGCGCCGGCGTCTCGACTGCGGAGCGGCCTTCCGGCGCCTTCTCGCTCGAGCGCTTGAGGTCCACGTCCTGGCGCGAGCGCCGCGCCTCCGGTACCGTGGTCGCCTTGCGCTCGACCGGCCGCCGGCTCGGCGAGGCATTCACCTCCCGCGAGGGCGATGGCTGCAGCACCGGCGATGCGCCGACGTCTCCCTCGGTGACGAGACGGCGCGACGGCGGCTCGCCGTACACCGTGTTCACCGCGCGGATGTCCGACGCCGCGGTCGAGCGGACCCGGTAGCTCTCGCCACCCCAGGTGCGCGTGTCCTGCTTGAAGCCCGCCTGGTTCACGTACCGCGGGCGGTACGGCGAGTACGGGCGCACCGGATAGACGTAGACCGGGCGGTAGTAACCGTAGTTGTAGGGCCGCGCGTAGTAGTAGTCGTCGTACCAGGGATCGTAGAACGGATCGTAGTAGGCCGGGCGGTAGCCATAGTAGTACGGCCGGTAGCCGTAGTAGTACGGCCGGCCGAATGCGATGCTCACCGAGAAGCGGCTCGGGCTGTAGTAGTACGGGTCGCAGCGGTAGCTCAGGTAGTACCCGCCGCAGTCGTCGTAATAGCTCCGGACGACGGTCGGCCCGTAGACCACGTCCCTCGAGCCCCGCCGATACACGTCGTACGTGAGATAGTCGTAATCGAAGCGCCCGCTCGCCATCCGCTGCACGAGCTCGGTGAGCTCGGGCTCGGGATCCTCCGGCAGGCGCGTCGCGTTGAGCGCGTCGTAGTCCCAGTGCCGGTTGACCGTGAACTGGTCGAAGCGGAACGGATCCCGCGACACCGCCGCGTAGACGGCACCCTCCCCGGATTCGTAATCCACCGAGAAGCTCTCACGATCGCCGCGGCCGCGGATCTCGTAGGTGCGGTTTCCGCGGACGAAGTTGTCGTCGTCCGGGTCGAGCGGGAACAGCATCCGGACCCGCCCGTCCGGGTCGGCGTGCACGACCACGAGGAAGCCGTCGTTCTCCACCCGGACCTTCACGTGGGCGCGGTCGCCCGCTTCGAAGCGTCGGTCGTTGTTGAGGGAGATGCGGATCGCGGGATCGTCCTGGGCGGCCACCGGGGGCGGCGCGACGGACAGAAGCGAGAGAACGATTGCGGAAAACATGGCGCCTCCAGGAGGCAGAGCGTACGACGGCTGGAACCGGCTCCCCGATGAACTGCCAGCCCCGTGCCACAATGCTATGTCATTATAACACAACGCATTTCGAAAGGTTCCCCGGGGTCTGTCGTCCGCCCGGGAGGACGCTTCCGGACACCGTGAGGACGGTGACGACCGGCGCCTCCCGGCTCACGGCTGCCGGTGCCAGTACATCCGCATCTCGGTGACGAGCGAGCCGTCGGTCTCGCAGAAGATGGCGCCCCGCGCATCCACCCACTCGCCCGTGCGCCGGCGCCGGAAGACGCACTTGAACTCGGTCGCGAACCAGGGGCCCGCCGCATAGATCTCGCCGCTCGTGAACGTGGCCTCCGATTGATGATACGGCGTCTCGATCCAGTAGCTCCTGATCGCCTCCGTCCCCTGGAGCGGCGCGGAAAAGGGGGTCTCGACGAACGCCGCCTCGGGGGCGAACACCGACAGGAGCAGCTCGACGTTGCCGCGCGCCCAGCCCTGCCCGAACGTGTCGATCAGGGTCCGGCCGAGTGCCCGCGTATCGGCGGTCATCCGCCCTGCCGCTGCAGCGCGGCCAGCGCCGCGCGCACCGATTCGACGCGCGGCTGGAACGCCGGGTCGGCGTGGGCCCAGTACCGCAGGAACTCGGAGTACGCCCGCTCGGCACCCGCGCGGTCTCCGGCCGCCTGCAGCGCCTCGGCGATCGCGATCTGCGCGATGGGGCGGTACTGCGGGTCGTACGGGAATCCGTACTGGAGCAGCGTGATCCCCCGCTCACGCGTGGCCGGACGGCGCGACAGCGCCACTGCGCGCTGCAGCCGCACCGGCGCCGTCATCGCCGGCCCGCCGAAGTTCCCGACGCGATCGAGCCCCGCTTCGATCCGGGCGATGCCCGTCGCCGTATCGCCGTCGAGGATGCTGATCCAGCCGTGCGCCGCCTGGTGCAGGCCGCCGATCCAGCTTCCGCCGAACGGCGCGAGTGCCGCCGAATCCATCGCGAGGCCGCGCTGCACGTACGAACGCGCCGATTCGACCTCGCCCTGCCCGAGGTAGAACATCGCGCGCATGTAGAGCTCGTAGGGATTCGTCGCCGGGCGCGGCGGCGCGCCGGCGCGCGCGCCCTGCATTTCCCTCACGAGCGAATCCGCGTAGCCCGGGGGGGCGAAGCCGCCGAAGATCGGCGTCATGAGTATGAACCCGCGCGCGTCGGGCCCGGCGGTGTCCACCATGCGCCGCGCCGCCCCGAGCTGCCCGAGGCCCACATGCACGAGCGCCCGCATCTGGGGAAGCTGCCGCGACATGTTCTGGTCCTTCGGGACGAGCCGCTCGAGGGCCTCCATGCGCTCGGTGACGGTCTCCACCGCGGTTCCCGGGGCGTTGAAGAGGCCCACGATGCCGGCCGAGGCCGCATCGAGCCGGTTGCCGGTGAAGGCCTGCGCCACCGAGGAATCGACGGTGCCCTCGAAGACGAACCGGCCGACCGGCTCGAACCGCGCGAGCTCCGTCGTCGCCCCCGCGCTCCGCAGCACCCGCATGTACTTCGCGTACAGCGCCGAATCGGCGAGCTCGAGCACGCGGTCGAACGGCCCCATCAGCTCGGCGGGGGTGTACCCGACGTTCCGGCGCGTGTGATACTGCGATTCGCCCAGGAGATACCAGCCGTCGGCGTCGCCGGGATGCGCGGCGGTGTAGCGGAGCATGCTGTCGGTGGCCGCCGTCCTGCCTTCCTGGAACATCCGGTAGGCGATGACGAGCGAGCGCTCTTCGGGCGGAAGGCGCGATGCGTAGCGGACCGCCGCCGTGCCCGCCTCGGCGGCCTCGCGTGACGAGGAGTTCCCGGTCCAGCCGTACGTCATCGCGAGCCGGTAGTGCGCGAGCGCGAAGGTCGAGTCTTCCGCGACGGCTTCGCCGAAGGCGACCGCCGCCGAGTCCCAGGCGGAGGTCCGGTAATGCTGCTCCCCGCGGAGGAAGGCGCGCATCGCCTCGAGGCTCGTCGTGGTGAGGCCCGCGACCCGGACGGACGGCAGCGGCTCCTTCGAGCGCCAGACCTCGCGCACGAGCGCGAGGCTCAGCTCGTCCACGAGCGACAGCACGCTGTCGGCGTGCCCGTTCACCTGCGCCGTGGCGAGCTTCTCGCCTTCGCGCGCGTAGAGATCGGCCGTGAGCCGCACCGAGCTGCCGGTCGAAACGACGCTGCCGAGGATCACGGCGCCGGCATCCACGGCCTTCGCCACGTCGAGCGCCCCCTCGAGGTCCACCGTCGAGCCGCGCTCCTTCCATCGCTGGAGGACGGTACGCGGCTCGACGGTGGTGATGCCCCCGATCGCATCGAGGTTCGTGGACATCAGGTCCACGAGCCCTTCCCCGAGGAGCTCGACGCCCGCCCCGGAGGTACGGAACGGCAGGACGGCGATGCGCTGCGCACCTTCCACCACCGGGCTCCCCGACGCCCTGCTCCGCCACGCGAAGAGCCCGGCCGCCACGATCACCACCGCGGCCGCTGCCGCCGCCAGCGTCCGCCGGCTCCCGCGAGAAGCGGCCGGCGCATGACCGGAGAGGCCCTCCCCGATCGCCGCGGCGAACTCCGCGATGGTGGCGTACCTTGCGGCCGGGTCGGTGGCGAGCGCCTTCACGATCGCGGCCTCGGTCCCCGCCGGTACCGAGGCGCGGACCTCGCGGACCCTCGGGCGCGGGCCGGTGATGCTCTTCGTCATGACCGACTGCACGCTCGGGCCGCTGAACGCGCGCTCGCCGGCGAGCATCTCGTACAGGACGCAGGCCAGGCTGTACTGGTCGCTCCGGCCGTCCACCTCGTCGCTCGCGGTAGCCTGCTCGGGGCTCATGTACGCCGGCGTGCCGATGGCGATGCCCATGCCGGTGAGCCCGGCGCCGCCGCTGCTCGCCTCGACGGCGCGCGCGATGCCGAAGTCCGCGACCACCGCGTGCCCGCCGAAGAGCAGGATGTTCTCCGGCTTGATGTCGCGGTGCACGACGCCGTGGCCGTGCGCGTACTCGAGCGCGCTCGCCACCTCGCGGGTCAGGCGGACCGCCTCCTCGTAGGGAAGCTGCTTCTCGCGGTCGAGACGGTCGCGGAGCGACTCGCCCTCCACGAACGGCATGACGTAGTAGAGGACGCCGTCGGCGGCGCCCGAGTCGTAGACGGGGAGGATGTGCGGGTGCTGGAGCCGCGCCGCCATCTCGATCTCGCGGAGGAAGCGCTCCGTGCCGACGGTGGCGGCGAGCTCGGAGCGGAGGACCTTGATGGCCACCGAGCGGCCGTGCTTGAGGTCCCGGGCGAGGTAGACGGTGGCCATTCCCCCGGCGCCGGCCTCCCGCTCGATCGCGTAACGCTCCTCAAGGGCGGCCGAAAGCCGGGCCATCGGGTCGGTCATGGGGTTCCTGGCGGGACTGGGACGGGATGCCGGAGGCGCCGCAGTGCACCGGCGCCGGCCTTCAATATATGGGACGGGTCCGCCGGCGGAACGTACGGGTCCGGATCCCCTTTGACGGACGGATGCTGCCGCTGCATCATTCGTCGCACCCCAACCCCGAGATTCCGGAATCCATGGCCAAGCGCATCGTCCGCGGCCTCGCCATCGGCCTTGGCGCGCTCGTGGCGCTCCTCGTGCTCGGTGCGGCCGTCGTCTACGGCGTGAGCTCGTCGCGCCTCTCGAAGCAGTACGAGGTCGACCCCGAGACGGTTGCCCTCTCCTCCGACCCCGCCGTCATCGAGAGGGGCCGGCACCTCGCGAGCGCCCGGCTCGGGTGCACCGGATGCCACGCGCAGGACCTGGGCGGCAGCGTGTTCATCGAGAGCGCTGCGTTCGGGCGCTTCGTGGCACCGAACCTCACGCGCGGCGAAGGCGGGATCGGGGCGAGTTACTCCGACGCCGACTGGATCCGCGCCACGCGGCACGGGGTCGCCCGCGACGGGCGGGCACTCCTCATCATGCCGGCGGCCGAGTTCCACCGGCTGAGCCGGGAGGACCTGATAGCCGTGCTCTCGTACGTCCGCCAGGTGCCGCCCGTGAACCGCACGCTGCCGGCCTCGACCCCCGGACCGGTCGCTCGCGTCATGCTCGCCACGGGCACGGCGCTGCTTCCCGCGGCGAGCCTCGATCACGCCGAGTCGTTCACGGATGCCCCGGTCGCCGAGGTGTCTGTCGCCTATGGCGAGTACCTCGCGCGAACCGGCGGGTGCCAGGGATGTCACGGGCCCGATCTCTCGGGGGGCAAGTCGCACGAGCCGGGGGGCGTGCCGTACGCCAACCTGACGCCGGCGGGAGCCCTCGGGAGCTGGAGCGAGGAGGATTTCCTCCGCGCTCTCCGGGAAGGAAAGCGGCCCGACGGCAGCGGTATCGATCAGTCCATGCCCTGGAAGGAAATGGGCCGGATGACCGACCTCGAGCTCAAGGCGCTGTTCGCCTATCTCAAGTCGCTGCCGCCGGTAACCTCGAAGAGCTGAAGGCGGCTAGTTCGGAACGAAGGTGGCGTCGCCCGCGACGAGAAGCAGCCCCTCGTCCGGATCGAGCACCGCGACGCGAACCGTGTATTCCTGTCCGAAGAGCAGCACCTCGTTCTCGTGCGTCTCGTCGGCGCCGATCGGGACCTGCCCATAGGTGACCGCGGGCGAGACCGAGTTCGAGGACGCGACGAACGACCAGACTTCCTCGTCGGTCGAGTTCCGGATGACCCGCAGCTGGGCGATCGTGCAGTTCGGCGTCCAGGCAAAGGTCGGGTTGATGCCGGGAGTGATGGTGAAGGCGAGGTCCTCGGTACAGCGGCCGTCTTCCGGCTCCTCGGACCCGCAGGCGAACGCGGCAGCAAGCATCAGGGAAAGTCCGGCGGCTCGGAAACCACGCTGCATGATGACCTCCTCGGCTCGTTCGGTCGTCGTCGGGAAGCTCGCGGCAACCCTAT
>DASUXZ010000162.1:0-6610 GCA_036377655.1 Gemmatimonadales bacterium
ATGCCGCCGCCCCCGCCGCCGCGCGGATCTCGGGATCGCGATCCCGCTGGGCGCGTGTGATGAGCCACCGGACCCGCTGGTCGGTGGAGCCGAGCGTCGCGATCCCGGACAGCGCCGCGAGCACCACCGGCGACTTCGGCGCGAGCCGGCCCGGGAGCCAGCGGCGGGGCGGAAAGGCGATCGTGGTGAGGCAGGCGACCGCGTCGGCCGATGCGGCCGCGACGAGGACGCGCACCGCCTGCACGCGAAGCTCCATGTCGAGCCGCTCGCTCCGCGCGAGCCCGTCCACGAGCGGAACGAGGTCGGGCGGGCACGCCTGAGCGGCGGCGCTCAGGGTCATCGCCAGCACCCGCGCGTCGGGATCGCGCGCGCCGAGCTCGAGCGCCTCGCTCCGGTGCGACCGCGAGAACAGCATCACCTTGATCGCCTCGCGCCGCACGCGGGCATCCGGGCTCCGCGCGAAGGGGGCGGGGGAGAAGCCGCCCGGCCAGGTGGCCGGCTCGGAGAAGAGCTGGAGGAGGTTGCGCTGCAGGAACCAGGGTGCATCGGGCAGCCGGGCCGCGGCGGCCTCGCGCATGCCCATTCCGCCGTCCTTCAGGTAGCGCATGATGGCGGCGCGCGTGGTGCGGCCCGACGCACGCTCGAGGGCATCGATGAGCGGCTCGGCCGCCGCGTCTCCCATGCGCCCGACGAGCACGCCGACCGCGGCGAGATCGGGGCGCTCCGCCGAGAGCTCGGCACGGAGGCGCTCCGGGGTCGCGACGCGCCCCCAGAGCGCGTCCGCGGCGGCCACGCCCGGGAACTGCGCGAGGATGCCGGCCACCTGCTCGATCTCACGCCGCTCGAGGAGCTGATCCACGGCCTTCTCTGCGGAGACGCCCGCGCAGTCGAGCTCGAGCGCCATGCGGAGCATGAGGACCGGATCGCACGGCACGGGGGTGTCCATGAGCCGCTCGGTCGGCGCCTGGCGCACCATGCCCTCGAGGATCGCGTTGTACGAGCCCGGGTTCGGATCCTCGAGCGCCCAGTTCCCGAGCAGCCGCGCGACGTTCCTCCGGAGGCTCGCGTCACCCTCCTTCGGTTCGGCGGGCCGGGCGCCGGTTCCCGCATTGTGCGCGAGCTTGTGCAGCAGCCGGAGCAGGTTGTGCGAGATGGTGTGGTCGGGGTTCTCGGCGGCGGCCTCGAGCACCTCCACGACGGCGTCCACCGCGAGGATCTGCGACGACCCGAGCGACGCGCGGCGCCGCTCCGCCTGATCGGCGCCCGCCTCGAGGAGGCGGCGCAGGGTATCGGGGTCGAGCGACCGGAGGAGCCGCTCCACCCGCTGCCTGAGCCGGCTTTCCCCAGCTCCGACGCGCCCCGAGCGCTCTTCCGCGAGCTGCGAGAGGTAGCTCGTCACGACCCGGTCGTATTCGACCTCCCGGTCCGCCGGGGCGATGTTGGCGACGATGAGCGACTCGTCGTCGTCCGGCTCCGCCGGCTCGGCGGCGACCGCGGCCTGCGCGAGCTCGATCCAGCGGTCGCGCCGCGCCCTCGCCTCGTCCGATTCGGGCTCGGCCTCGAGGGCGAGGCGGTCGTACGCCGCAGCGTGAAGCTCGATGTGGGTCCAGTCCGTGGCGTGTGCGAGCCGCGCGCCGAGCGGTCCCTCGCCCCGGAATGGGTCGGCGCTGAGGGCGCCGAGGAGTGCGTCGATTTCCTCGAGCGTCGTGCCGCCGCTGAAGCGGACCGAGGCGATGCGATGGCGGTGCAGCCGCTTCGCGAGCTCCCGGAGCAGGGCGTTCGAGGGATCGGTCGTGACCTGCTCGATCACGAGCTGGTGGCGCGCGACGCCGAGCGTCACCGACTCCCGGCGCGCGAGGAGCGTGTCGAGGCGGCGGACGAACCGGTCGGCGGAGGCTTCGAGCTGCGGATGGCCGGAGGGATACATCGCCCGCTTGTGCAGGACGATGGAAAACTCCACGAGGAAGTCGGCGAGCTCGCGCGAGAGCGCCGCCGCCGCGGGTTCGCGGCGTTCTCGGCTGGCGCGGCGTGCCGCGGCCCGGCGCTGCCTCATGGGCGTTCCTCGCGGGAAGGGCGCATATCCGCGTCTCGAATGGCAAGTCCCGGGCCGGTCCGCGCCATGCCATAACTCATTGCGAGGCAATAGGTTATGTCAATAGCGGAGTACGCCCGCCCGGCGGTTCCGCCGCCGGGCGCGGCAGGATTTCTCACTCTGCATCGCTCCGGCTATCTTCCCACGCCGTCACCCACTACCCGGACCTCGAGGCGCATGGCAGACCAGGCCGTCATGGACAAGCTCGTTTCGCTCTGCAAGCGACGCGGCTTCATCTTCCAGTCGTCGGAGATCTACGGCGGCCTCGGTTCCGTCTGGGACTACGGCCCGCTCGGCGTCGAGCTCAAGCGGAACGTGAAGGACCGGTGGTGGCGCGCCATGGTGCACGAGCGGGACGACATCGAAGGCCTCGACGCCGCGATCCTGATGCATCCGAAGGTCTGGGAAGCGTCGGGCCACGTCTCGGGCTTCACCGACCCGCTCGTGGACTGCCGGCAATGCAAGAACCGCTTTCGCGCCGACGATCCGCGCCTCAAGGGCACGCCCGGAGCGCCCGATGCGCAGTGCCCCGTCTGCGGCAGCCGCGGGACGCTGACCGAGCCCCGCCTCTTCAACCTCATGTTCAAGACGTTCATGGGGCCGGTGGAGGAACAGGCCGCGGTCGTGTACCTCCGCCCGGAGACGGCGCAGGGGATCTACGTGAATTACCAGAACGTCCTGCAGGGATCGCGGCAGCGCGTGCCGTTCGGCATCGCGCAGATCGGCAAGGCGTTCCGGAACGAGATCACGCCCGGGAACTTCATCTTCCGCACGCGCGAGTTCGAGCAGATGGAGATGCAGTTCTTCGTGAAGCCGGGAACCGACGCCGAGTGGTTCGAGCGCTGGCGCGAGGAGCGCATGCGATGGCACCAGGCGCTCGGGCTCACCGCGTCGAAGCTCCGGTGGCACGAGCATGGCCCCACCGAGCTCGCGCACTACGCGCGCGCCGCGTACGACATCGAGTACGAGTTCCCCTTCGGGTGGAACGAGATCGAGGGGATCCACAACCGGGGCGACTTCGACCTCGGGCGGCACCAGGAGCATTCGGGGAAGAAGCTCGAGTACTTCGACCAGGCGGCGAACGAGCGGTACCTCCCGTTCATCGTCGAGACCTCCGCCGGCGCCGACCGCGTCACGCTCACGGTGCTCGTGGACGCCTACCGCGAGGAGGAGGTGGAGGGGGAGACGCGCGTGGTGCTCGGCTTCCATCCGGCGCTGGCGCCGATCAAGGCCGCGGTGCTGCCGCTCGTGAAGAAGGACGGCATGCCCGAGGTCGCCTCGGCGGCCTACGACGCGCTCCGGAAGCGGTTTCCATGCTTCTACGACGACAGCGGCGCGATCGGCCGGCGCTATCGCCGGATGGACGAGGCGGGCACGCCGTTCGGCCTCACGGTGGACGGCGAGACGCTCTCCGCCCGAACCGTGACCGTCCGGCACCGCGACTCGATGCGCCAGGACCGGGTGGCGCTCGACCAGCTCCAGGCGTACCTGCAGGACGCCCTCGCGGGCTGATCCCGGTGCGGCTCGCCGATTTCGAAGCGATGGTGCGCCGGCTCTCCTCGGAGGTGCCGGCGCATTTCTTCGACGGGATCGCGGAGGTCGTCGTCTCGCCCCGCGCGGTGCCGCACCCGGTGCGCGCGGACATCTACACCCTCGGCGAGTGCATCCCGCTCGACGTGGGCGAGGGCGGGGACGACCTGCAGAGCCGCATCGTGCTGTACCACGGCTCCTTCGCGGCGCTCGCGCGGCTCGAGCCGGGCTACGACTGGCGGGGCGAGGCGTGGGAGACGCTCACGCACGAGCTCCGGCATCACCTCGAGTGGCGGGCGCGGGCCCCCGACCTCGAGGCGTACGACGAGGCCGCCGAGCAGAACTTCGCGCGCCACGACGGCGAGCCGTTCGATCCCGGATTCTATCTCGACGGCGAAGTGGCGGCGGACGGGGTGTACTCGGTGGACGACGACTACTTCCTCGACCGCGTCGTGAAGGCGCTGCCGGAGACGGTGGAGTTCACCTGGCACGGTGCGCAGTACCGGGTCGAGGTCCCGCGCGGCGCCGCCCTTCCCGCGTTCCTCGCCGTCGAGGGCGTGGCGGAGCCCCCGCCCGGCGAGCTCGTGCTCGCGTTGCGGCGCCGCCCCGGCCTGCGCGACCTCTTCCGGCGCGCCGCGCCCTTCGAGGCGACCGTGGCCGCGCGGCCGTTGTAGATTCAGGCGTACCGATCGAGGATCCCCATGCGATTGCTGCTTCCCGCCCTGCTCGCGACCGCGGCCTGCGCCGGCGGCGCCCCCGCCGGCCAGGCCGGGCCCGCGCCGGCGCCTGCACCGGCGCCGGCGTCGTCCGACTACCTGATCGGCGTCCCGAGCGAGTCCGGCGACATCATCACCTGGATCCGGCCCGCCGGTGCTTCGCTCGCCGTGGATCGCGTCGTGCCGATCGGGATCATGCCCGCGGACGTGGACGGTCCGCACAACATCGCGATGGCGCCCGATCAGGGGAGCTACTACGTGAGCGTGGCCCACGGCACCCCCAACGGCACGCTGTGGCGCTTCGACGCCGCGACCGACACCCTCATGGGCCGCGCCGAGCTCGAGCTCTACCCGACTACGATCTCCCTCACCCCCGACGGCGAGCTCGCCTTCGTCGCGAACTCCGACTTCTTCGGCCTCCGGCCGCGGAAGAACCCGGTGTCCGTCGTGCATACGCCGACGATGACGAAGATCGCCGACGTGATCGCGTGCGACATGCCGCACGGCGTGCGGGTCAATCATGCCGGCGCGCGGGTGTACGTCTCCTGCATGGATTCCGACGAGCTCCTCGAGCTCGACGTCTCCACCTTCGACATCCTCCGCCGCGCCCGGACCGGGACGGCGATGCCCGGCGCGGACCACGCCGCGCATGCCGCACCGGCGGCGGGATCGGCGCAGCCGCCGTCCGCCGCGGGAGACGGGCACTGCGCGCCGACGTTCGTGAGCGTTTCGCCCGACGACCGGCAGCTCTACGTCGCGTGCAACACGAAGGGAACGCTCCAGGTCTGGGACGCCGCGTCGCTCAGGCGCACGGCGGAGGTGCCGGTCGGGAAGGGCGCGTACAACGTCGAGCCGTCGCCGGACGGGGCCTATCTCGTCGTCACGAACAAGAAGGACCGGAGCGTGAGCCTGGTGGATGCGCGCGCGCTCCGTGAGGTGGCGCGCATCCCGACCACCAAGGGGGTGGTGCACGGCGTCGCGTGGTCCCCCGATGGGCGCATCGCCTATATTTCCCAGGAATCGGTGGGCGCGGATCCCGGCGCGGTGGACATGCTCGACGTCGCGGCGCGCAAGGTCGTGGCGACGATTCCGCTTCCCGCACAGCCCACCGGCATCACCATCCACCGCCGCTGAGCCGGCGAGGACGATCCGATGGTCTACGAGAGAACGACGTCGCTGAGCGGCCCCGAGGTCCTGGCGCGCGCCCGGCGGTTCTTCGCCGAGCGGGTGCCGCAGCAGGCCGCGTTCCCCGAGAAGGAAGGGCCCACGTGGCTCGTGCTGCGCGGGCAGGGCGGCGAGGAAGTCGTGATCGCGATCCTTCCCGCGGAGGCGGGCACGCGCGTCCGCGGCTCGACGCTCCTCTTCGACCAGCCGCTCGACCGGTTCCTCTCCACGCTCCCGGACGTCGAGGCCGCCGCATGACGGGCGAGCTCAGCGTGCGCGTCATGGTCCAGGACGTCTGGGAC
Organism: Gemmatimonadales bacterium; assembly: GCA_036377655.1. Taxonomy (GTDB): domain Bacteria; phylum Gemmatimonadota; class Gemmatimonadetes; order Gemmatimonadales; family GWC2-71-9; genus CAMLLJ01. The sequence goes on from DASUXZ010000162.1 coordinate 5,805, forward strand.
GAGGTGCGGATGTCGGTCCCCGCTTCGGCCACGACCGGCGAGCTCAAGCGGCGCGCGCTCGAGGTGACCCGCGTGATGCGGAATCCCGACGGGTACGTGGTCAAGTTCCGCGGCGGCGAGGTCAGGGACGAGACCACGCTCGCGGACGCCGGGGTCGTGCCCGACGCCAACCTGATCGTGCTTCCGCGCCGGCGCCGGCCGGTGCGCTGACCATGTCCCGCCGCGAACGCGCGCCCGGTGCGAGCCGCACCCTCTCGTTCATCGCGGCGGCATTCCTCGCATTCGACGGCGCGGCGCTCGTCGCTGCCGGGCTCTGGCTCCGCCGCCCCACGGTCGCGCTCATCGGGGCCGCGCTGTTCCTCTCGAGCGGCGTGGTGCTCGTCTACCGGCGCTGGCACGAGCGGCAGCTCGCCGAGATCGTCGCGGCGCGGCGGGAGATCGCCGCGGACGCCCGCGCCCTGCAGGACCTGATCCGCCGCAACTGACCGGCCCGATGCCGGTCGCCGTCTTCACCGACCCCTCAGCACTGCTGCACGATGCCGGCCCCGGGCACCCGGAGCGGCCCGCGCGCCTCGAGGCCATCCTCGCGGCGCTCCGGACGGACCCACTCGTGGAGCTCCGCGAGCCGCCGCCCGCAGACCGCGCCCTCCTCGAGGCGGTGCATGCCCCCGGATACCTCGCCCGGCTCGAGGCGCTCGCGGCGGCGGGCGGCGGCCGGCTCGACGAGGACACGGTGATGAACGCGTCGAGCTGGAAGGCCGCGCTGCATGCGGCGGGCGGCGCGACGGCGGCCATCCGCCACGCGC
>DASUXZ010000163.1:0-4185 GCA_036377655.1 Gemmatimonadales bacterium
GCTCCTCCATCACGCGCGCCCGCACGGCCGCGACGCCGGCGGCGCGTCCCGCCTTGTCCTTGTGGTTGATCGCCTTCGCGACGGCGTCCTGCGCCAGCGCGCGCACCCGCGAGACGAGCACCTCGTCCGCCGGCGCCTTCTTCCACTCGAGCTTCGTGACGTCGGCCTTCGCGATCAGGTCCTTCTCGATGCGGATGAGCTCCTGGATGCCCTTCTGCGCCACCTTGAGCGCCTCGAGCATCTCGGCCTCGCTCACCTCGAGCGAGCCACCCTCCACCATGACGATCGAGTCCGCCGAGCCGCTCACCACGAGGTCGATCGTGGAGAACTCGAGCTGCTGGAAGGTCGGGTTGAGGATCCAGTTCCCGTCCACCCGCCCGACGCGCACGGCGGCGAGCGGCCCGTTCCACGGCACCTCGGAGACCGAGAGCGCCGCCGATGCCGCGAGCACCGCGAGCACGTCGGCGTCGTTCTCCTGGTCGGCGGAGAGCACCGTGACGAAGACCTGCACCTCGTTCTTGAACCCCTCCGGGAAGAGCGGCCGGATCGAGCGGTCCACGAGGCGCGCCGCGAGGATCTCCTTGTCCGACGGCCGGCCCTCGCGCTTGAGGAACCCGCCCGGGATCTTGCCCGCCGCGTAGGTCTTCTCGCGGTATTCGACGGTGAGGGGGAAGAACGGGAGGGAGGAGACGTTCGGGGATACCGTCACTGCGGCGAGCACCATCGTCTCGCCATAGCGCAGGACTACCGATCCGGAAGCCTGCTTCGCCATGCGGCCCGTCTCGATCATGAGGGGGCGTCCGGCGAACTCTGTTTCGATCCTCTGCACGGTCACGACCTTTGCTGTTTCTGGTTTCTTTGCTGCTTCGTCGGCACAGCGCCTCGATCTTCCATTCCTGCGTCCTGTCGTCCAGCCGGTCCCCAGAAAGCGCAGAGGGCGCCCCGGAACGATCCGAGGCGCCCTGGCCCGGGGCCGCCGATCAATGACGGAGCCCGAGCTCGTCGATCAGCGCGCGGTAACTGGCGATGTCGCTCCGCTTGAGGTACGTGAGCAGCCGGCGGCGCGTCCCGACCATCTTCAGCAGCCCGCGGCGGCTGTGATGGTCCTTCGGGTGGAGCCGGAAGTGCTCGGTGAGCGAGTTGATGCGCTCGGTGAGCAGGGCCACCTGCACCTTGGTGGAGCCGGTGTCCGACTCGTGCGCCCGGTGCCGGTCCATGACCGGCTGCTTGTCGAAGCTCATGCTCTGCTGGTCCTCGGGTCTCCAGAATGTTGTAAAATCACCTAGCTCAGCAAGATAACCGCCCCGAGCGCCGGCGGGCAAGCCCGCCGTCACCCCCCGCCCCACCCCTCCACCACCCGCCGGATGTCGTTCGAGAAGGCGAACACCATGAGGAGGAGGATCAGCACGAGCCCCACCGCCGTGAGCCGCTCGCGGAGCTTGAGCGACAGCGGTCGCCGCAGCACCCCTTCGGCAATGAGGAACACGAGCTGTCCCCCGTCCAGGACCGGGATCGGGAGGAGGTTGAGGACGGCCAGGTTGACGGAGATCAGGGCCATGAGCGCGAGGAACGGCTCGAGCCCGAGCCGGGCGCTCTGGCCGGCGAGCTGCCCGATCAGGATCGGCCCGCCGAGCTCGCGGCCGGCGACGCGCCCGCTCAGGAGTCCCCGGACGGTCCGCCCGATCTGGGTGGAGGCCTGCACCGTCTCCCGCCACCCGGCCGCGAGCGCCCCGCCGAACGAATACTCCTCGGTCACGGTCTCGAGCCGCGGGCCGATGCCGAGGAAGCCGATCACCTGGGGCGTGCCGTCGGGCCCCGGGCGGCTCGCCGTGTCGGTCGTCATCCGCAGGTCCACGCGCCCTGCCGGCCGGCCGACCGTCACGGTGATCGCCTCCCGCGGCCGCGCGCTCACGAAGTCCTGGAACTCGGTCCACTGCGCGATCGCGACGCCGTCGAGGGCCACGAGCGTGTCACCGGCCAGGAGGCCTCCCCGCTCCGCCGCGCGGCCGGCCAGCACGGTGTCCACCACCGCCGGCCGCCAGGGAAGCACCGCCTGCGAGATGGCGAGCCGCTCGCGCATCGCGTCGGAGTGGACGTCGAGCACGAGCTCGCGACCATCCTCGAGCCCGAGCCGCACCGTGGCACCCGGCGCGTTCTGCACCCCTTCGATCACCGCGTTCCAGGTCGCGACCGGCGCGCCGTTCACGGCCACGATCCGGTCGCCGGGCGCGAGCGCGCGCAGCGCCTCGGCGCCGGCGGGGACGAGTGAGTCCACCACGGCGCCGACCCGCGTCTCGGGCAGCAGCTCCCTGCCGCCGGCGAGCGCCAGGGACGTGTAGATGAGGTACGCGAACAGGAAGTTCATCGTGACCCCGGCCAGGATCACGATCATGCGCTTCCAGACCGGCTTCGCCTCGAAGACGCGATCGGGCGGCACCTCCACCTGCTCGCGGCCGCCCTCGAGCGCCGCGCTCGTCGCCTCCTCCTCGCGACTCGCCATCTTCACGTATCCGCCGAGCGGAAGCCACGAGATCGAGTATTCGGTCTCCCCCCGCCGGAAGGTGAGCCAGCGGACGGGCGAGCCGAGCCCGAGCGAAAAGCGATGCACGTAGATGCCGGCCCACTTCGCCGCGAGGAAATGCCCGGCTTCGTGGGCGAAGATCAGCACGCCGAGGACGACGAGCAGCGAGAGGATGGTGATCAGCACGGGAACCTCATGAAGTCGTCACGAGCCGGCGCGCATGCTCCCGCGCCCGGCGGTCGGCGTCGCGCACCGCATCGGCATCCGGGGCGGGCGCGCCGGGATGCGCGGCGAGCACCGCCTCGATGATGTCGGTGATCCGGCCGAAGGTGATCCGGCCGTCGAGGAACGCCGCGACGGCTACCTCGTTCGCGGCGTTGAACGTGGCCGGCGCCGTGCCCCCGGCGCGCCCCGCCTCGACCCCGGCGTGGAAGGCCCGGAACACGTCGTGCCGCACCGGCTCGAACGTGAGCGGGCTCGCGGCGACCGGGTCGAAGCGGCGGATGCCGCTGTCGGGAAGCCGGGCCGGATGCGTGAGCGCATAGAGGATCGGGAGCTCCATCGACGGAAAGCCGAGCTGCGCGATGACGCTTCCATCGCAGAACTCGACGAGGGCGTGCACGATGCTCTGCGGATGGACCACGGCATCGAGCGCGTCGTAGGCGAGCCCGAAGAGGAAGTGCGCCTCGATGATCTCGAGCGCCTTGTTCGCGAGGGTGGCGCTGTCCACCGTCACCTTCCGGCCCATCTGCCACGTCGGGTGCGCGAGCGCCTCCGCGACGGTCGCGCGCCGGAGGCGGTCGGCATCCCAGGCGCGGAACGGGCCGCCCGATGCGGTGAGCACGAGCCGGCAGAACGTCTCCCGCTGCCCGGTGATGCACTGGAGGACGGCGCTGTGCTCGCTGTCCACGGGGACGATCTCGCCGCCGCCCTCGCGCGCGGCGCGGGTCACGAGCTCGCCTGCCATCACGAGCGATTCCTTGTTGGCGAGCGCCACCCGCTTCCCGGCACGGAGCGCCGCGAGCGTCGCATCGAGCCCGGCGGCGCCGACCACGGCGTTCACGACGATGTCCACGTCGGGATGGGTCGCCGCGTCCACGAGCACCCCCGGCCCCGTCGGCACGCGGGCGGTGCCGTTGCCGTTCGCCAGTCCCGCGAACGCCGGGCGCCATTCGGTCACCTGGGCCTCGAGCTCCTCCGCATTGCTGCCGGCGGCGAGCGCCACGAGCCGGAAATGGTCCCGCTGCCGCCGGAGGACCTCGAGCGTGCTCCGCCCGATCGAGCCGGTGGAGCCGAGGAGCGCGACGCCGCGCATCAGCCGATACCGAGCGCGCGGTACATCACGGCCGCCGCGGGAATCACGAAGTAGAGGGAGTCGAACCGGTCGAGGACGCCGCCGTGCCCCGGAATGAGCGTGCCGGAATCCTTGAGCCCGGCCTCGCGCTTGAAGAGGGACTCGACCAGGTCGCCCACCTGCCCGATCACGGAGAGGACCGCGGCGACGAGGAGCAGCTCGCCGAGCGACGCCGCGACGCCGAGCCGCGGAAAGACGACGAGGCCGAACACCACGGCCACGGCGAGCGCGCCGACCACCCCGGCCGCCGACCCCGACCGTGTCTTTCCCGGGCTCACGGTCGGCGCGAGCTTGGGCCCGCCGAAGGTCC
>DASUXZ010000164.1:0-21879 GCA_036377655.1 Gemmatimonadales bacterium
CTCGATCAGTCGGACCAGCTCCCCCTCGCTCGAGACGCCGACGTTGAAATCGCCGTCGGTCGCGAGGATGACGCGATTGTTGCCATCGTGAACGAAGTGGCGGCGGGCGACGTCGTACGCGAGCCGGATCCCGGCCCCGCCGGCGGTCGAGCCGCCCGCCTCGAGCCGCTCGATGGCGGCGAGGATCGTTTCCGTCTCGCTCCCCGGCGTCGGCGGAAGCACGAGGCCGGCGCTCCCCGCGTACACGACGATCGCGACCCGGTCCTCGGGCCGGAGCTCGCCCACGAGCACGCGAAATGCCTGCTTCACGAGCGGAAGCTTGTCGGGCGACTGCATCGAGCCCGACACGTCGATGAGGAAGACGAGATTGCTCGGCGGGAGCTCGCGCGCGGCGTACCGCCGGCCCTGGATGCCGATGCGAAGGAGGCGGTGCGCCGCGTTCCACGGCGCCGGGCCGAGATCGGTGGCCACGGTGAAGGGGTCGCGCCCGACCGGCTCCGCGTACTGGTACGGGAAGTAGTTGACGAGCTCCTCGATGCGTACCGCGTCCTTCGGCGGCAGGCGCCCCTCGGAGAGGAAGCGGCGGACGTTGCCGTAGGATGCGCGGTCCACGTCGATCGAGAAGGTGGACACCGGCGCCCGCAGCGCGTCCTGGAAGCGGTTGTCGTAGATCCGGCGGTACTCTTCGGTGTTCCATGGCTCGCGGCGGCGGAGGCCCGGATCGTGGAGTCCCGCGCTTCCGGCGCTCGCTTCCGCGACGGCCTGCGCCTGCCGGCCGTCCACCCGCTGTTTCGCATCGGCCTCGTTGCGGGGCACGGCCGGCTGGGCACGCACGATTTCCTCCGGCCGCTCCATCACCGGCGCGAGCATGATGTTCACGCGCGTGGTGTCGCCCGGCCGCACGATCACGTCGTCCACGCGGCCGGGCCGATATCCGGCGCGCGTCGCAGAGAGTGCGATCCTGCCCGCCGGCAGGCCGGCGATCCGATAGCGGCCGGCGGCGTCCGCCGCGGCCGTGCGGGACGTGCCGATCACGAGAACCTGTGCATTCGGCACCGGCCCGCCCGAGGGATCGAGGACCCGGCCCGAGACGGCGCCCGGCTTCGCGACCGTGGCCGGCTGCAGGAAGAGCAGGGCCAGCGCCGGCAGCACGGCGAGCGCCCTCGGCTGGATGGTTGGCATGGGGGACTCCCGGTCTTCCCGGCACGGTCCTGGCGGTAGTGCCCGACCTCTCCGGGGCTGACCGGGGATGCGCCATACGTTTCGATTGACACATCCGGAGGCTCCGTGACCCGCTCGCGCCGGCGCGGCCTGATCGCGCTCCTCATCCTGCTTCCGCTCCTCGTGGCCTGGGTGTCGATCCGGCCGCGCACCGACCGCACCTGGTCGCCGGACATGGCCGTCATGCCGTCGGCGCGCTTCGACGGCAGCCTCGTTCACGTTTCCGGGATCCGGAATGCCACCTACCGGTCGGTGGACGATTACACGCTCGAATGGTACGACCGCACGTTCGACCTCGAACGTCTCGAGTCGGTCTGGTACCTGGTCGAGCCGTTCGGGGACATGAAGGGGCCGGCCCACACGCTCGTGAGCTTCGGCTTCTCGGATGGGAGCTACCTGGCGATCTCGGCGGAGCTGCGGAGGGAGCCGGGAGAGAAGTTCTCTCCGCTCAAGGGGCTGCTCAAGCGGTACGAGCTCATGTACGTGGTGGCCGACGAGCGCGACGTGATCGGGCTCCGCGCCAACCATCGCCACGACCAGGTGTACCTGTATCCCGTGCGCGCCGACCGGGAGGCGCGGAAGCGGCTGTTCGTCTCGATGCTCGAGCGCGCCAACCGGCTCCGCGAGCATCCGGAGTTCTACAACACGCTCACGAACACCTGCACCACGAACATCGTCCGGCACGTGAACGCGATCGCGCCGAACAAGGTGCCGTTCAGCTACAAGGTCCTGCTTCCCGGCTACTCCGATCGCCTGGCGTACGATCTCGGCCTCATCGACACCGAGCTGGCATTCGAGCAGGCGAAGGCGCGGTTCCACATCAACGACCGCGCCCTCCGCTACGCCGGCGACCCCGACTTCTCCTCGCTCATTCGGCAGGAGTGACGAGGATCGCGAAGCTCTGGACGGTGCGACCGTTGGTCGGCTCCCGGACGGCGCGGCCGCTCAGCAGCACCTGGACGGTGCGGCCGTCGCGGTGCCGGAGCCGCGCAGGAAGGTTCCGGACTCCCTCCGCCATCCGGAAGGCATCGAGCACCCGCTCGCGCTCGTGCTCGTCCGCGAAGACCCCGGCCACCCGCGCGAGCTCGAGCGCCTCCCCACGCGTCTCGTATCCCAGCATCGCCGCGAAGGTTCCGTTGACCTGAAGGAAGTCCCCCTCGGGGGAGATCCGGCAGATCCCGCCCGGGACGTATTCCACGAGTGCACGATACTGCTCCTCCGACCGCCGGAGCGCCTCCTCGGCGCGCCATCGGACCACGGCAGCCTGCTTGAGATCGGCCACCTGCTTGCGGAGGCCGATCACTTCGTTGATGAGATCCTGTTTCGGGCGATGCTGGTCTCTCATGGCGGCACCGTGGCGACGAGCGCTGATGCCGGGGAGACGGTCGAGCGGGCGGGAATTACACCGGTCAGTCGAGCACGTCGCTCGCGAGGAGGTCGTGCGGCCACTGATCGCCGTAGCCGTGCTGCCGGAGCGCGGTGGCGATCTGGGCCCAGTGACGGATTCCGTGGTTCACGAAGTTGGCGAGGATCTTGTGCCTGGACGCCGTCAGCATGCCGGCCGTGAGCGTCGGGAAGGTGAGGCGCTCGCGGAAGTCGGCTTCGGTGGCCCGGTCCAGGAACCGGTCGACGAGGGTCCGCGCCCGTTCGCCGATCGCGAAGATCTCGTCGAGGGTTTCTTCCTGAAACTCCGCCCAGTCGGTCACCCGCTCGGCCTCGAGGCGCTGGCCGTACCGGAGCTCCACCGCGAAGATATGCCGGATGAGCCGGCGCACCGTCCCGAGCTCCCCCTCCGACAGCCGCACCTCGAGCGCAGCGGCCGGATGCGAGGCGAACCAGGCGCGCCACCTCGCAGTTTCGGCGTCGCGATAGGCGAGCAGCGTCCTGAACGACACGCCGGCCGGGCCGGGAAAGGCCTCCTGCCTCATCGTTCCTCCGGGATCGTCCGCACCATGTAGTCGGCGACCGGCACGCCGCCGATCAGGTGCTCGCGGATGATGCGCTCGAGCACGGCCGGGGTGCAGGAGTGGTACCAGACGCCGTCGGGATACACCACCGCGATCGGGCCGCGCTCGCAGAGCCGGAGGCAGTTGGCCTTGGTCCGGTAGACGCCGCCGTCGCCGGTGAGCTCGAGCTCCTTGAGCCGGTCCTTCAGGAACTCCCACGACGCCAGCCCGTCCTCGCGCGAGCAGCATTTGGGCTTCGTCTGGTCGGCGCAGAGGAAGATGTGGCGCCGGATGCGGTCGATGCCGAGCTTCGTGGCCGCCTTGCGGAGCTTGCGCAGGTCCTTCGTCATGCCCGTCCGTCCCCCATGCCGCGGCGCTCGAGCTCCCGGCGCACGTGCGCGAGGATCATCTCGATGCCGATCCGGTTCTGCCCGCCCTCGGGAAGGATGATATGCGCATGGCGCTTCGAGGGCTCGACGAACTCGAGGTGCATCGGCCGGACGGTGCGGAGATACTGCTCGATGATGTTCCCGACGCTGCGGCCGCGCTCGGCGAGGTCGCGCTGGAGCCGGCGGATGAAGCGCACGTCGTCCGCCACGTCCACGAAGATCCTGAGGTCGAAGAGCTCGCGCAGCCGCTCGTCGGCGAAGAGGAGGATGCCGTCCACCACGATCACGTCGCCGGGCTCGACGCGCTCGGTGCCGTGTCCCCGCGTGTGCGCGGCGAAATCGTACACCGGCTTGTCGATCGGCTCGCGCGCGGCGAGGCGATGGACGTGCTCCACGAAGAGCCCGGTGTCGATCGAGTCCGGATGGTCGAAGTTGACGAGCTTCCGCTCCTCGAGCGTCAGGTGGCCGAGGTCCCGGTAGTAGGCGTCCTGGTCGAGAAGTGCCGCGCGCGAGCCGACCGACTCGTGGATCGCGCGGACGACCGTCGTCTTGCCGGAGCCCGAGCCGCCCACGACGCCGATCACGAGCGGGGCGCCGCGGCTCACCGGGTCACCGCCGCGTACGCGATCCGGCGGAACCGCCCGGAGATGCCGAGCGAAGCGGACGGCACGCGCTGCAGCATCACGATGCCGATGAGCCGGCGCTCGCGGTCGGCCCAGAAGGTGGTGCCGTACACTCCGCTCCACGAGAGGGTGCCTTCGCTCCCGGGCACCTCCGCGAGCGCGGTATCCGTGAGGACCTGGAACCCGAGGCCGAAGCCGGCGCCCGGGCCGAGCGGCCGATCGGTGAGGTCGGCGATCGCATCGGTTCCGAGGAGTGCGACGCTGCGCGCGCTCAGGATGCGGGCGCCGTCGAGCTCGCCGCCGTTCAGGATCATCTGGAGGAAGCGCGCATAGTCACCCGCGGTGGACACGAGGCCGGAGCCGCCCGAGAACCAGGTTCGCGAGCCATGATAGCCCTCGCCCGCGATCCGGAGGAGGCCAAGCTGCTCGATGCCCCTGAGCGGTCTCAGCGCGCGGCCGTTCCATGCGAACGCGGCGGCGAGGCGCGGCACTGCGGCGGAATCGACGTGAAAGGCGGTGTCGTGCATGCCGAGGGGCTCGAAGATCCGCCGCGACAGGTAGCGCGCGAGCGACTCGCCGGAGGCGACCTCGACCACCCGTCCGAGGACGTCGGTCGACAGGCCGTAGACGAAGCGCGTGCCGGGCTCCGCCGCGAGCGGCACCCGGGCCAGCCGCGCGACGTTCGACGCGATGGTCTCGCCCTCGCGCGGCGCGACGCCGTCGCTCACGCCCCCCGCGCGATACGCGTCGCCCACCGGCCCATCGTCGAGAAAGCCGTACGTGAAGCCGGCACGGTGCGTGAGGAGGTGCCGCACGGTGATCGGGGTGCGCGCCGGCACGACCGAGCCGTCGGGGGCCATGACGCGCATGCCGGCCAGTTCCGGGAGGTACCGGGCGACGGGATCGGAGAGCCGGAGCGCTCCCTCCTCCACGAGGATCATCGCGGCCACGCTCGTGACCGGCTTCGTCATCGAGCCGATGCGGAAGAGCGTCCGCAGGCCCGCCCGCGCGCGCCCTGCCGTGTCCTGGAAGCCGGCGCTGTCGACCGCCGCTACGCGGCCGTTCCGGGCGAGGAGCGTGACGACACCGGCGACTTCGCCCCGCGCCACCGCGTCGTCCAGCAGCGTTCGAACGTCCGCCAGCCGGGCGGAATCGAGCCCGAGCTCGGCCGGGCGCGCACGCGGGAGGCCCTGCGCCGCGAGCCGGGCCGCGGTGCCGTGGAGCGCGGCGAAGGCGGCGAGCCCGGCGAGGACGCTCCCGCCGCGGAGGAGCGCGTTCACCGTGGCGCCTCCGCGGGGACCGCGAGCGCCGCGGCGAACCGCGCAACGATCTCCCCGGCAGGCTCGATCGCGTGAATGGCGGCGACGCTCCTGCCCGCCTGCCAGTACTCGGGACTGCCGGGTGCCGCGAGCGACGCGCGCTTGAGCTGCCAGACCGACCGCAAGGCGTAGATCGTGCGCATGAGGTGCTTCGTCCGCCGATGCCGCAGCATCCACCGGGCGAGTGCGCCGGCGCGAAGCCCGGTGCGCTCGACGAACGGGGTCCGGATGATCGCGACGGGAACGCCGGTGATCCGTTCGCTCAGGACGATGTCGTCCTCGCCGGCCGCGACGATCGCATCCTTGTACGCGTCCGACGCGCGGCATTCGGGTGTCGCGATGAAGCGGGTCCCCGCCTGGACGCCCGCATATCCCATGCGGATCGCTTCGGCGAACGCCCGCTCGTCGCCGACGCCACCCGCGCACACGACGGGCAGGCCGAGGCCGGCCACCTCCTCGAGCAATGCGGCGGCGCTCCGCGTCCCGGGATGGCCACCGGCGCGGCGGTTCACCGCGATGAGGCCGTCGGCTCCGGCGTCGCGTCCCTTCTCGGCCCATTTCCGCTCGGTCACGTCGTGATACACGACGCCGCCGGCGGCGTGCACCCGCTCGGCGACCCAGCGCGGATTGCCGAGCGAGGTGACGAAGAAGCGGATGCCCTCCTCGAGCGCCACCTCGACCCATGCCTCCATGCGCCGGCGGTAGGCGCGGGAGGACTGCTCGATGAGCGCGTTCATTCCCACCGGGCGGGACGTGAGCTCGCGGATGCGCCGGAGCCCCGCACGGAACTCGTAGCCGTGCACGTAGGTGAGCGAGATCGGCTGCACGACGCCGATGCCGCCCGCTTCGCTCACCGCCGCCACGAGCTCGGGGTTGCTGCACGGGTACATCGCGCCGCAGACGAGCGGCACGCCGACGCCGGCATGGCGCGTGAGCGGGGTGCCGATCGCCGGCGCGGTCACGGCGCGAGGGGCGCGAGCCGCCAGCGCACCGACACCCGCGCCACCACGTCGCCGGCGGCGTCGCGAATCTCGGCCGTCACGTCGAAATCCGTCGCCTCGGTGACCGCGGGCGGCGCGCAGCGCGACTCGGCGCTGAGGGTGCCGCGGGCCTTCTTGAGGAAATCGGTGGAGAGGTGGGTCACGATGCCTCGCACCGTGGGCGGCAGGGCCCCGAGCATCGCGAGTCCGCTCGTCATCTCGCCGAGGTTGACGAGCGCCACGGCGTGCACGGAGCCGAGATGGTTCCGGACCCGGCGCGAGTCGGCGAGCTCGACGCGCGCGTGCCCCGGGGCGAGCTCACGGATGCGGGCGCCGACGGTTCCCGAGTACGGAACCATCCGGCCGAAGAGCCGGCTGAAGATCCAGGTTCCCCCCGGCAGGCCTTCGAGCCGCGCCCATGCCGCCTGCAGGCGCGCGATGGGGGGGACGGGCGTCAATAGTCGTCCTTCCCGGTCTGCGTGAGCTCCTCGGCGTCGGCGACCTGCACCACGATGCGAAGCGCGCTCCGCATCGCCTCGGCGTTCGCGTCGGCATCGATCTGCACGGCGTACACGGCCATCTGGTCGTCGCCCTCGCCGTAGAGCCGCCAGGCGCCGAGCTTCATCCGCTCGTTCATCGCGAGCATCTTCCGCGCGACGTCCGCGTCGAGCCGCCCGCCCGTCTTGAACGCCGGCGCCCAGATCTCCCGGATCTCGAGGTTGCCGTAGCGCTCGGTGGACGAAATGATGTAGACGATCTGCGTGCGGTCCCCGTCGTCGTCCACGTCGAGCACGAGCTTGTAGTCCTGGTCGTCGTCGATCTCCGAGCTCACGCCGATGCTCCGGAGCGCGGTGGCGACGCGGGGGTCGGCCTTGGCGCCGCCGCCGCCGATCTGCGCGGCCGCGATGCCGGGAACGAGAAGGAGGAGCGGAAGGAGTGCGGACGGTCGCATGGAAGCCTCGCGTGAGGTCAGGGCGTAGCGGGGGAACCGCGGAACATGAAGTACACGGCGCCGAGCAGGCAGAGCCCGGCCCAGAGGAAGTCGAGCCGGACCGGCTGCCGCATGTACAGCACTGCGAACGGCACGAACACCGCGAGCGTGACGACCTCCTGCAGCATCTTGAGCTGCGGGAGCGTGAGCGCGGTATAGCCGATCCGGTTGGCCGGGACCTGCAGGAGGTACTCGAAGAGCGCGATTCCCCAGCTCGCGAGCGCCGCGATCCACCAGGGCCTGTGGTTCAGGTTCCGGAGGTGCGCGTACCAGGCGAACGTCATGAACACGTTGGAGAGGACCAGCAGGAGCGTGGTCCTGAGGATGACGGGCATGCCGAAGTCTAGGGCCCGCTCACGGGGCGCGCCACTCGCGCCCGGCGGTCTGGCGCGGCAGATTCCGGAGACCCAGAGCCAGGGACCCCCATGATCGAATCCCGCCGTACGTTCGTCGCCTCGCTCGCCGGCGCGGCCGCCCTCCCGGTCATCAATGCCGGCGCCGGCCGCCGGCTCCGCGAGGCGTGGGAGGCCGCCGGCCGGAGGCCCGCCGCCGCACTCGCCGACGACGAGGCCTACTGGAGCACGATCCAGCGCGCCTTCGACGCCGACCGCACGCTCGTCAACCTCAACAACGGCGGGTGCAGTCCCGCGCCGACGCACGTGCTCGAGGCGATGATCCGCGACCTCCGGTTCTCGAACGAGCTCCCGGTCGAGCACATGTGGCGGGTGCTCGAGCCCCGCGTGGAAAGCGTGCGCCGCGACCTCGCCCGCGAGTTCGGCTGCGATGCCGAGGAGATGGCCATCACGCGGAACGCTTCCGAGGCGATGGAGACCCTCATCTTCGGATTCGACCTGCGCCCCGGCGACGAGGTGATCGTCTCGAACCAGAATTACGGCCGGATGCTCACGAGCTGGGACCAGCGGGTGCGCCGCGACGGAATCGTCGTGAAGCCGGTGTCGTTCGCCGTGCCCGCGGCGTCGCCCCGCCATGTCGTCGAGCGGTTCGCCGCGGCCGTCACCCCGCGCACCCGCCTCATCGAGGTTCCGCACATCACGAACCTCACCGGGCAGATCATGCCGATCCGCGAGCTGGTCGAGATGGCGCGCCCGCGCGGCATCGAGGTGCTCGTGGACGGGGCGCATGCCTTCGCACACTTCCCCTTCACCCGCGACGAGCTCGGCTGCGACTACTACGGCACGAGCCTCCACAAGTGGCTCCTCGCGCCGATCGGGACCGGTTTTCTCTACGTGAGCAAGTCGAAGCAGAAGCGCGTGTGGCCGCTCATGGCGGCACCCGCCTCGATGGACGAGAACATCCGGAAGTACGAGGAGATCGGCACGCATCCCGCGGCCAACCACAACGCCATCTCGGCCGCCATCGCCTTTCACCGCGCGATCGGCGCCGAGCGGAAGATCGAGCGGCTCCGGTACCTCCGGGACCGCTGGGCGAAGCGGCTGATCGCAGAGGGGAAGGGCCGCGTGCGCGTGCTCACGCCGCTCGATTCGCCGGCCGGCGCCGGGATCGGGTTCGTGACGATCGAGGGACTCGATCACAACAAGCTCGGCGCGTGGCTCCATGAAAAGCACCGGATCATCACGACGCCGATCACGCACGACGAGTTCACCGGCGTGCGCATCACGCCCAACGTCTACACCACGCTCGACGAAATCGACCTCTTCGGCGATCGCGTGCTCGATGCCCTGAAGTCGGGACTCACGTAGCGGTCAGTCTGGCGCCGGAATGTTTCATGCTGCAACCTGCCCGCGGCTTCCGCGGGGACAACCGTCCTGACGATAGGACAGTCGCGGGCCCGTGCCGCCCGAAATCCGCGGTCGGGCATCTGGCACCTCGCTTGCCTTTCCGGTCCGGCGCCGCGCGCCATGGAGGCGCGGGCAGCGAGACGGCCGGCTCAGGCCGAGGAGGCATACATGAAGCGATTCGTTCCCGCGGCTCTGCTCGCAGCGCTCCCTCTGCTCGCCGCCTGCGGCGGTAATGACCGGCTCGCCGACGCCGAGCGCGCGCGTGACCTCGAGATGGCCCTCCAGGCGCAGCGGCTCCAGAACCCCGCGATGGTCTCTCCGATGGAGATGGGCCAGCAGCAGGGCGGCCAGTGGGTCTACGTGCCGCCCGGCTACGCGCCGCCTCCGGGCTACGCCGTTCCCCAGCAGCAGGTCTACCAGCCGGCACCGATGCCGGTGTACGCCCCGGCGCCCCAGCCGGTGTACCGCACGGCATCGGCGACTCGGAGCGCCCCGGCCCGGCAGGCGCCGGCGCGCGCGCCCGAGCGCGTGACGCACGTGAAGCGCGATGCCGTGATCGGCGCGGCCGCAGGCGCCGTGGCCGGCGCCGCCATCGGCCGGAACGTGAAGGGTGCGGTGATCGGGGCGGCTGCGGGGGGTTTGCTCGGTGCTGCGGTCGGCGCCACGGTCGACGTGGACCACCGGTAACTACCTGATCGTGACTTTCGCGATGCGCCCGCCCGGGCCGGTGATCCAGCCGGTCCCGCCCGGCGCAAAGCCGATTCCCCAGTAACTCAGCGTATCCAGCCGGGCCCAGGTTGCGCCGTCGTCTCGCGAGACGTCGGCGCCCTGCGGGCTCACGGCCACGATCGTGCGGCCTGCGCCGGGCACGTACGCCGCGCCGTAGACCGCTCCCGGGTAGGTGGTGCGGCCGGCGAGCCGCCAGCTCCTGCCGCCGTCCGACGTCACGACGACGTTGTCGGACCGGACGTCGGGCTCGCCGATCGGGCCGCCGAGGGCGGCGCCGTGGCGGTCGTCCCGGAAGGTGATGGTGGCGAGCCCCGCCGCCCGGCCGGCCGGCACGGGGACGTCGGTGACCGACCAGGTGACGCCGTAATCGCTCGAGTGGAGCACGCGCGACCGCGGGCCGTTGCCCGTCGCGATCCATGCGTGCCCGCCCGGCCGCGTCACGAGGCACGTCCCGCTCGCCGCGAAGCCGCCCTCACCCGGGAGCGCGGCCGGCAGGCGCTCGCGCGGAACGAGCTCCCAGGTCTCTCCGCCGTTCGACGTCGCGAGCAGCATGATGCGCCCGTCCACCTGGTCGCTGTAGGCGAGGCCGCGGCGCTCGTCCCAGAACGAGATGCAGTCGTAGAAGGCGCGTGGCTCGTGGTTGGTGAACTGGAGGCTCCAGCTGGCGCCGCCGTCGGTGGTGCGATAGATCCGCGACAGGTCCCCCGGCCCTGCGCTCATGAGCCAGGCGAGGTCAGCGCTCAGCGCATGCACGTCCCGGAACTGCAGCGAGTCCGCGCCCGGCATGCGCCTCGCGGTCCAGGTGCGCCCGCCGTCGAGCGTCCGCGCCCAGGTGCCGGAGTGCCCGCTCACCCAGACCACCGAATCATCGACGGCGCTCACCGCCTGGAGCAGCGCCGTGGTGCCGCTCGCCTGCTGCTCGAGGCCCGGGGCCGACGCAGGCGCCGCCGCGCCCGGAGAGCTTCCCGAGCAGGCGGCGGCGATGGTCATCCCGAGCGCGATGAGCGACGCGGCCCGGGCGGAGCTCAATGCGACTCGTACACCGAGGTGGACCCGTCCGCCTTGAACGCGACGACGTCGTACCTGTCGGCCGGCTGTCCCGCCACTTCCATGCCGGGCGAGCCGACCGGCATGCCCGCCACGGCGACGCCGGCGATGGCCGGCTTTTCCTTGAGGAGCCGCTCGATCGTGGCAGCCGGGACGTGCCCTTCGATCGCGTAACCGCCCACGATCGCCGTGTGGCAGGAGCGCGTTGTTGCCGGAACGCCGGCGTCCGCCTTGATGTCCGAGAGGTTGTCGACGTCGTGCACCTCGACCGCGAAGCCTGCCGCCTTCACGTGGTCCACCCAGTTCTTGCAGCAGCCGCAGGTCGGCGACTTGTAGACGGTGATGACCGGAGCCGCCGCGGCGGATCCGGTCGGCGCCGGCGCGGCCAGCGGACTCGCCGCGGGCGAGGGCGCGGCAGCGGCGATCGGGGCGTCGCGCTCGGTTTCGGTCTCGGCGCGGGACGACGTGCACGATGCGAGCAGCACTGCGGCGAGTGCCGAGCTCGACAGGAAGGGCTTGAACATGCGATGCCTCGGGAACGGGACGCGAACGGACGACGCTGAAGGTTCGCCCCGGAGCCGCGTGGGGGCAAGCTCCGGGTGACGGGTCACTGGACGTGGCAGCTCGCGAGGCCCCGCTTCTCGAGGTACCGCTGGTGGTATTCCTCCGCGCGCCAGAACGGAGCGGCCGGCGCCACTTCGGTGACGATCGGGCGGCGGAAGCGTCCGCTCGCTTCCCAGCGGGCCACCGCCGCCTCGGCGGCTCGCCGCTGGGCATCGTCGTGATAGAAGACGACCGAGCGATACTGCCGTCCGACGTCGGGACCCTGGCGGTCCTTCGTCGTCGGATCGTGGCTCGTGAAGAAGACGTCGAGCAGCTGCTCGTAGCGCACGCGGTCGGGATCGAACGTCACCTGCACCACTTCCGCGTGGCCGGTCTCGTCGCTGCAGACTTCCTCGTAGGTGGGATGCTCGGTGGCCCCGCCGCTGTAGCCGGCCGCGGCATCGAGGACGCCCGGGACGTTCCGGAAGGTGACCTCCACGCCCCAGAAGCAGCCGGCGCCGAAGGTGGCCGTTTCACGTCGCATGATTCCTCTTTCCTCCATCGGAGCCGGCGAGGTAGCGCTCGCGCAGCACCCGCATGTGATGCCGTTCGTGCCCGGCGATGATCCAGACGAGCGCGCGGACCGAGACCGGGCACCCGCTTGCGACGCCGCTCCGGGCGAGCATCTCGTCGTCGAGCGACTGCACGAGCGAGAGCGTCGCCTGGCGGAGGGCCCTGAGCTCGGTGGCGATCGCGGTGAGCGGCCGGCGGTCCGCCTTCGCCGCGTCGGCGTAGGGGTTCTGGTCGAATCCCGGCAGCGGTGTCGTGTCGCCGCGGGCGAACCGGAGCGCGCGATAGCAGAACACCCGCTCCGAATCGGCGAGGTGCTGGGCCACGTCCCGGATCGTCCACTTCCCCGGCGCATACCGGTGGCTTCCCATCTCCTCGGGTAACGCCGAAAGAAGCGCGAAGGTTTCCTCTCCCCCGCGCGCGAGGACTTCCAGCACGTCGCCGTCCGGCACCGCGTTCACGTAAGTGCCGTAATAGGGGTCGAACTCGGCCGGCGCGGGTCTCGTCGTCAGCGGCATGCACCTCTCCATCCGTTGAGTGTCATCGGCGCGGCTTCCACTGGAATGTCGCGAGGCGCACGCGGCCGCGGGCATCGAATGCCACACCCTCCGCCTCGAGGAGGAGCCGCTGGGCGATCGCGTCGCACCCGGGCCCCCTGAGGCTGATGCCTCCCTGGGCGTTGATCACCCGGTGCCAGGGCAGCGCCGTGCTCGCCGGCAGCGCGTGGAGGGCGTAACCCGCTTGCCGGGCCCGGCCCGGGAGCCCCGCGAGCGCCGCGACCTGGCCGTAGGTGGCGACGCGCCCCCGCGGGATCCGGCCGACGACCCGGTAGATGCGCTGATACGTGGTGGGCTCACCCATTTCGTGAAGTGCTCGTCACGGTTCGTTGCCGCGCCGGGAGGTATCATGAACCCTGCGACGGACCCGTCGCACGAGCTCCCCCGCTCCAGCGAGGAAGATGATGACTGCAGGCGCGCGTTTGAAGGTGGCAGGCATCGTCGCGCTCCTCGCGGGGTGCAGCCGCGGCTCGCCGCTCGAGTCACCCGAGCGCCACCGCGACGGGCGCGTCGAGATCATGCTCGGCGCCGTGACCGACGCCGACGGCAACGTCTCCCTTCCCCGCACCGTCTTTGCCCCGAGCGATACGATCCGGATCCGACTCGGCGGCCTGCCGGACGCCGACACCGTCGTGGTGCGCTGGGTGCGGGCCGACGGGGACGACCCGGGGACCGTGGCGGACTCGACGGTGGGGATCCCGGCGGCCGGGCAGTCGGCGCTGACCCTCTCGGTGACCCCCGGACGGGGATGGGATCCGGGAGCGTATGCGGCCGACGTCTCGGTCGGCGGGCGCCCGGCGGGGAGCGTTCCGTTCGAGGTCCGGTAGCCGGATTCTTGAGCAATGAAAAGGGCGACGGTTTCCCGTCGCCCTTTTCTCTTGTGCGGCCGTCCGTCAGGCCGGTGTCCTCTTCGTGAAGGCACGATAGAGGAAGAGGAGCAGGAGTGCTCCGAGCAGCGAGGCGATGAAGCCGGCCGCTTCGCCTTCGCCGTAGATCCCCAGCATCTGGCCGAGGAAGCGGGCGACGAAGGCACCTGCAATACCGAGCAGGATGGTGACGATGATGCCGCCCGGATCGCGGCCGGGCATTATGAACTTGGCGAGCGCGCCGACGACGAGGCCGATGAGCAGCGTCCAGAGCAGATCCATATCTCCTCCAGAAAGGGAAGGGAACCTGGCAGGGCCGGGCCGCGATCTCCCATCCGCAGCCTCCACCACTATGCCTCCAAATTCCTAGCGCGTAAACCCCCTGCCGTCAGTGATGGCCGCCACCAGCCCCGCCGGGACAGGCCGTCCTCTGATAGGGGAAGTCGGAGCCGCGAAGCGTGCCGTTCCTCGAGCCTTCGACCCGGGCCGAGAGGGTGTCGCCCCGACGACGGTAGAGGATCCGCTGGGGGAAATCGTGGGTGGGATTCTCGAAGACCGCGGTCGAATCGGTGACCTCGACGGCCGGGAAGACCGCGGGTGCCTGGCCGCTCGGGAACGCGTGGTAGGCGAGGCGCCCCGCCGAATCCGCCCGGATGACGACCGACTCGAACGCGACCATCCGGTCCCCCCGGACGGTCCGGCTCATCCCGATGAGGGCCCCGCCCCGCGGCGCCATCCACTGCTCCTCCACCGTCGTCTCGCCCCTCGTGAATTCCCAGCAGCCGGCCATCCAGGCGAGGTGCCCGGCATCGGCTGGCCGTCCGGTCATGACGACTGTCCCGAGGGCCAGTGCCGGGATCATGGCGCGGACCGCGTTGGAGATCATAGGGTTACCTGAAGTCCTGAGGTGAAGACGCGGTCGGTGCGCTCGAACCCGGGCTCCGGAAGATTATCGAAGCGGATGGCGTAGCTCAGCTTCACCGCAAACCGCTTGCTGAGCGGTGCCACGACCGAGGACTCGGAGTTGACCCGGAGGTCCTCCCCGATCTCGAGGTTCGGCAGCAGCTCGACCTTCTGCTCGAAGTAGGCGGACTCGGTGAATTTCTGCTTGAACTCGCCTGCGGTTCGTGCGGCGACGAACGAGTCGTCCACGTCCTGAAGGTCCCGCTGCTGGTTGAAGGCGGCGCCCATCTCGATGGAGAGCTCGGTCCGGGGCGCCCGCACCACCTCGATCGCGAGGCTCACGACTTCCTCGAAGCGGCGGCGGATCCCGGCGAACCGGTTCTTCTCGTACTCGGCCGAGACGAACGCCGAGAGCCGTTCTTCCACGACGTGCGCCACGCGGACCCCGCCCTTGATCCGGTTGGCGGAGGTGGCCCCGTCGGTCCGCCCGTAGACCGCCCCGAACGACTGGGTGAAGGTCCACCGCGTGCCCGGCGGCCGCACCTCGATGCGCTCGTCTCCGCTCAGGGTGGTGATCTCGCTGTTGCCCGACGCATCGACGAACCCGGCGTTCGCCGTGATCGTGAACGGCCGCGGTGGCGCGGCCTGGGCGGCGAGGGCTCCCGGGGCCAGGCCAAGAGCCACGGCGGTGAAGAGCACCGTGCGCACGATTCCTCCTTGGGGCACCCGCCGAGCGGGCGATTTCAGTTTCGAGGGGTGTCCCAAGATACCATTTCAGCGCCCGCGCCAGAACTGAATGCGCATGCCGATCCCCGCGCGCGTGGGCGTCGGCTCGAGAGCGATGGCGGATCCCTGAACCGTGGTCCACTCCTCACGGCCGCTCAGCGCCCCGATCACGACGCCGATCCCGAGCCCCATGACGCCTCCGCCCAGCACGCCAGCGGGGATCGCCTCGGATCCGTAGTCGAAGAAGCTGTCGTCGTCGCTCATGAGCGCGATGCCTGCGGCGAGTCCGACGAGCCCCCCGACGAGCGCCCCGACCCTGGCGCCCTTCCCCGCTCCCGACCGCCACGTTCCGACTTCGAGCTGCCGGATGTCGGCGGTCGCCATGACGACTCTTTCGGATCCGGCCTGCAGGATTATTTCCGAGCCGCTAACCTCGACGACTCGGCCGGTGAGTGGCACGGCGGCGGCGGTATGCACCCGCACGCGCGCACCCGGCGTGACCGATGGGCTGGCCTGGGCGTGGGCGGAGGGGCGCTCGGCGAGGACCAGGACGAGGATCGAGGCGAGAAGAACGGCGACTCGGGGGCGCATCGTGCACTCCAGGTGAGGGAGGAGGTACGATGCGGAGCGGCGGCCAAGCAGGAATCAAGGGCCCCTTCTCCCGTCAGAACCGGAGCTGCAGCCCGGCGCCCGACGGGGTCACGATGAGCGCATGCACGGCCGGTCGCGGCCGCCAGCGCTCCGATCGGGTGCGCGAGCCGATCGCGAATCCACCCACCGCGCCCACCGCGAGTCCGATACCCCCGTTGGTGATGATCTGTCCGGTCTTCTCGAGCTGGCGGTACGCTGGGCTGTCGCCGTCGGTATCGGCCATGGCGCCGAACAGCACGCCGATGGCCGCGCCGATCCCCGCGCCCAACTCCGCACCGCGCCATGCATTCGACCGCCATCCGAGACTCTGTTCCACGCCGCGAACATCCGACCGCGACACAGAAGCGGTGCTGCCGTCGCCGGTCCGGAGCACGATCGAATCGCTCCCCTCCGACACGAGAAGTCCCGTGATCGAGCGCTCGACGGTGACGATCCGGAGGCGGGTGCCACCGGTGGGCAGGGGCGTTTGGGCACTGAGGCCTGCGGAGGAAAGCAGGAGCCCGAGGATGAAGGGGAGAGGTCGCAACATAGGAGACTCCGCGAATCGGGAGGCTCCAACGTCTCACCGGGGGATCAAGCCGGCGTCAAGCCCCGACGATGCCGATCGGTGCTGTGGACCTCCAGCGTCCACGCGTGAAGTCCGGCACCTCCACGGGCCGGCTCCGGCGCGCCACCGACTGCTCGGTGAGCGGCGTGATGACGCTCCACGCAACGGCGTCGTAGACGTCCTGGTCGGTCGGCTCGCCGCGCCGGAGGCATTCGATGAGCCGCCGGTCCTCGAGGAAGTCCATGCCGCCGTGGCCTCCGGTCGCGGTGCGGACCTGCTCCGAGCGCCAGAGCGGGTGCTCGTATTGGGCGTACCAGGCGTCGAGCTCGTCCCAGCGATGGCTCCGCGGGCTCTTCCCCTCGACGTAGATCCTGCCCGGCCACCCTTCGACGATGCCACGCGTTCCCTGGAGCACGAGGCCGCGGCTGTAGGGGCGCGGGTTGTCGCAGTTGTGGCCCAGGTAGATCGTTTCGCCCCGCGCCGTCCGGATGAGCGAGACGTTCACGTCGCCCAGCTTGAAGCGCTCGCGGCGGCGCGGGTCGGCCTCGGGAAAGTGCTCCTTCGCGTAGAGCTCGAGGCCGCGCGTGGGCGAGCTCATCGAGACGAGGTAGTCGAAGCGATTGCCGCGATTGATGTCCATGCACTGGGCGATCGGCCCGAGTCCGTGCGTGGGGTAGAGGTTGCCGTTCCGGACCATCGCATGCGCCCGGCGCCAGAGCCCTTCCCCCTCGGTCGAGAACTTGATCTCGCGGAGATCGTGGAGATAGCCGCATTCGGCGTGGAGCAGCTCGCCGAGCATGCCGAGGCGCGTGAGATGCAGCATGAGCATCTCGAGGCGGTCGTAGCAGCAGTTCTCCATCATCACGCAATGCTTCCGGTACTTCTCGGCTGCTTCGACGAGGGCCCAGCAGTCGTCTACGGTATACGCCGCGGGGACCTCGGTCGCGGCGTGCTTGCCGTTCCGCATCGCGGCGAGACACACCGGCACGTGCCACTCCCACGGCGTCGCCGTATAGACGAGGTCGAGCTCCATCTCGGCGCACATGCGCTCGAAGTCGCGCGGGCCTGCCGAAAAGCCGCGCGGCGCCGGCTGTCCGGCGGCGACGATCGTTTCGCTCGCCTTCGCGACCTTCCCGGGGACGATGTCACAGACGGCGACGATCTCCGCGCCGTCGATGGCAAGCAGGTTCTCGACGTGCACCATCCCCATGCCACCGACGCCGACGAAGCCGATGCGCACGCGCTCCATCGGCGGCGCCGCGAACCGGGGCGAGGGCTCCTGTGCGTTCAGCGCCCCGTGCGCGAGTGCCGCAGCGCCGAGGCCGGCAGCGCCGGCCAGGAGGAAGTCGCGCCGCTCGATCGTGCGCCCCTCGCTCATCGGGCCGAGTCCCGCTGGATCTCGATGATGTCCACGATCGGCCCGACCATGTGGATGCCTCCCATGTCCGGCCGGAGGCGAAGGCGCGCGCGCACCCGGAGCCCGTCCTGCCGGAATTCCTCGGCGAGGTTCGACGGGTCGTACGTCACGCCGTCGTCGCCGCGGATGGCGAAGAAGCCGCCCTCGAGATCGAAGTGGCGCACGACGCCGGTGATCGACTGCACCGAGTCGGTCGCGGGCCCGGCGGATGCGGGATCGGGCGGGGTGACCACGGTGTCCCGGGGGGCTGCGGCAGCGCCGTCGGGCGACGGTGCGGTGCACGCGGTGGCGAGGAAGAAAGCTGCGAGGTATCGCATGGAGGCGCTCCGTCAGAAGAGCGGAAGGGCGATCCGGAGTGCGAGGAGGACGAGCGCGAGCCAGCGGAGCACGTCGAACGCCTGCTCGGCGCCGCTCGCCGGCGGCTGACCGCGGCGGCGCTGCCTGAGGGCGAGCGCACTCCACCAGGCGGCGGCCGCAGGAAGGGCGCTCGCCGCGACGTCGATGACGTACCCTTCCTCCGGCGACTGCTCGGCGACCTGCGCCGCCCAGCGCCACCCGAAGAGCATCAGCACGATGCTCACGGCGAAGATGAACGCGTAGGTCGGGCCCACGCCGGGCCGCGATCGGATGTCGGGCATCGTCAGCCTGCCGTCGGGTCCGCCTGCATCATCCCGAAGATGTTGCCCTCGGGGTCCCTGGCGTACGCGAGCCACCCGATCCCGGGGATCGGCATCTTCGCGAGCGCGAGCGTGCCCCCGAGCGCGAGGGCCTGCGCGAGCGTGTCGTCGACGGCATCGACATCGACCGTGCACACGTAGGCGTTGACCGCCTGCCCGTCGGCCGGTGCGGCGCCGCGGCGAGGAAGCAGCCCTCCGTCGATTCCGGGCTGTCCCTCGGGGCCGGTCTTCACCACCCAGTAATCCATCCCGCCGAACTGCGTGAACGTCCAGCCGAAGAGCTTGCCGTAGAACTCCTGCGCGCGGGCGGGATCGCCGGCGTGGATCTCGAAGTGGACGACGCGCGGCATGGAATCTCCCTGGAGAAATGGGCCGGAGCTCAGGGCCGCCGGGTGGCGGCGGGCGCGCCCCGGGACCACGCAATGTAGTCGGTGGGCTCGGGGGCGACGCCGGCCTCGCGGCAGAGGAGCGCCACCTGGCCCCGGTGGTAGGCGCCGTGCAGCGCCACGTGGCACAGGATGTCGGCGATGCGGCCGTCGAACTCGAGGCCGGCGCTGTTCCGGTAATGCACGATGCGCTCGAGGCCGCCGGGCTCGGCGTCGAGGCGGGCGAGGAGCGATTCGTATCCGGCGCGGATGCGCGCCGACGCGGCGACGCACGCCTCGACGGAAAGCTCGGGCCACACGGCGAGCTCCGATTCGCGTCCCTCGATCCGCGCGAGCCAGGTCGCCTCGGCACCGAGGACGTGCGCCATCAGCGCGCGTGCGCGCGCGGCATCGGGTGCGCGACGCAGTGACTCGATGGCGCGGGTGTCGGCCCAGAAGAGGTGGGAGAAGAGCGGCGGAAGGACGGGTACAGAGTTCATCAGCTGTTTGCGGACGCAGCGCCGGGCACCGCTTCGGTCGGCTCGTCCGCGAGCGGGATGCCGTCCACGGGATATCCCATCTCCTCCCCCATCCGCCCATACGCGAGCCCCGCCACCGCGTCGTACACCGCATGGATCACGATCGCCGGGAGCAACGAGCCGCTCAGCGCCACGAGCCCGTGCAGCGCGAGCGCGATGCCCATGATGATGACGACGCTGCGCCATCCCTGGACCACATGACTCACCCCGAACACGACGCTCGCGACGGCCGCGGCCGCGAGCGGGCTGCCGGTGAGCCCCGCCACGATCGCGAACATGACGCCGCGGTACGTCACCTCCTCGCTCAAGCCTGCGGCCGCCGAGACGCCGAACCAGAGAGCGCGCTCGCGGCCCGTCCTCGGCATGAAGAGATGCAGCTTCCGCTCGCGCCGCTCGACGCCCTTCCGCCACCGGGGCGCCATGAGCACGAGGCCCGCGGCGAGCATCACCGCCGCGAGCCCCCAGGGCGCGAGGCCGGACCGCGGCAGCTGCGCGAGGTCGATGCCCTCGGCCCACGCGACCCACAGCGAAATGCCGAGGAACAGTGCGAGCTGGATGATGACGGCGACGAAATGCCGGGGCCTTGGCGGCAGCGGGCCGCGCTCGAGTCGGTGGCGGGATTTCCATGCCGCCCACGGGATCAGCAGGCCGAAGAAGACAAGATGGTACCAGCCGCCGAATCCCGGCAGGCTCGTGCCTTCACCCACGCGGCTTCCAGAGCGCGGCGTCGATGATGGACCAGAGGTGGATGGCCCACCCGAGCAGGATGAGCCAGAGGACGGCGGCCAGTACGAACATCACGAGCGCCTTGACCGGGCGCCCCTGGATGAGCTGGCCGAGCCCCGGCACGAAGAAGCTCGCCAGCGCGGCGATCACGTTTCCCGTCGATCCCTGTCCCATTCGAGACCTTCCTCAGCTCGGCATCGGCTTGAGGGCGCCGAGCCGCCGGGCAATGAGCGCCTCGGCCTGCTCGAGCGTATCGGTCACCTCTTCGGTGCCCTCGAAGCGCCAGAAGGGGTCCGAGAGCCCGCCGATCCCGGTCACGGCCGAATCGTCCCAGCGCTCGAAGTCGATCTGGTAGCGGCCGTCGGGGCGGCAGAGAATCACCGCGCGCTGCTCGCCGTCGGCGCTCTCGACGGTCCTCCTGAAATCGGCCATGGTGAACTCTCCCGTTGCGGCATCAGGAGAGTATGAACGAAGAGGCCGCCACGCGCCAGCGCAGCGGCCTCCGGGCGTGCGCGCGGGCTCAGTCGTCGGAGAAGAGGATGCGGCCGTCGATCTCCTTCGTGGGCGAGACCACGGCGAGCTGCGCGGGATCGGCGGGATAGCCCCCGGCGGCGTGCCGCACGAGCATGAGGCGCATTCCGGCGGACGGCGACGTGATCGGCGCGACGAGATCGCGCCAGCCGCCGGTCCGGGAATCCGCCGCGATGAGCGGCGTCCGGCCGAGCAGCAGGCGCGAATGGACTTCGTACGCGTCGTTCCGGCGCTCGAGCACGAGGAGCGTGCACCCGCGCGCGCTGCAGTGCCGCCGGCTCCGGAGCAGTACGAGCGCCTCGTCCACGCCGTCTCCGTTCAGGTCGATGCGCTCGACCACATGGCGAGCCTCCGACCCCGTCGCTCCCTCGCGTGCAAGGAATTGCGTGACCGCCTGGTCCACCGTCGCACCGCGCACGGCGCCGGGCGCCCTCGTGGCGGCCTCTGCGCGCCGGGCCGGCGCGGGAGGCGTCCGGTCCGCGGGAGCCGGGGCCGTGCGTTCTGCGGGAGCGGGACGCGGCGGAGCCGGCTCGCGCACGGCCGGGGCCGGCGCCGAGGCCGGGGCCGGCGCGCCGGAGCATCCCACGAGCAGCCCCAGGAGCGCCGCCGAGAAGTAGCTGATACGGAAGGACATGGTGCTTTCTCCCGATGAGGTCCGGACGACGGCGCCGCGGCGTGGCACGAATCCGCAGCGCCCGATGTCCGGGGGAGAAAGCAGGTGTCGGGCCAGCCGGCCCGGTCAGTCGAGGAACATCTCGGCGATGAAGGGAGTTGCACCCACGAAGGGGCTGTCGCCGTTCGCGAGGACCGCGACGACGAGGCGCTCGTCCGGATACAGCACGAGGTACGCGGTTCCGCCGGTGGACCCGCCGCTGTGCGCGACGATCCGGCGGCCCTTCGCGTCGCGCCGCGTTCCCCACCCGATGCCGTAGTTCGTCTCGCGACCGTCGAGCGTCCGCTGCGAGGTCGTGAGCATGCGGAAGGTTCCGGGCGCGAGCAGGGAGCCGTCGAGCATCGCCTGCCCGAAGCGGACCAGGTCCTCGGTGGTCGCGACGAACCCGCCACCCGCCCACTTGTAGCTGTTGTCCACGTACGGCGCATTCACGACGCCGCGCGCCGAGTCGGCGGTGTACCAGCGCGCGCGGAACGGGATGATGCTGTCGACGTGATCGGCCGTGGTCTGCCGCATGCCGAGCGGGCGGAACACCTCGTCGCGCATGAAATCGAGGAACGCCCGTCCGCTCGCTCCCTCGATC